>CAZTIZ010000005.1:27639-57790 GCA_964613845.1 uncultured Corynebacterium sp.
CCCTGCCGACCGCGCGGGAGACCGCGGTGCTGCGCAAGGTCGACGAGGAGCCGAGCCGCCCAGGTGAGAGTGCGGACACCGGCCTGCTCCCGATCGTCGGTACCGACACCGACACCGTCCCGGAACAGGAAGCGCCCGCTGAGGACGCATCCCCGGACGTGGGGGAGGAGGACGGCTGGTCACTCGGCCCGGTTATCCTCATGTCGCTGGCGGGCATCGTGATCGGTGTCCTGGTCTTCCTCGGTTTCGACCTGCTGTGGGGCCGGCTGAACCGTCCGCTCGTCGCGGTCCTGGCCCTGGCGGCCACCGGCGCCCTGATCTACGCGGTGCGTGCCCTGCGCACCACGAAGGACACGCTGTCGATGGTGCTCGCGGGTGTCGTCGGCCTGCTGATGACCTTCGGCCCGCTGCTGATCACCGTCCTCTAGAGGACCGCCCCGCCAGCCCCTGCCCCATCCCCTCGGATGCGGCGGGGGCCGTTTTCGTGGCAATGTGGGGGCATGACAAATATCGCTGTACTCGGAGGGGGCAGGATCGGCGAAGCGCTGATTTCCGGCCTCATCGCCGCGGGCTCCGACCCGCAGTCCATCACCGTCACCGACCTCAACCCCCAGCGCCGCGAGCAGCTGCGGGAAACCTACGGCATCCGTGATTTCGAGCAGAACCGTCCCGCCGTGGACGGCGCCGACATCGTCTTCCTGTGCGTGAAGCCCAATATCGTGGTCCCGCTGCTGGAAGAGGTCTCCGCCACCCTCGACGCCAACGACACCGACACCCTCATCGTCTCCCTGGCCGCGGGCATCACCCTGGCCGACATGGAGGGCGCCGTCGTCGCCGGCACCCCGGTCGTGCGCGTCATGCCGAACACCCCCATGCTGGTCGGTAAGGGTATGAGCGCACTCGCGCCGGGCCGCTTCGTCAACGACGGGCAGATGGACGTCGTCAAGGAGCTGCTCAGCACGGTGGGCGAGGTCGTCGCCGTCAGCGAGAAGGACCTCGACGCGGTCACCGCCATGTCCGGCTCCGCCCCGGCCTACTTCTTCCTCGTCGCCGAGGCGCTCATCGACGCCGGCGTGAACCTCGGCCTCACCCGAGACGTCGCGCAGAAGCTCGTGACCACCACCGCCGCTGGGGCGGGCGCGATGCTCGCCGAGTCCGGGGATGACCCGACCACGCTGCGGATCAACGTCTCCTCGCCGGGTGGTACCACCGTCGCTGCCCTGCGTGAACTGGAGGAATCCGGTCTCCGTGGCGCTTTCTTCCGGGCGGCTCAGGCCTGTGCGGACCGTTCCGAGGAGCTGGGCGCTCCGCAGAAATAGGCTGGTGGTGACAGCGACCAATGGTTCACTTACGACACGCCCGAAAGAAAAAACCACTTTGGTCGCAAGCGTCACATAGTTCACGCTAGGCTTGTTCAGGCACGTGCGTGTCCATCCTGTGGGAGGGGAAGCCTGCAGCGCGCCGCTTGCTGAAGGGTATGAGGTAATTATGGCTAGAGAAGACAAGGGAACTTTCCTGACGGTCGCCGAGGTCGCGGACATCATGCGCGTGTCCAAGATGACTGTCTACCGTCTGGTGCACGCCGGTGAACTTCCGGCCGTGCGGGTTGGCCGGTCCTTCCGCGTCCACGAGAAGGCGGTCAGCGACTACCTGGACTCCTCGTACTTCGACGCGGGGTAACCGGTCGGCGTAGTGCTGTCCGCAGGGGTGTGTGACTTTTATCAGCCTGCAGGCACCGCTATGATGGACCCATTCGTGCCGACGATCGATTCGCGCCGTCCGCCCCGTCAACGGGCGGAGCGCCGTTGATCGTGCACTTCGACGGTGGAGATCCCCCTCGGGGTCCGTGAATCTGTCGGCAGGTCTGTACGTACACGACAACGAAACGAGGAAACCGTCATGGGTTCTGTGGTCAAGAAGCGCCGCAAGCGTATGTCCAAGAAGAAGCACCGCAAGATGCTGCGCCGCACCCGCGTTCAGCGTCGTAAGCTCGGCAAGTAGGCCGGAGCACAGCGAGGCCGCGCCCTCCCCGATGATCAGGGGGTGGCGCGGCTTTCGGGTTTCCGGGGGGCCTGGCCCGTCGTGTTGTTCCGGAACAGCCGCCAGCTGCCGAGGCTGAACGCGGCCGTCGCCAGGGCGGGTAGCCCCCAGGTACGTACTGCCCGGCGTACGCTGCGGTAATCGCGGATGGTCCAGCCCCGTTGTTCCGCCTCCCGGCGCAGTTTGGTGTCGGGGTTGATGGCCACCGGGGTGCCCACCATCGACAGCATGGGGATGTCGTTGATGGAGTCGGAGTAGGCGGTACAGCGGGACATATCGAGCTGCTCGATCGCGGCGAGGGCGGCCACCGCGTGCTTCTTACCCGGTCCGTGGAGGATGTCACCGACGAGTCGGCCGGTGAACTTTCCGTCCTCGACCTCGGCGACGGTGCCCAGGGCGCCGGTGAAACCGAAGCGGCGGGCCAGGATCTGGGCCAGCTGAACCGGGGTGGCGGAGACCAGCCACACCTGATGGCCGGCGGCCAGGTGCATCTGGGCCAGCTCGCGGGTACCCGGCCAGGCCTTGTCGATCATGCGGGAATCGACGATCTCCTCGCACAGCTCGACCAGCTCCTGCACTGACCGGTCCTTGATGAACTCCAGGGCCTGGGTGCGGCCGCGGGCAACATCCTCGGCGTTCTCGGAACCGGTGACCCGGAACTTGAGCTGCTTCCAGGCGATCGGCAGGACCTCCGAGAGCCGGAAATACCGCTTCCGGGCCAGCCCCATGGCGAAGACGATCAGGGAGGAACCCTGGATCAGGGTGTTGTCCACGTCGAAGAAGGCGGCGGCACCCACGTCCTGCGGTATGTCCGGGTCCGGAAGCGAGATGTGGATGCCGCCGGCGGCCTCGATCGACCCGGAGACGGACTCCACCCCGGAGGAGAAGGCGTCGAGCTCGATGCCGAAGGTCTCCTGCACCGCGGTCGCGGCGGCGGCCTCACCGGCGGCGCGCTGGGATTCCTCGTCCAGCGGCGGCAGTGCCCGGTCCTCGACGAAGCGACGGAGATTACCGCGGGTGGCGCTCCAGCTGGCGAGGAACTCCTGCGGGGAACCGGGAAAGGAGGGGTCGTGGTTCACGATGGTGTTCGTGCCTTCCTGTCTGCGAGGGGGTGCGTTCCGAATGCCACCAGGCTCGGTATCGTGTCCATGGTAAGTCCGATATTCCGTCCGCGCTCCCGGAGACACCCCGCGGGCCGTCATCGAGAGTGAGGATGCCATGTCCCGGCACACGGTAGAACTGATGGTGCGCACCACCTGCGGCTCCTGTGGGCGGGTGGCGGCGCAGATTACCCCGGTGGTCTCCGCCGCCGGGTGTGAACTGCTCATCCGCAACGTCGACCACGACCCGGAGCTGGCCGTGGAGTACGGGGACCGGGTGCCTGTCGTCGTCATCGACGGGGAGGAATTCTCCTGCTGGGAAGTGGATGATGCGGAACTGGCGGCGGAACTTGGCGCTTAGCCCGGGTGCGGGGGCCCTCCGGGGAGGGGTGGCTGGGGCTTCCCGACACCGTGGGGGTATCCTTTCGTTTGATATACCCCGCGCCGTGGATAACAAACGAACCTGAGGGGCGCGGGACAATGAGAGAGCGGTGGAGGAAATCGTGAGTGTGCTCGTCGTGGGAATGTCGCACAGGTCGGCGCCGGTCGCCCTCCTGGAACGGCTGAGCATGGACGAGTCGGTACGCAACGACACCACCGGACGGCTGGTGGAGCGTCCCTCCTTGTCGGAGGCGATGATCGTCTCCACCTGCAACCGGCTCGAAGTCTACTCCGTGACCAACAGCTTTCATGCGGGGGTGGAGGACGTCGTGCAGGTGCTGCACGAGGCCTCCGGGGTCGACGTCGAGACACTGCGCGGTTACCTCTACGTCCGCTACGCCGACGCCGCAGCCGAGCACATGATGGTGGTCGCCTCCGGGCTGGACTCCATGGTCGTCGGCGAGCAGCAGATCATCGGCCAGGTGCGCACCGCCTACCAGGAGGCCGCCGAGAAGGGCACCGTCGGTCAGGCGCTGCACTCGCTGGCCCAGACCGCCCTGCACACCGGAAAGCGGGTCCACTCGGAGACCGCCATCGACGAGGCCGGTGCCTCCATGGTCTCTTTCGCCGTCGACGAGGCCCTGCGCCGTCTCGACGCCACCGGCCTGGCCGGCCGCACCGCTCTGGTGCTGGGCGCTGGCGCGATGGCCTCGCTGGCGGCCACCCACCTCGGTCGGCTGGGCGTTGAGAAGCTGGTCATCGCCAACCGTACCCGGGACCGCGCCGAGCGACTCGCAGATCATGCCCGGCAGGCCGGGGTCTCCGCCGAGGTCATCGACTACGGGGAGCGGGCACGCATCCTGGGGGAGGTCGACATTGCCGTCTCCGCCACCGGCGCCGACGACTTCACCATCACCGCCGATGACATTCCCGCGGACCGTTCCGCCGACCTCATGCTCGTCGACCTGTCGATGCCGCGCGATATCGACGACGCCACCACTGAACTGCCCGGCGTGCACCTGGTCAACATCGAGCGGCTCCACCGTTCGCTCAGCGGGCACGACTCGGACACCGCCGGTCACCGCGAGGCACTGAGCATCGTCGCCGAGGAGCTGGAGCAGTTCAGCTCCGCCCAGCGTGTGCGTGACGTCGTGCCCGCCGTGTCCGCCCTGCGCCGCCAGGCGGCCGAGATCATCGACGCCGAGCTCACCCGCTTACGGGGACGCACCCCGGACATGACCGATCAGGACCTGAAGGAGGTCACCCGGGCCCTGCGCCGGGTCGCCGACAAACTACTGCACCAGCCGACGGTGCGCGTCAAGGAGCTCGCCGCGGAGTCCGGTGTGGTCTCCTATGAGACGGCACTGCAGGAGCTGTTCGGCCTCAAGGCCGAGGCCCCCGCCGTCGCCGTGGATGTTTCACAACTGCCCGAGGCCGGTATCGTCGCCCTCGGCACGGACCCCGGTACCAATTAAAGGAGAACTTCATGACGACCTTCAAGATCGGCACCCGCGGCTCGACGCTGGCCACCACCCAGGCCGGCCACATCCGAGACGCCATCATCGACGCCGGATACCCCGCGGAGCTGCACATCGTCACCACCGCCGGGGACGTGAACATGGCCCCGGTCGAGCGCATTGGCGTCGGCGTATTCACCCAGGCCCTGCGTGAGGCCATGGCCGCCGGTGAGTGCGACATCGCCGTCCACTCCCACAAGGACCTGCCCACCGCCGCCGACGACCGGTTCGTCCTCGTCGTCCCGCCGCGTGCCGACGCCCGCGAGGCCCTCATCGCCCGCGACGGGCTCACCCTCGACACCCTCCCGAAGGGTGCGAAGGTGGGCACCTCCGCCCCGCGCCGTATCTCCCAGCTGCGCGCGGCCCGCCCGGACCTGGACATCCGCCCGCTGCGCGGCAACATCGAGACCCGCATGGGCAGGGTCTCCGCCGGCGAACTCGACGCCGTCGTGCTCGCCTACGCCGGTCTGGTGCGCACCGGCCTGCAGGACCGTGCCACCCAGGTCTTCGAGCCCTCCGATATTCTGCCCTCGCCCTCGCAGGGGGCACTGGCCGTGGAGTGCCGTGCCGACGATGAGCGCGCCGTCGCCGCCCTGCAGCGCCTGATCGATCCCGACACCACCGTGGCCGCCGTGGCCGAGCGTTCTCTGCTCGCCCGCCTGGAGGCCGGTTGCACCGCCCCGGTCGCCGCCCACGCCGAGCTCTTCGACAACCAGCTCACCCTGAACGCCGGCGTGTTCGCCCTCGACGGTAGCCGCCAGCTCGAGACCAACTCCGTCGTCCAGATCCCCGACACCGGTCTGGCCGACGCCGTCAGCGTGGCCGAGGCCCTGGGCCACGAGCTGGCGGACGAGCTGCTGCGCGACGGCGCCGCCGACATCATCGCTGCGGAATAACACGGGTTGGACTAGGCTGACAGCCACTATGGCCGCTCTGAAGATCCTTGACGGGAAAGTCGTCGTCGAGCTGGACTGGTGGGAGAAGCTCGCTGCGCGGCGCTCTCACCTCACCATCCCCACCCGCGTCATCTCAGGCGTCTCCGTGGTGGATGACGCCTGCGTGGCCGCCGGCTCCGCCCGCCGTTTCCCCGGCACCCGGATCCCGGGGCTGACCCACACCGGCACCATCACCGCCGAGGACGGCACCCGTGCCCAGACCTTCGCGGTGTGCCACGGGCGCGGCCCGGGCATCGTGCTGGAGCTGGAGCATGCCACCGTCAACCGCATCGTGATCTCCACCTCCCAGGCCGAGAACTACGCCCGGGAACTCTCCCGCCTCGTGTGCTGAGGGCACCACTTCCGGTGGGGAGATCACGCACGCGGTTTCCCTTATCGGCTCCCACTAAATTAAGGTGTATTTACCACACGGTGAACGCCCCCGAGCATTATGGCCCGCCTAAGCCGCCGAAGCGACAGGTAGGTGCAGCTCAAGCTGGGCGTACATTTGTGTCCTGACCATTCGTGACACCCCCACGGCCCACAGCGCCCAGGCCCCCGATCATCTCCCGGGGCCGTGCCCGGGGCCCGACACTAGAAAAGATCCGTATGAGCATGGCCCCCCAGACCTCCCAGCCGGGAAAGGTCATTTTCGTCGGAGCCGGCCCCGGCAGCCCCGACCTGCTGACCGTCCGCGCCCGCGAGTTTCTCTCCTCCACCCCCGTTGCGGTCATCGACCCGGAGGTGCACGTCGGGGTCCGGGAGATAGTCGGCTCCGGCCTACCCGTCCCGCAGGAGAAGCTCGACGCCGCAGAGGCCGAGTACCAGCGGATATGCGCCGAGGCCAAGGAGGCCGGGGCACGTCGTAAGCCACCGCGTCCGGCACCCCCGACCGCCGCGGACATCCGCGAGCTCGCCGACCGCGACCCGGAGGGGATCGTGGCGCAGCTGACCGCGGCCCTGGAGGAGGGCGGCGACGTCATCCGGCTGGTCACGGGCAACCCGCTGACCAAGGACTCCACCATGACGGAGATCTCCGCCGTCGCCGCCGCGGGCCTGGAGTTCCAGGTCGTACCGGGAATGTCCCTTCCCTCCACGGTGCCCTCCTATGCGGGCATCGCGCTCGGCTCGACCTACACCGAAACCGACGTGACCGCCGGTGGGGTGGACTGGGATCAGCTCAGCTCCGCCCCGCAGCCGCTGGTGCTACAGGCCACCGCCGAGGATCTGGCGATGATCGCCGCCGAGCTCACCGGTCGCGGCATGAGCGATGACACCCCCGTCTCCGTGACCGTCCACGGCACCACCCGCCTGCAGCGCACCCACGACGTCACCCTGGGTACCCTGGGCAAACTCGACGGTGATCTGCCCGGCCAGCTGGTAGTCACCCTGGGCAAGAGCGTCGACGACCGCACGAAGTACTCCTGGTGGGAGAACCGCCCGCTCTACGGCTGGCGGGTGCTGGTTCCGCGCTCGAAGGAGCAGGCGGCGTCGATGAGCGCGCGTCTGTCCGGCTACGGTGCGATCCCGCAGTCCGTGCCGACGATCTCGGTGGAGCCGCCACGTAACCCGGCGCAGATGGAACGCGCCGTCAAGGGCATCGTCGAGGGCCGCTACCAGTGGGTCGTGTTCACCTCCGTCAACGCGGTGAGCTCGGTGTGGGAGAAGATCGTCGAGATCGGCCTGGACTCCCGGGCCTTCGCCGGCGTGCGTATCGCCGCGGTCGGCTCCAAGACCGGGGATGCGATCCGTGAGCTGGGCATCACCCCCGAGTTGCTGCCTGACCCGCGCAAACAGAACGCCGCCGGCGTGGTGGAGGTCTTCCCCGAGTACGTCGAGGACCTCGACCCGGTGGGCCGTGTGCTGCTGCCGCGGGCCGACATCGCCACCGACGTGCTCGTCGACGGCATCCGCGAGCTCGGCTGGGAGGTCGACGACATCGTCGCCTACCGCACCGTCCGCGCGGCCCCTCCCTCGGCCGAGATCCGCGACATGATCAAGTCCGGTGGCTTCGACGCGGTGTGCTTCACCTCTTCCTCCACCGTGAAGAACCTCGTCGGCATCGCCGGCAAGCCGCACCAGCGCACCATCATCGCCTGCATCGGCCCCATGACCGAGGCCACGGCGAAGGAGATGGGGCTGCGGGTCGACGTCGTCCCCGAGATCGCCGAGGTACCCGACCTCATCGACGCGCTCGCCGAGCACGTGGCGGGGCTGCGCGCCGCCGGTCAGCTCCCACCGCCGCGCAAGAAGCGCCGCACCCGGCGCAGGCCCGCGGGGGAGTAGACGGGCTGTGCCCCTATGATGGCGGAGGAGAAGCACTGCCGCTGAGAACCGAAGGAAGCATCACGTTGCCCACCCCTCTCAATCGTCGCCCCCGTCGTCTGCGCCAGAATCCCGCGATGCGCGAACTCGTGGCCGAGACCGCCCTGCGGCCGGCGGACCTGATCCTGCCGATGTTCTTCGCGGACGGCATCACCGAGCCGCGTGAGATCTCCTCCATGCCGGGCGTGCACCAGCACACCCTGGACTCCCTGAAGCGCGCCGCGCACGAGGCCCTGGACGAGGGCGTGCGCTGCGTCGACCTGTTCGGTGTCCCGCGCGATGAGGACAAGGACGCCGACGGCACCCAGGCCTGGCACCCCGAGGGCGTGCTCAACCGTGCCCTGCGTGAGCTGCGCGCCGAGTTCGGCGATGACCTGCTCATCATGGCCGACACCTGCCTCGACGAGTTCACCGACCATGGCCACTGCGGCGTGGTGCGCACCAATCGCCACGGTGAAGCGGTCGTCGACAATGATGTGACCCTGGAGCTCTACCAACGCCAGGCCGTGGCCCAGGCCGCCGCCGGCGCCCACATCGTCTCCCCCTCGGGGATGATGGACGGCCAGGTGTTGGCGATCCGGGAGGCACTCGACGCCGCGGGCCACGAGGACGTGGCCATCATGGCCTACTCCGCGAAGTACGCCTCCGCGTTCTTCGGCCCCTTCCGTGAGGCCGTGGGCTCCTCCCTGGAGGGCGACCGCCACACCTACCAGCAGGACCCGGCGAACCTGCGCGAGTCCCTGCTGGAGACCGAACTCGACATCGCCGAGGGCGCCGACTTCGTCATGGTCAAACCCGCCCTGCCCTACCTGGACGTGCTGCGCGCCATCGCCGACATGTCCCCCGTGCCGGTGGCCGCTTACCAGGTCTCCGGCGAGTACGCGATGATCCAGGCCGCCGGCCGCAACGGCTGGGTGGACCTGGACGCGGTGATGATGGAGTCGCTGATCTCCATCAAGCGTGCCGGTGCCGACCAGATCTTCACCTACTTCGCCACCGACGCCGCCCGGATGCTCAACAACCGGTAGAACCAAGGACCCATCGTGACCTCCCCTCCAGACCAGCGGCGCCAGCCCGAATCCGTCCGCCTCCTGATCCTGCTGTGGGCCGGTGCGCTCGGTGGTGAACTCATCCACCAGATCCTCAACATGGTGATGAGTTTCCTGGACCCCTCCGCCTTCTTCGCGGCCGCCCGCGAGGTGGGGGAGAACGAGGCGCTCGTGTCCGCCAGCGTCTACGCCTCGATCATCGTGGTCGGACTGCTGTCCCTGCTCATCGTGGGCGTCCTGGCGCTCATGCTCAGACTGGTGCACCGCCGCTCGAAGTACGCGCCGATGGCCCGCCGGATGCTCCTCTTCTTCGGCTTCTACTTCGGTTTCCGCACCCTGCTGCTGTTCACGGCCTCCCCCGGGGCCTCCGACGTCCCAGTGGCGATGTACCTGATCGACGGTAGCCTCCAGATCCTCGTGGGAGTGGCCGCAGTCCTAGCGGTGATCTTCGGGATGCGCCAAGACTGCCTGAAGTGGACCGGCGAACTCGCCGACGCCGAACAGGGCGGGCGGTAACCGCATGCCCAGCATGTTCCCCTCCATGGGGCATCACGATGACGACCTCAACCGACGCTCCACCGGGGGAGAGGAGGGGGAGTGGCCGAAGGCCCTGCGCTGGGGCTACTACCTGGCCGTGGCCGCCGCGGTCCTCCTGATCCTGTCCGGCCTGGTGATGGGCAGCGAGGGCTACACCGGCGACCCCGGTGTCGATCAGGAGCTCATCGACGCCTTCCTGCGTAACGTCCGTTTCCTCGGCGGCTACAACATTGTCGCCGGCCTGGTCCTGGCGGCTCTCGCCGCTCAGCTGAAGAAGGGCGGCAAGCTCTCCCGGCGGTGGCTGACCGGAGTGATCGCCCTGACCCTGTTCTTCAACGTCGCGGCCCTGGCCATCCAGGTGGGTGGTTTCGGCCTCGGCCTGATCGTGGTGCTGCTCGCGTTGGTGGCCCTGCTGATATTCCGGCCCTCCGCCAACCGCTACGTCGACCGCATGAGTTAGGCGTCTGAGGGCCGGGTTTCGTCTTCCTACAACTTTTGGACCACAATGGGGGCATGACTCGCCGTACTCTCCACGACGCCCCGCTTCTCGACGCCGCCGCCGGCCGCGTCCCCTCCCGCACCCCGGTCTGGTTCATGCGCCAGGCCGGCCGCTCCCTGCCCGAATACCTCAAGGCCCGCGAGGGCATCTCCATGCTCGACTCCTGCTTCATGCCGGAACTGCTGGCGGAGATCACCATGCAGCCGGTGCGTCGTCACGACGTGGACGCCGCGATCCTCTTCTCTGACATCGTTGTGCCGCTCAAGGCCGCGGGCATCGGCGTCGAGATCGTCGCCGGCCGTGGGCCGGTGATGGACCAGGCGATCCGCACCCGCGCGGACGTCGAGGCCCTGCCGATCCTCGACCACGATGTCAGCGAGGTCTCCGAGGGCATCCGCATCATCCTCGACGAACTCAAGGACTCCCAGGCCCTCATCGGTTTCGTCGGAGCCCCCTTCACCCTGGCCAGCTACCTGGTGGAGGGAGGCCCCTCCAAGAACCACGAGAAGACCAAGGCCATGATGCACGGTGACCCGGACACCTGGCACCTGCTGATGCGTCGCCTCACCCCGACCATCATCAACTTCCTGAAGCTCCAGGTCGACGCCGGTATCGACGCCATGCAGCTGTTCGACTCCTGGGCCGGTTTCCTCACCGAGGCCGACTACCGTGAGTTCGTCCTGCCCTACTCGGTGGAGATCCTGGACACGGTGGCCAACGAGATCCCGCGCATCCACTTCGGGGTCGGTACCGGCGAGCTGCTGGGCGCCATGAGCGAGGCGGGCTCCGAAGTCATGGGCATCGACTGGCGCGTGCCGCTGGACCGTGCCGCCGAGCGCGTCACCGCTGCCGTCGGCCCGAAGGTGCTGCAGGGCAACCTGGACCCGGCGATGCTCTTCGCCGGTTCCGACGCCATCCGCACCCAGGTCGAGCGAATCAAGGCGGAGGCCGCGCGCGCGATCGAGGCGGGCAACGCCACCGGCCACATCTTCAACCTCGGCCACGGCGTCCTACCGACCACCAAGGCAGAGGACATCACCGAGGCCGTAGCGATCATCCACGGGGAGGCCTGAGTGCGCTACGCCGTCATCGGGGCAGGCCTGGCAGGCCTGACCAGCGCGCGGGAGATCCGGAAGGCGGAGCCGGAGGCGATCATCCACGTCTTCGAGGCAGAGGACCGCATCGGCGGCAAGCTCCACACCGTGCCCTTCTCCTCCGGCCCGACGGACATGGGGGCGGAGGCCTTCCTGGCGCGGCGTCGCGACGCCGTCGAGTTCTTCACCGAACTCGGCCTCGCCGACGAACTCGTCGCACCCTCCGGCCTGAAGTCGCTGGTCTACACCTCCGGTGAGGCCCGGTCTCTGCCAGCCGGTGGAGTGATGGGTATCCCGTCCTCCTCCGGACCCGTGCTGGACCTGGTCGGCGCGGACACCGCCGCGCGTATCGACGCCGAGGGCTCAGCCGAGTCCCTCGATTGGCAGGTCGGTAGCGACATGAGCGTCGGCAGGCTGGTGCGGGAACGCTACGGCGACGAGGTCGTCGACCGGGTTGTCTCCGCCCTACTCGGCGGCGTCTACTCCTGCTCCGCTGACGACCTGGGCGTGCGCGCCACCATCCCTCAGCTGGCCGAGGCCCTCGACGCCCTGGCCGAGGCCGGGGAGAGGATCACTCTGTCGGCGGCCGTACGCGGCATCGAGGAGTCTCGGACCAAGATCGACGGGCCGGTCTTCGGTGCTTTCCGCGACGGCTACGCCTCCCTCTACGAGACGCTGGCGGAGCAGTCGGGGGCGGATATCCACCTGGATTCCTTCGTTTCCGGTATCACCCGGGACCTGCGCGGATTCCACATCAAGGGCGGTACCGACGAGGCCTACGACAAGGTCATGGTCACCGCCCCCGCGCCCACGACAGCGGTGCTTCTGCGTGAGGTTGCACCGGAGGCCTCCACCGTCCTGAAGCAGGTCAAGTTGGCCTCCTCCGCCCTGGTGGGCATGAAGTTCGACTCCGGCGAGAGGCTGCCCGACAATTCCGGGGTACTCATCGCCACCGACGAGCCGGGCATGCACGCCAAGGCCTTCACCTTCTCTTCCCGGAAGTGGCCTCACCTGGCTGAACGCGGTGGTGCCCTGGTGCGTGCCAGCTTCGGACGCTTCGGCGACGACGCCGTGGTCCGTGCGGAAGAGGACGACCTCGTCGACTGGGCGCTGGATGATCTGCAGGAGATCACCGGCTTTGATGGCCGCGCCGCCGGGCTGTCGGAGATTTATGTCCAGCGCTGGTTCGGTGGTCTGCCACGCTATGACGAGGCCCACCTGGCAACCGTCGCCACGGTGCGGGAGGAACTCTCCCGCGTGCACGGCGTCGAGGCCACTGGCGCGTGGGCTGGTGGCGTCGGGGTGCCCTCGGTGATCACGGATGCGCGCGCCGCGGTCGGGCGGTTGCTTTAGGCGTCGTCGAGTAGTCCGCGGGCGGAGAGCCCGCGGATCGGGTGGGTGTTGACCTGGGGGTCGCCACCGTCGGGCGGGTGGTGGACGATCCCTCCTCCCTCCCTGGCGAGCCGGCCGTGCCGGGGTGGGGCGTGGGGGTCGTCGTCATTGCGGCCGTTGTGGACGGGACACGCCATCGACAGGTTGTCGAGGTTGGTGTCTCCTCCCGCGCCCCAGGCCCGGAGATGGTGCACCTGGCATTGGTCGGCCCCGGTGGTGCATCCGGGCCAGGGGCAGAGGATGGTCTCGGCGGCGAGCAGGAGGCGCTGCTTCAGCGTCGCGTGCCGGGCGGAACGGTAGAGGTTCACGGGTCCGGCCACCGGGTCGTAGAGTCCGAGCAGGTGGTGCTCGGCCGTCGATTGGGCGACCAGTTCTGCCCCGGTGACCGTCGTGCCGTCGGTGAGACCGAACACGCAGTCATCGCCCTGTCCACGCAACAGCCTGGCCCAGTCGGGTAGTCCCACCACGACGAGCGGGGTCAGCGACTCGCGCCCCTCCCCCCGGCCACCGCCGTGGACGTGGGCGACGAAGGCGTCCGCCATGGACTGTTCATAGCCCGCTGTCCGCAGCTCCCGCGCTGTGGCCCGCAGGGCGGCCAGTGCGCGGGCCATGGTGCGTTCAGGCAGGGTGACGGTGATGGTGCGCAGACCCTGGGCGTCGGTGTTCTTCCCGCCGCGCAGGGCCCGTCGACCGTGGATCCGACGTTCGGCGTCCGTGGCGCCGCGGTTGAGTTCGCGCACGCGTGCCGCTGCCGCCCGGTCGATCTCGTCGACGCTGCCGCGCAGCCGACACAGCTCGGCGCGCAGGGCCCACTCGTCGCCGTCGAGAAGTTTACGGGTGTGCTTGTCGATGATCAGCAGCGCATCGACGGACAGCTGCCCCTCCCGTGCCGCGGCGACCGCCTCTGTCTGGTGGCGACGCGCCCGGGTGGGGCCGAAGAACACCTGGGCCAGCCGGATCCAGGCGCCGGCGGTGGCACCGCGCAGCCCGTAGGCGACGAGCCCGGTCCGGGACATGCCGTGGGCGGCGCTGAGCAGGTTGATGCCCTGCGTCTGCAAGGTGCCGAGGGCATCCAGGATGGTCATGTCGCCGACGATAGGGAGAGCAGACCGTTGCTGGCAGCCCGGCCACCATTGGTCCTGTGGACAGCCCACGGTCATCCACAGACACCGGTGGAAACCTCTCCCGGGTCTGGCCTCCGACCGGCCTTTCCGGTAGAGGGATTCTCCCCCGACGTGATACCAACCATATGGTTAACCCCGACCACCCCCTACAATGGAGAACCATGACTTCAGCTGACGTGACTTCCGCCCGCACCACCCGGTCGGCGGAGTGGTTTGACCGCGCTCGCACTCTGATCCCCGGCGGCGTGAACTCGCCGGTCCGGGCCTTTGGCTCTGTGGGGGGTCAGGCCAGGTTCATCGAGTCCGCCCACGGCTCCACACTCCGCGATGTTGATGGCAACGAGTACGTCGACCTGGTCTGCTCCTGGGGGCCGATGTTGATGGGCAACGCCCACCCCGAGGTCGTCGAGGCTGTGCAGCAGGCTTCCTCTCGTGGCTTGTCCTTCGGTGCTCCCTCCACCGGTGAGGTCGAGCTCGCCCAGGCCATCATCGATCGCACTTCCGTTGACGAGGTCCGCCTGGTCAACTCCGGCACTGAGGCCACCATGTCGGCCGTGCGTCTGGCACGTGGCTTCACCGGCCGCTCCAAGCTCCTCAAGTTCGAGGGTTGCTATCACGGCCATGTCGATTCCCTGCTGGCTTCGGCGGGGTCTGGCGTCGCCACCTTCGCCCTGCCGGATTCCCCGGGGGTGACCGGGGCGTCGGCCGCCGACACCATCGTCGTGCCTTATGACGATCTCGACGCCGTGAAGCGTGCCTTTGCCGAGCACCCCGGCGAGATCGCGGCCATCATCACCGAGGCGGCGCCGGGCAACATGGGTACCGTCCACCCGGCGGAGGGCTTCAACGCCGCGCTCAAGGAGATTGCGCACGCCGACGGTGCCCTGCTGATCATTGATGAGGTCATGACCGGCTTCCGCACCTCCTACAGTGGCTGGTACGGGGTCGACGGGGTGGCCGGCGACCTGACCACCTTCGGCAAGGTCGTCTCCGGTGGTCTGCCGGCCGCCGCCTTCGGTGGCCGCGCCGACATCATGGCCCACCTGGCCCCGGCCGGGCCGGTTTACCAGGCGGGCACCCTCTCCGGTAACCCGGTGGCGATGGCGGCGGGCCTGGCGTCGCTGCGCATCGCCTCCGAGGAGGTCTACCCGCGGCTCGATGCCCACGCCGACCGCCTGTCAGCTCTGATCTCCGAGGCCCTGAGCCGGGAGGGCGTGGCCCACCACATGCAGCACGCTGCGACGATGCTGTCGGTGCGTTTCGCCGAGGGGGAGGGCCGCAACTTCGCCGACATGAAGGCCGCCGACACCTTCCGTTTTCCGCCCTTCTTCCACGCCCTGCTCGATCATGGCGTCTACGCTCCGCCGAGTGTGTTCGAGACGTGGTTTGTCTCCGGTGCGCTCACGGACGATGATTTCGAGAAGATTGAGTCCGCGCTCGTCCCGGCCGCCAAGGCCGCCGCCGCGGCGAAGCCCTGACCTCCAGAAAGTACCCATGAGCACCACTATCGTCCACCTCGTCCGTCACGGCGAGGTCCACAACCCGGCCCGAATCCTCTACGGGACGCTGCCGGGTTACCACCTGTCCGCCCGCGGTCGCTCCCAGGCCGCCCGCACCGCCCGCGCCTTCGAGGACCACGACGTGGTTTACCTGGCCTCCTCCCCGCTGCAGCGGGCCCGGGAGACCGTGGAGCCCTTCGCCGAGGTCACCGGCCTGGAGCCGACCATCGAGGAGGGCATCCTGGAAGCGGGAAACCAGTTTGAGGGACTGCGCACCAAGGGGTGGCGCTCCCAGTTGTGGAACCCGGTGCGGTGGCCGCTGATGGTCAACCCGCTGCTCCCCAGCTGGGGGGAATCCTACGTGGATATCGCCGGGCGCATGATGGACGCCGTCGAGCGCACCCGACAGCGCGCGGAGGGCCACGAGGCTATCCTGATCAGCCACCAGCTGCCCATCGTCATGGTGCAGCGCACCGCCCGCGGGCTGCCGCTGGCCCACGCCGGCCGCGAATGCGAACTGGCCTCCGTGACCTCCCTGGTCTTCCGGGACGACGCGGTCACCGATGTCTTCTACACCACCCCGGCCAAGGAGATCTGAAGATGTTCCGCCGGACCGCCGGTACCGTTCTCGCGCTGCTGACCGCGCTCACGCTGTCCGCCTGCGCCTCGGGTGACAACGCCCGCAACGCCGTCGCCGTCGGAGGGACCTTCCAGTTCCACTCGCCCGGCGGGCAGACCGAGATCTTCTACGGGGAGGACGAACGCGCGCCGCTGCCGGATTTCTCCGGCGATTCCCTCATGGAGGAGGGGGAGACGATCAGTCTCTCCGACTACGCCGGTGAGGTCGTCGTCCTCAACGCCTGGGGCCAGTGGTGTGCTCCGTGCCGTGCGGAGGTCGACGACCTCCAGGAGGCACAGGAGGTAATGGAGCCGTTGGGCGGCACCATCCTCGGCATCAACGTCCGCGACTACAACCAGACCATCGCCCAGGACTTCATCACCGACAACTGGGTGACCTACCCGTCGATCTACGATCCGCCGTTCCGCACCGCCGCCTCCCTCGGCGGGGTACCCACCTCGGTGATCCCGACGACGATCGTCCTGGACCGTGAGCACCGTCCTGCCGCCGTCTTCCTCCGGGAGGTCAACGCCGACGACATTCTCGACGTCGCGCTGCCCCTGCTGGAGTCGGAGGAGGCATGACCGTTGACACCCTGGCGCTCGGCCAGCAGTTCGCCGACGCCGCCTCCTCCGGCCCCCTGCTGCTCGGTATCCTCGCCGCCGCGGCTGCGGGCCTGATCTCCTTCGCCAGCCCCTGTGTCATCCCCCTGGTGCCGGGCTACATGTCCTACCTGGCGGGCACCGTAGGCGCGGAGGTCCACCACGATCAGAGGAATGGCCCGCGGGTGGTCAGCCGCCAGTGGGCGGTGGCCTCCGCCGCACTGATGTTCATCCTCGGGTTCACCGTGGTGTTCGTGCTGGCCACCGTCACCGTCTTCGGGGCGATCAGCGCCCTGACCCTCAACGCCGAAACGCTCATGCGCATCGGCGGCGTGGTCACCATCATCATGGGCCTGGCGTTCATGGGCATGGTGCCGGCCCTGCAGCGCGACACCCGCCTGGCCCCCCGGCGGTGGACCACCTGGCTCGGCGCGCCGCTGCTCGGTGGCGTCTTCGCCCTGGGCTGGACACCCTGCCTCGGGCCCACCCTGGCGGCGATCATCTCGGTCTCCGCCGGCACCGAAGGCATGACGGCTCTGCGCGGTGTCATCCTCATCGTCGGCTACTGCCTCGGCCTGGGACTGCCCTTCCTGCTGGTGGCCTTCGGTTCCGCCCGCGCGATGGGCACGATCGACTGGCTGCGCAGACACTCCCGCAAGATCCAGATCATCGGCGGGGCACTGATGATCGCCGTCGGCGTGGCCCTGCTCAGCGGCGGCTGGGCATATTTCATCAACTGGGCACGCCAGTGGACCGTCGAGTACGGCGCAACCTTGATCTGATGCTTCCGTGACCGGAAGCCGCAACCGTCACCGCGATACCCCGCAGTGAACCCTGAACAGGAGCGGAACAAACCACCATGCGCACCGTGTGGACGTACCTGAAGAAAGCCTGGCACTGGCTCACCAGCATGCGCACGGCACTGGCCCTGCTCTTCCTGCTGGCGGTGGCCGCCATTCCCGGCGCCCTGTTGCCGCAGCGCAGCCTCAACGAGCAGAACGTCAGCGACTACATCGCCGACAACGGCCGGATCGCCGAGATCTACGACCAGCTGGGCCTGTTCGACGTGTTCGAGTCGACCTGGTTCCTCGCGATCTTCGTGCTGCTGACCATCTCCCTGATCGGCTGCATCCTGCCGCGCTCCTGGGACCACTACCAGGCGATGAGGACCCCGCCCACGCGTGCGCCGAAGCGTCTGGAGCGGCTTCCCCTGCACGCGCAGGGCGTCGTCGATAAGCCGGTCGCCGAGGTCCGGTCCGATGTCCGCGGCCTGCTCCGCCGGTGGAAGACCGCGGAGTACGAGCCGGGGCAGGACCGCGCCGGGGTGTTCTCCATCGCCGCGGAACGCGGCTACACCCGTGAGCTGGCCAACCTGATCTTCCACCTGGCCCTGGTATTCATGCTGCTCACCATCGCGGCCGGTCGGCTGGTCTACTACGAGGGCATGGTCATCGTGGTGACCGATTCGGGTAACTATGAGTCGGTGAACGCGAATGAGGACATGGAGTTCTGTAATACCTCCACCGCCAACTTCGACTCCTTCCGTGCCGGACCGTTGTTCGACGGCACCGGCCTGACCACCTTCTGCTTCGAGGTCCACGACTTCGCTGCCGACTACCTGCCCAACGGTCAGGCGGAGATGTTCACCTCGAATATCTCCTATGCCCTCGGCGAGGACATCAACCTGCCGGAGGAGGAGTGGGAGGATTACCGTCTGCAGGTCAACCACCCGCTGCGCGTGGCCGGTGACCGCGTCTACCTGCAGGGTCACGGTTATGCCCCGACCTTCACCGTCGAGTGGCCCAACGGGGAGACCCGCACCCAGACCCTGCAGTTCCGTCCCGATGACCTGACCTTCTTCCTGTCCTCGGGGGCGATGCGTTTCGACCCGCCGGCGGGCATGTACCCGGACCTGTACGAGCGTCGACAGAACCAGATCGCCATCCAGGGCCTGTTCGCGCCCACCGCGGAGTGGTCGGGGGAGAACAACGAGCTGCTCACCTCCCGCTTCCCGGCGATGCAGGATCCGGCCGTGGCGATCGACATCTACCGCGGTGACGCGGGGCTGGACACCGGCCGCGCGCAGTCGATCTTCAGCCTGGACTCCGCCCTCATGCACTCGGGCCAGCTGCAGAAGATCGAACGTGTCAACCTCCTGCAGGGCGACTCGGTGACCCTGGATGACGGCACCACCGTCACCTTCGACGGGGCCACGGAGTTCGCTAACTACCAGATCTCCCGTGATCCCCTCCAGAACTGGGTGCTCGTCTCCACCCTGGTCATGCTGTTCGCCC
The DNA here is from genome assembly GCA_964613845.1 of uncultured Corynebacterium sp. Classification (GTDB taxonomy): domain Bacteria; phylum Actinomycetota; class Actinomycetes; order Mycobacteriales; family Mycobacteriaceae; genus Corynebacterium. Next base: position 46,647 of record CAZTIZ010000005.1, read on the forward strand.
TCGTCGGCTCCCTGACGATCAAGCGACGCCGCATCTGGGTGCGGCTGCGGCCATCGGAGGACGGTTCCTCCACCCACGTGGAGCTCGGTGGCCTGGCGCGCACCGACCGTGCGGGCTGGGGTTCGGAGTTCGACGAGATCCACCGCCGCCTGCTCGGCCTGCCGGACCCGGATGACCTCGATGAGGAGCAGCTGACGCGGCAGAATTGAGCCCCCGCCCTTGGTTGGCCCGGCTGGTCCTCCTAAAGTTTGAGGCCACTTGGTCCGGCCTTCCAGAGTGGGGTAGCGTCAACGAGGTACGGCCCCGGTCGCCGGGGTCTTAGATGAACCGTCCACTACTTCCAGTGAGGGTGTCCCCGCGCTCATGCCTGTCAATCAGACTCTCTCCAATTTCTCTGATACCGCGTACCAGACGGCCGTCGTCATCTACCTGGTGGCCCTGGTCTTCTCCCTCATCCACTACGTGAAGGTCAAGAGCGCCATTGACGCCCGGGAGAGCGCGAAGCAGCGCGAACTCGTCGCCGTCGGTGGCCCGCCCCCGCCGGTCGACGATGAGGTCACGGACGTCGAGACGGTGGAGGCATCCGCCGACAGGTTCGGCGGCATCACCCAGTCCCTGATCTGGCTGGGCATCATCATCCACATCATCTCCGCGGTACTGCGTGGTGTGTCCACCGGTCGTTTCCCGCTGGGCAACATGTACGAGTACGTGCTGGTGATCACCGCTGTCACCATGTTCGCCACCGCGTTGGTCATCCAGCGCAGGGAGTGGCGTGCGGTGTGGCCCTGGGTGCTGGTCCCGGTGCTCGCACTGCTCTTCTTCGGCGGCACCAATCTCTACGCCGAGTCGGCCCCGGTGGTCCCGGCCCTGCAGTCCTACTGGCTGCCGGTGCACGTGTCCACCGTTTCCGCCGGTGCGGCCATCGGCATGCTCTCCGGTATCGCCTCCCTGCTCTACCTGCTGCGGATCTGGCAGCCACGGGGTGAGGAACGGGGCTTCTTCGGGGCCGTGGCCAAGCCGCTGCCGAGCGCGAAGAAGCTCGACGGCCTGGCCTACAAGTCCGCCATCGTCACCCTGCCGGTGCTGGGCCTGGGTATCGTCCTGGGCGCCATCTGGGCCGAGGCCGCATGGGGCCGGTTCTGGGGCTGGGACCCGAAGGAGACCGTCTCGTTCATCTCCTGGATCCTCTACGCTGCTTACCTGCACGCCCGTGCGACCGCCGGCTGGCGCAACGCCAAGGCCGCCTGGATCAACATCCTGGCCCTGGCCACGATGATCTTCAACCTGTTCTTCATCAACATGGTCGTCTCCGGCCTGCACTCCTACGCCGGTCTGAACTAGTCTTGACCTACGCTGTGTATCAGTGACGGGTCAGAGCAAGACGGAGGGCAGAGATGTCTGGTCCACGGAGAAAGACCGGTAAACCGGCCGGTGATGTGCCGGAACTGCTGGCACTCGGCGCGGAGCTGGCCGCCCGGAGGCATGAGCTGGGGCGGCTGCAGCAGGATGTGGCCACGGAGGCCGGGGTCTCACGTTCCACGCTGCACACCATCGAGCACGGTGGTGCCGGGGTGCGGTGGGAGAAGGTCGCCGCGGTGGCCGGGGCGCTCGGCCTGCGGATGGCTTTCCAGCCCCGCTAGGCGTCGGGTTCCTCTTCCGGGGTCTCATAGCGCTTCCGGGTCTTTTTCATCCGCTCCTCTTCCTCGCGGGCGGCGGCCTCCCGGGCGCGACGTTCCTTGAAGCGGTTCTTCTCGATGTTCCAGAGGAACTCCTCGTCGTCATCGGGCCCCTTGACAGCACGTGGTTTCTCCGCGCCGCCGGTGGGGCGGTTGCGTTTCCAGCTGCCCGGCCCGAATGCCTTCCAGACCAGGACAACGGCGACGATGATGAGCAGAATGAGCAGTAGACGTCCCATGAGTTCCTCCTTGTCAGTTCCACCTTACGGGGCATGGCAAGTCCCGAAAACGGTTGAGTAGGCTCAGGGGTGTGACTGCACCGGAACCGACCACCCCGAACCCCCAGAATGATCCGCCGGAGCTTGATCCCGCGCTGCGCAGAAAGGCCAATACGGCCCTGCTGAAGTACGGCGGCGCGCGACTGCTGCTGTTCCTCGGCCTGACCATCATCATCCAGCTGCTGGCCTGGCTCATCGACGCCCCCGTGCCCCTGGTGATGTCCGCCCTACTGGCCCTGATCGTGGCGTTTCCGCTGTCGATGTTCCTGTTCAGGCGCCTGCGCGTCGAGGCCACCGATTCCGTGGCGGCCTGGTCGCGGCAGCGCAGGGCGCGCAAGGAGTGGATCCGGCAGGAACTGGCCGGGCGTTAGCTCAGCGGCCGAACAGCAGCGCGATCACCAGCATCGCGGGCAGGGAGGCGAAGGTCGTGATGAAGACCGTATCGCGGGCGATGATCATGCCCTTCTGGTACGTCGCCGCGAAGTTGTAGACGTTCTGTGCCGCCGGCAGTGCGGCCAGGATCACCGCCGCGTACATGGCGTCGCCCTCCAGCCCGAGGGCCAGGCACAGCAGCCACGTGATCAGTGGCATGCCGGCGATCTTCAGCGCGGAGGCGGTCAACGCACCGGGCCGGTCGGGGGCGTGGTCGAGTACGCCCCCTGCCACCAGCGAGGCGCCGAAGCTCATGAGGATCATGGGGATGGATGCGCCGCCGAGAATCTCGATGGGCGTCATCACCGGCTCCGGGACCGTCAGCCCGGCCAGCGACACCGCCAGGCCCGCGAAGGAGGCCAGTACGACGGGGGAGAGCAGGGCGTTACGCACCGCCTCGGCGACCTTCGCGCCCGTCGACCGGCCGTCGCCCTCCCCGCCGGAGCCGAGCGCGGCGAGGATCATGGGCGTGAACACCACCATCTGCAGCAGCAGCACGGGGATGACGTAGGTGGCCTCACCGATGACGTAGATGCTCACCGGCAGGCCGATGTTGACCGAGTTGAAGTAGCTTGACGACGCCGCGCCCATCGCCGTCGTCGGTACGTCCTGGCGGAAGAAGACCGCCGAGACCGCCCAGTACACCGCCGCGGTGGCCAGGGTGGACAGGAAGATCACCAGCACCACCGGCGAGAAGAAGTGCCCCGGGTCGGACACCGACACCGAGGAGAAGATCAACGCCGGGGTGGCGGCGTAGAAGGCCACCCGATTGAACATCAGGCGCTCGGAACCGGAGCCGATGACGTTGCGGTGCGCGAGCAGGTAACCGACGCCGATCACCGCGAGAATGATGGCGAAACCGGTGATCACACCGCTCACTGCAGCGGCCCTCCCCAGAACAGGGTGGTGGCGGTGAGTAACGCCCAGATCAGCATCGCCCGACCCGTGGAGCCGAGCACCGGGATCAGTGCCCGGCCGGTCGCCCCACCGGTGACCGTGCGGACCCCGCCGATGGCCAGTGGCAGTGCCACCAGTCCCAGCCCGGCGGGGGGCACAGTGACGGCCAGCAGCGCGGAGACGATGAACGGCACGCACACCAGGCCCACGTAGAGCCACCGGGTCCTGGCGTCGCCCAGGCGCACGGCCAGGGTGATCTTGCCGGTCACCGAGTCGGTGGGGATGTCACGCAGGTTGTTGACCAGGTTCACCCCCGCCGACATCGAGCCGATGGCGACTGCCCCGCCCAGCCCCGCCCAGCTCACCGCCCCGGCCTGGGTGTACTCGGTACCCAGCACCGCCACCAGACCGAAGAAGACGAAGACGGCGACCTCTCCAAGACCGCGGTAACCGTAGGGGTTCTTCCCGCCGGTGTAGAACCAGGCGCCGGCGATCGAGGCCGCCCCGACGAGGATGAACCACCACGCGCTCGCCAGCGACAGGGCGATACCCGCCACCCCCGCCACCGCGAAACACAGGAACGCGGCGCGCTTGACGTGGGCTGGCCGGGCCAGCCCTCCGCCGGTCAGTCGCTGCGGGCCCGTGCGGTCCTCATCGGTGCCCCGGATGCCGTCGGAGTAGTCGTTGGCGTAGTTGACACCGATGATCAGCGACCAGGCCACGACCAGTGCCAGTAGCGCCCGCCACCAGGAGAAGCCACCGGCCAGCGCGGCGGCTCCTGATCCGACGATGACGGGGGCGAAGGCGTTGGCCCAGGTGTGGGGGCGAGCGCCCTCCCACCAGTCGCGGGCGGTGGCGGCGTAGGAATGATCAGTGGGCATGGGCACATTGTCCTCCATCCCGGCCACGACCGTGCGGCCGGGGCCGATTCGCCCCGCGCGGGCGCCCCGGGCTGATTAAGGTGGTGGCCGTCGAGCAACAGGAAGGTGCCGGGGGCGCATGTGGATCGGGTACGTCGTCAGGCAGGCGGTCAGTTTCTTCTTCACGCTCTTCCGGATGCTGCCGCTGGCGTTGGGTAACCGCCTCAGCCGCCGTCGTCTACCCGGTGACGGGGAGGTGGTGATCTCCCTGACCACCCACGGTGACCGGCTCACCAGCGTGCACTACACGCTGGAGTCACTGGTGCGCGGCCAGGCCCGGGCCCCGGTGGTCCTGTGGCTGGACCGGCCCGACTACGAGCGGGAGTGGCCGGCCACCCTGCGCCGACTGGTGGCCCGGGGCCTGCAGGTGCGCTGTTCCGACGGCGACTACGGTCCCCACACCAAGTACTGGGGTCAGTTCCGTGAGTTCACGGGCACCGGCCGACGCGTGGTCACCGTCGACGACGACATGATCTACCCCGGGTGGTTCCTCCGACGTCTGCTGCTCATCGGGGACCTGCGCGACGACGCCGTCATCGCCTACCGCGCCCACCGCATCGAATTACGTGACGGGAGGATCGAGCCCTACATCAGGTGGACCGCCGCCGACAGCTGCCGGGCCTCTTTCCTGCACTTCGCCACCGGGGTGTCCGGGGTGCTGTACCCGGCCAGCTTCATCGAGTACGTCGTCGCGGTCGGCGACCATTTCCAGCAGGTCGCCCCACGTGCCGATGACGTCTGGCTCCACCTGTGCGCCCTGCGCTCCGGGCATCCGGTCCGCCAGGTCTACGCCCACCCCCGCCACTTCGCGGTGGTGCCCAGCACCCAGGGCGGGGCGCTGGTCATCGGCAACACGCTGCTGGGCGGCAACGACGAACAGATCGCGCGCGCCTACACCGATCACGACGTCGCCGAGCTCATCGCCGCCAGCCAGCGGGAGGACTGAACCTCCCTGCCGTGTCTAGGCTGGGTCGACATGGCACAGAAACTGATCACCGGGGGAGGGACGGGCACCGCGTCCTGGGCCGTGCACTCCGACTGCGGGCGCTTCCGCGGCACCGACCCGCTCATCACCGGCCGCACTCGCCGTGCACTCGCCGAGGAACTCGGACACCCCGACACCACCGCCGGTATCCCGCAGGCCCGGTGGATGCGGGCGCTGACCTTCGAGAACCTCGCCGTCGACGACGCCTTCGCCGGCGAACTGGTCGCCCGCGCCCTGGGCTGGAGCGACACCGGGTTCGCACCGCCCGAGGCCGTGGTGACCGCCGACTGCCACGGCGACCCGGTCGAGACCGCCGAACAGCTCCGGCTGGCCACCGAGCGGGCCGGGGAGGGGGAGGCGACCCTGCTCCACCGGCTGGTGCTGCCCTTCCCGGGGGTGGCGACAGGTCAGGAGGCCACCCCGGTCCTGCCGGATCTGGCGGTCGTCGCGGCCCACGAGACCGGTCCCCGGCTGCTCATCGGCGACGTCAAGGACTACGAGCGGGTGCGTTCCACCATCGATGATCAGCGCCTGATGAAGGGCTTCCTGCAGGTCGCGGTGGGTACCCTGGCCGCCACCGGGTGGTCGGGGCGGCCGGCGGGGTTGAGCGTGAGCCGCCACGGTTTCCTCGTCGTGCCGCGCAGCGTCTTCCTCCAGCCCACCGTCGAGGTCGAGGACCTGCGCGATTACCTCACCGAGGTGCAGCTGCACATCACCGCCCGTGCTGACGCCGCCGCCGAATCCGTGGCGGTGGGCTCCGCGCAGGAGCTGGTCGAGCATCTGACGGCGACCTTCGATCCGGCCAGCTGCACGTCGTGTTCGCTGTTCAACCACTGCCGCGATGAGCTGCAGCGGTCGGATGATCTACTCACCGAGATCGGGGTGCCGGAGGCAGAGCGATCCCGTCTGCGGCCCGTCCTCGATGGTGGAGACCCGCTGCCGGGCGCCGGGGCGGGAACCACCGCCCGGGTGCGTGCCACGGTCGAGGGCTGGGCGGCCCCCACCGACCGGTTGCGGCTGGACCCGCTGGGCCAGCCCGGCGTGGTGCAGGTGGTGCTGGCGAAAAGTGACGCCGCGGCCCTGGGCCACCACGGCATCGGCCTACGCGGGGACAACACGGACTGGCAGTTCCACAGCTTCGACGATCCCCAGGCTGACACCACCCGTCGCCGGGTCATGGCCCTGCTCGGTGAGCAGCTGCAGGCCGCGATGGCGGAGCACCACCCGGTGCACGTGGTGGTGCCCGATGCCGCCAGTGCCGACCTGCTGGCCAGCACCGCTGATCTGTTGGCCGGGGTGGAGCTGAGCCGGTTGCGGTGGGGCCGGGACGAGGAGATGGGGCGTCCGGCGCTGACCCACCAGGGTGAGCCGGCCCGGATCCCGGCCCCGCTCTCCGGGGTCGAGCGCACGGCCGTGTCCTTCCTGCTGGAACAGGACCGGGCGCGTGCCCTGCGGATGCGCACCCCGGTGCTGGTGGCCACCGACGTCCTCGCCCGCCACCTCATCCCCGGTGGGGCGTCGGTGCTGGCACGGCGGCTGGACTACACGGTGCGGTGGGCGGGTGCGCAGGAGCAGCTTGATCACCGGGCGGTCGCCGCCGAGATCGAGGCCGTGGCCCACACCCCGGGTGCCCGGCTCAACGCGGACACCTCGGATGTGCTGCACGAGGCGCTGGCGGAACCGGACAAGCGCCACTACCGCGAGCTGGTGGTGGCTGAGCTGCGCTATAAGGCGCAGACCCTGGATGCTGCGGCCACCGCCCTGGCGGATATCGGTGTGTCCCGCTTCGCGGCGGCCGCCCGCAGCTTCGAGGCCGACGCCCAGGCGGTATGGCGGCGTCGACTCGCCCTCGGGGCCTCCGACCTGGTGCGTTTCGGTCGCACCTACCGCTTCTGGCGCAACCGGCTGGTTGATGTCATCCAACGGGACCTGGCCTGCGCCAGCCAGGTGGACCTGCTGACCAGTCCGCTGCACGCGACGGAGGCCGCGGATGACGCGGGCACCCGCCAGGTCGCCCACGCCGAGGTGATCAGCCTCGACCCGGTGGTCGTTGACGTCGATTCCCGGCGCTTCAGTTCCGGCGTGGAGGTGCTGGCGCTGACCTGCAACGGTGAGTCCTGGCTGGAGGTGGGCGAGGGGGTGGAGCTGGGCCTGCTCAAGGGATCGGTCAAGGTCGAGAACCTCCCCCTCGGGTACCTCCGGGAGACAGATGGGCAACGCCAGTTTGAATGGGAACTGAAAACCCCGGTCGAACTGGCGGTGGGTGATCAGCTGATCTTGGCTGATGCCTCCCTCTTCGAGCGCGAGCGCGGCGTGAAGAAGAAGTGGCTCAACCTCGCCCGTCCGACACTCGACGCCTACGGGGCACCGAAGGAGGAGTGTGGGCCGGACTCCCACGAGGTGGATCCGGAGGCCCACCAGTGGTGTTGTCGTCCGCACGAGGTGATCGAGGCCGAGTTCTCCGACCACCTCGCGCAGCAGCGGGACAACGATGAGCTCAACCCGCAGGTCTGGCCGCCGGTCCGCGACGCCGACGGGTTTGAGGTCGCGCCCGTCGCTAAGCCGTCGGCCGCCACCGTCAGGCCCACCCCCGTCCCCGTTCCGGAAGGACTGACCATCGATGAGCTCGACTGAGTTCCATTTCACCCGCCCCGCCAGCCCGGTCGTGGACGCCGAGCACCACGGGGCGGCGGCCGCCGGCAATGCGCGGGTGGCCCGGCAGGCGCAGGAGGCGCTGCGGGAGGCACTGCGCATGGACGAGGACGGGCACACCCACCTGCTGATCAAGGCAGCCGCCGGGGCCGGGAAGTCCCACGTACTCAAGGACCTGATCACCACCACGGTCACTGAGGACGAGGATCGCACCATCGGGGTCACCGCCTTCACCAACAAACAGATCCGGCCGCTGGCCCTCGGTCTCGCCGAGACCCTGGGCCGGGAACGGGTGTGCCTGCACCTGTCGAAGAACGCTGCCGCCGACCTGCCCGGGGACGTGGCGGAGAAGGTCACCGTGACCACCCGCGCCACCGAGATCCCGGAGTCCGCGCAGGTCATCGTCGCCACCTCCCATAAACTCAACGCGCCGGGGGAGCGCGGCAGGATCGCCCTGGCCCTGTACGGTTCCGAGGATCAGACCGTCCTCTTCGACGTCCTGTTCGTCGACGAGGCCTGGCAGTTGCCGCACCACCTCTACGACGGCATCGACGGCCTGGCCTCGGTGGCGGTGGGGGTGGGCGATGTCGGCCAGCTCCCGCCCCTGGAGATCGGCGACAATCCCTGGCGTGGCGATCCCCGCCACAATCCCTGGCGGGCCTGGCCCACCGCCTATGCCGGACTGCCCACCACCTGGGAGCGGGAGCTGCCCACGGTGTGGCGTCCGCCGGGGGAGGCCCTGGCCCTGTGGCGGGCCTTCTACCCGGACTGGGGGCAGCTCAATTCCGTGGCCGCACCCGGTGACCGGCGCATCCGCCCCGGCGAGGGTGCCGGGCCGTTGTGGGAGCAGGTCGGTAGCGGTGTGCCCACGTTGCTGGAGGTGACCGACCTGCCCGAATCCGATGCCCCTGATGTCGACCTGCCGCTGATCAACCAGCTGGAGCGGTGGCTCGATGAGTTGTTCGCGGCCGGGTTCACCGTGGAGTCGCTGCGCCACGATGACGATGGGCCCTCTGCCGACGGCCCCTGCCGCGGCGAGGAGGGGGATCCGCTGGTGGTCATCCTGGCCACCCGCAACCAGGCCGTCGACGACGCCACCGACATGGTGGAGCGCCTACGCCAACGCCACGACCTGTGTGAGCGCGACCTGGCCGCTTCCACCGTCGATTCCTGGCAGGGTCAGACCAACGCCCTGACCATCGCCTTCCACCCGCTCAGCGGTGCCGAGCGGCTCGATGAGTTCAACTCCGCCTTCGGTCGGCTGGCGGTGGCGTGCACGCGCGCCACCCACGGTCTGCTGGTACTCACCCGGGAGGGCCTCGATGACCTGCTGTCCACCGCCCCCGCGCGCCCCGGAACCCCCTTCGGGGAGCCGGGGCTGCGGCAGTTGCCACGGCAGACCCACCAGAAGATCCTGGCGGCTTTTGCGCGTGCCAGGGTCAGCGGAACATCTTCTTGACGGCCTGCCGGTCGACCTTTCCCGGTCCGATCAGCGGGAGGGCGTCGACGGCGCGCAGTTCCTTGGGGAGCTGCCAGCGCGGCAGGTCGTGCAGTCCACTGATGACCTCCCCGGGGGTGGCGGGGCCGGCGTAGGCGGCGACGATGGCTTCGCCGAGTCGGGGGTCAGGGATGCCCACCACGCAGGCTGCGGTGACGCCCCTGACGGCCAGGAGGGCCTGTTCGAGGACCTCGGGGTGGAGTTTGAGGCCACCGGAGTCGATGATGGCGTCGAGGCGTCCGGTGACGGTGAGTACGCCGTTGTCGAGGCGTCCGCCGTCGGAGGTGGCGAACCAGCCTGCTTCGGTAAATGCCTCGTGACCTGGGTGGTTGCGGTAGCCGCGGGCGATCATGGGGCCGCCGAGGTGGATGCGACCGTCCTCGATGCGCACCCGGGCCCCGGGGATGGGGTGCCCGTCGTAGATGCAGCCCCCGGAAGTCTCTGAGGAGCCGTAGGTGCCGATGATGTGGATCTGCAGTTGCTGTGCGGCACGCCGGATCTGCGGATTGAGGGCGGCCCCGCCGACGAGGATGGCGTCAAACAGCCGCAGGGCCTCGATGCCGGCGAGAAAGTCCATGGCCTTGGCCAGCTGCATGGGCGTCAGGGAGGTGTAGATGCGGTCGCCGGTGTCCTTGAGTTCGTGGGCGGCCGCAGCGAAGGCGGGGACGTCGAAGCCGCCTGACAGGTCCAGGCACAGGGGGTCGATGCCCGCGACCAGGGAGCGGATGAGCACCTGGATGCCGGCGATGTGGTGGGCGGGCAGGGCCAGCAGCCACTGTCCCTCCCCGCCGAGCACCCGGTGGGTGGCGTCGGCGGAACTGACCAGGTTGGCCGGGCTGAGTAGCGCGCCCTTCGGGGTACCGGTCGACCCGGAGGTGGGCACGACCAGGGCTATGCGGTCGTCGATGACCTGCCCGACGCGCTGGGAGTCGGTGAGCATGCGGCTGCGGGAGGGCTCATCGGCCGGAACGGGTAGGAGAGTGCGTTCCCCCGCGATCGCCGCCTCCAGGTCACCGAGGATCGCGCCGGGGTCGCGGGGGTCGACGAGGAGGGTTTCGAGGATTCTGCTCATGCCCCGATGGTAGTGATGACGGACGGCGTCGCGGGGGTGCGCGACGCCGTCCGGTGGTGTGGTGCTCGTCTCTTACCGCGGGGTCGAGGGGCCCCTGGGCGGGAGGGGGTTAGCTGAGGGGGGCTGCGAGCTCAGGCTGCTCGGTTGCGGCGGTGCGGTTGCGGTTGATCAGGGTATCGATGCTGTAGGCGCCGGCACCTGCGGCGGCGAGGGCGAGGGTGCCCGCGCCGATCGCGCCGACCAGCTCCCAGCCGCCGTCGCCGACGAAGATGCCCTGGCCGATGTGGACGAAGCTGGCGGCGCCCAGCATGACCAGGGCGAGGACGATACCGGTGACGCGGGTGAAGGCGCCCAGGATCAGGAGGATGCCACCGATGATCTCGATGCCCGCGACCAGGGGGGCGGCCAGCGCGGCGGCGGGGATGCCGAGGCTGTCGAAGAAACCGCTGGTGCCGTCGATGCCTCCCTGGAACTTGTCCCAGCCGTGGGCGATGAGGATGACGCCGAGCAGGAGTCGGGAGATGAGCAGGGCGATGTTGTTGAACATGTGCATGGCTGACAAAGCTAACCAAATGTTTGTGACATGTCAATATTTAATATTCAAGTATTTCGGCGGTGGAGGGGCGGCGCGGTGTCTGTCGGCCGCTGGGCAGGGGATTGTCCTGGGCCCGGTTGCCCGAAAGGGCCACCTCTTTCGGGTAACTCCTTTCGGGCAACCCGCCCGGCGGCCGGGT
>CAZTIZ010000006.1:0-55075 GCA_964613845.1 uncultured Corynebacterium sp.
TCTTCATGGTGCCCGGGATAGAGGCGTTGTATTCGGGGGTGACGAAGATATAACCGTCATAACCGTTGACCTTCTCTGCCCAGGCGATGGTCTTGGGCTCGTCGTACTTACCCTCAGCCACGATCGGCGGGGTAGCGGAGGTCAGCTGGTCGAGGTCCTGCTCCGCGAGGTCGAGAAGCTCGTAGGCGTGGCCATCCTCGCGGGCCCGGAGCTGATCCACGGCCCACTGGCCGACCACACGGCCGTAACGGCCGCTACGGATGGAACCCACGAACACTGCGATCTTCATTACTTCTGCGTCTCCTTCGATCCTGTTGATGATGGGACCACAATAACCACCCTTTGTAGATGTGTCAACATAAACCGTCCGGTCGAGACTTTTCCGACACCACCCTGGGCTGACCCGGACCCCACTTCAGCCACTCCAGCGGAGATGCCGATACGATACCCACTGTCAGCACGTGAGATCGTTGAGAAAGGGCCACGGCCATGGCACAAACCCGGCAGGACGCCTACATCCGGTACCTCGTGGAGAGGGAGATCGCGCACTGCCGCGACACCATTGAGATCCAGGACCCCCTCCCCCGCCCGGACCCGATGTCCCGGTGGGCACCCCTGATCATCGGCACCACGATCGCCCTGAGCGCGCTCGCCACCTTCGGGTCCGTGGCCGTGGCCACCCTCACCTGAGCCCCGGGACAGACACGCACAACCCCCCGCCAGCACACGCAGAGAACTGGCACCGGCCCCACCCCCGTAAAGGGGGCGTGGCGGCGACTGGCCGGAAAAGGCCTTCATCCTGTTGGGGATGCACCGGTCCCGCCCGTCGCCCTGCGGAACACGCGCCCCCATCACGTTATCCACAGGCAAACCCGATGAATGGTTCAGGTTTTATGTAGCGTGGATAAGCGGAGAACAATTCCGCACAAGATATCCATTCCGCTGGTGGCGCTGTTTTCTCGGGTTCTCCGAGCACGCCACCGGGACCACTGAAAGGCCAAGCGTGACCTCCGTGAGCCCTGAAGATACCCGGATCGACTTCCTCTACCTGTCCGAACCAGACATGATCAAGGCTGGGGTGACCGATTCCGCGGCCTGCGTCGACGTCATGGAGGAAACCCTCATCCTGCTGGCGCGCAAGGACTACCGCATGGCGGGCAAGTCCGCCGATTCCCACGGCGCCCAGATCAACTTCCCGGCATCCCCGGAGCACGAGGGCATGCCCGCCGACGGTCCGGACCGCCGCTTCATGGCCATGCCGGCCTACCTGGGGGGACGCTTCCAGTCCACCGGCGTGAAATGGTACGGCTCCAACGCCGAGAACCGTGAGATCGGCCTGCCCCGCTCCATCCACGTCTTCGTCCTCAATGACGCCGTCACCGGCGCCCCGAAGGCGATCATGTCCGCCAACCTGCTCTCCGCGTACCGCACCGGTGCCGTACCGGGCGTCGGCGTGAAGCACCTGGCCATCAAGGATGCCGAAACCGTCGGTATCATCGGCCCCGGTGTCATGAGCCGCACCATCCTCGACTCCACTCTCTCCCAGCGTCCCGGCATCAAGACGGTGAAGGTCAAGGGCCGTTCCCACCACTCCACCCAGCGTCACGTCGACTGGGTGAAGGAAACGTACCCGCAGCTTGAGAACGTGCACATCGTGGAGAGTGAGCAGGAGGCCATCGAGGGCTCCGACATCGTCATCGCCGCGACCTCCACCTCCCCGGAGGGGCCGATCGGTTTCCCCTACTTCAAGCGCGAGTGGATCAAGCCCGGCGCGCTGCTGCTGATGCCGGCCGCGGCCCGCCTGGACACAGATTTCGTGCTCTCCGAGGAGGCCAATCTCGTCGTGGACTACACCGGTCTCTACGCCGAGTGGTACAACGAGAACGGTCCGGACGTGACCTACGAGAAGCTGCTCGGTATCCCCGGTAACCGCTGGTGGGACCTCAAGGAGGAGGGCCGGCTGCCGGAGGAGCGCCTGGTCAATATCGGCGATATCGCCGCCGGTAAGGCCCCGGGCCGCGAGAATGACGAACAGATCTTCTGCTACTCCATCGGTGGTATGCCCGTCGAGGACGTCGCCTGGGCCCATGAGCTGTACAACCGCGCCGTCGAGCAGGGCATTGGCACCACGCTGAACTTGTGGGAGACCCCGACCCTGTCCTGAGTACCGGTCGGCCGCTTGAAGTGCGGCCGAGCACTCCAGAATTCATTAGAGTGGAAACATTCCCGGGGTGGACCAGGTAAGACTGGGTCGCCGCCGGGACAGCAGGACCCCGGCGCTCACGTGTGCGCCAGTCGGCGCCGCGTGCGACCCATCCCCGACCACAACACTTTCCGTCGGGGTCCGCGACCTGAGGAGTCGATTCCCCTTGTCTTTCAACACCGCCGAAGAAGTCATCTCCTACATGCGCGAGAACGACGTCAAGTGGGTGGACGTCCGCTTCACCGATGTGCCCGGCACAGAACAGCATCTCTCCGTGCCCGCCGATACATTCGATGAGGACGCGATCAGGGAGGGCCTGGCCTTCGACGGCTCATCCATCAGCGGTTACACCACGGTCGAAGAATCCGACATGACCCTCCTGCCGGATCTGGCCACCGCCTATATCGACCCCTTCCGGAAGTCGAGGACGCTGAACATCCAGTTCTTCGTCCACGACCCCCACACCCTGGAGCCCTTCTCCCGCGACCCCCGTAACGTCGCCCGCAAGGCCGAGGAGTACCTGATCTCCACGGGCATCGCGGACACCTGCAACTTCGGTGCCGAGGCCGAGTTCTACATCTTCGACTCGGTGCGCTACGACTCCACCAACAACTCCGCCTTCCACGAGGTCGACTCAATCGAGGGCTGGTGGAACTCGGGTAAGGAGTTCAACCCGGATGGCACCCGCAACCTGGGCCACAAGGTGCGCACCAAGGGCGGTTACTTCCCCGTGGCCCCCTATGACCACATGCAGGACCTCCGCGACGAGATGGGCGAGATCCTCGGCCGGGTCGGCTTCGAGGTCGAGCGCGCCCACCATGAGATGGGTTCCGGTGGACAGCAGGAGATCAACTACCGTTTCAACACCCTCCTGCACGCCGCTGATGATCTGCAGACCTTCAAGTATGTGGTGAAGAACACCGCGAAGAAGAACGGCAAATCCGCAACCTTCATGCCCAAGCCGATCGCCAACGACGGTGGTTCCGGCATGCACATCCACCAGTCGCTGTGGAAGGACGGTCTTCCCCTCTTCCATGACGAGAATGGCTACGGTGGGCTGTCCGACATGGCCCGCCACTATGTCGGCGGCATCCTCAAGCACGCCGGCGCGGTGTTAGCCTTCACCAACCCGACGCTGAATTCCTACCACCGTCTCGTGCCGGGTTATGAGGCACCGGTGAACCTGGTGTACTCGCAGCAGAACCGTTCGGCCTCGATCCGCATCCCGATCACGGGCAATGATCCGAAGGCCAAGCGCATTGAGTTCCGTGCGCCGGACCCGTCAGGCAACCCCTACTTCGCCTTCGCGGCCACGATGATGGCGGGTCTCGACGGCGTCCGTAACCGCATCGAACCGCCGGCCCCGGTGGACAAGGACCTCTACGAACTGCCCCCGGAGGAGGCCGGCCACATCGCGAGCGTCCCGACCTCCCTGGAGGCCGCGCTGGAGGCCCTGGCCGAGGACCACGACTTCCTCACCGAGGGCAACGTGTTCACCGAGGACCTCATCGAGGCGCACATCCGTTACAAGATGGAGGAGGAGATCATGCCCGCCCGCCTCCGACCGACCACACAGGAGTTCGAGCTCTACTACGACTGTTAGGTGACTGGGCCCGTGTGACGACTCCCCCCGGCTTCCGGCCTCCTCCGGAACCCGGGGGTGTCGCTCCCGCCGGGGTGATCTCCGACGCGCGAGATCCTACATCTCGTAGACGCGGAAGGCCATGGCGTTGTCCACCCCGGCCAGCTGGCCGTATTCGGCGGTCATCCCGGTCAGCAGCTCAGCCGGGCTCGGATGGTCCGGCAGCGCCGACAGGTATCCGGTGTGCTCGGCCAGGGAGGCGATGCCCAGTGCCAGCGGCTCACCCGTGACGTCCACGTAGTGGGTGGGTTCCGGCCCCCGGGCGACCAGCAGACGCCCGGCACGCCACGGCGTGAGCCCCTCGCGGTCGAGGAGCTCGGGGTAGGTCCAGGGATTATCCGCGTCCCGGATGGCATCGGCGGTGGCCTCACCGGTGACACGGTGATCGGGGTGGTTGACCTTGTCGCGCATCGTGAAGTCCAGGGGGATGACCACCACCAGGTCGGGGCGGGTGCGACGGATATGGCGGGCGATCGTCCTGCGCAACTCCAGGCTGTATTCCATCTTCCCGTCAGGATAATCGAGGATGACCAGGTCCTCGACGCCCACGATGTCGCAGGCCCGGCGCTGTTCGGCCGAGCGCATGCGGGCCACTTCCTCGGGAACCCCGTTGCGGATTCCGTGTTCGCCGGCGGTGAGCACCAGGTAGGAGACATCGATGCCGCGGCTGCGCCACACGGCCACCGCCGTGGAGGTGCCGTACTCGACGTCATCAGGGTGGGCGACGACGCAGAGGATACGACTCACTCCTGTTGTGTCGAGTTCCGCAAGCTGTGGTGTCCTCGGTTGTGACATGGATGTCCTCCTGTTGTGCCACGGGTGGTTCCTCCAGGTTAGCCGTCCGCCTACCCTGAGGTCATGAATCGGCATGTCACTCTGGTCCCCCTCGACGAGGACCCGGACCTGCCCGCGATCCGGGCCACGCTCGCCGAGGCTGGTCTGAGGTGGGGCCACGGCATCCTCCTGCGGACGACGGAGGGGGCTGAGCCCGTGGTGGGCGGTGCTCCGTTGTCCTTCGAAGTCTCCTGGCTGGGTGAGGGAGCCCGGTCCTTCTACGGGCAGATCCACGATGCCACCATCAATCCTGCGCAGTGCGCCCTGCTCCACCGGCTGGCGGTACGCGGCAACCTGCTCCTGGCCCCGGACCCGGGGCCGCCGCAGCTGGTGGTCTGCGGGGGAACTCATGAGGCCGAGGACGTCCATGATGAGAGCGCGCCGCCCTGGTTGGAGGTGGTGTGCTTCGTGGATACCCCGGAACAGCTGCATGAGGCCCTGCACGGCGGGTGGCGGACCTACCGCAGCACCTTCCTTGACTCGGGGACGATCTGGGGGCCGAAGGAACAGTGGCCGGGCTTCGGCTGAAGGAACGGGCGCAGACTCAGAGTTGGGTGTTGGCCTGCTCATACTCCTCCCCGGTGACGGGACGGCCCCAGTCCACGAAGTCTCCCTCTTCATCCCTGAGGTTGGCCACCACGTGGGTCATGGCGGCTCCGGCTACCGCCCCGTGCCAGTGGTTGACGCCGGGTCCGGCCCAGGCGGTGTCGCCGCTCCTGATCCGACGGGCCGACTGCCCCTCCTCCTGGTAGATGCCCTCGCCGTCCACGACCACGATGAGCTGGCCTACCTGGTGGGTGTGCCAGTGGGTGCGCGCACCGGCGGAAAAGGTGACGCTGGCGGCCTGGAGTTCGGTGGGTTCCTCCAGGGAGGCCATGTACACCTCCCCGGTGAACCAGTCGGGGTTTGCGGGTCTACCGAGGGGAAAGGCGCTGTTCATGGTTTCTGAGCCTACGCAGAAAGTGGCCGCGCGCCCACCGGGAGCGGGAAGTGCGACCGGCCTGGCGGACCATTGTCGGCCGTTGTGGGTGAGCTGTTGAGTTCCGGGACCGTGAATCCGGGCGACAGCTTTCTCAACAGGCCCTACCGCTCACGCTTGGCATAACCCATGCGGGGCCGGAAGCCGTGGGGGTGCTTGAGCTGTGCCACCGCATCGGCGATGACCAGTCGGAACCGCGGCTGCATGGGCGGCAGTTGAGAGATCTCGAACCAGCCGACGTCGACGGACTCATCGTCACCGACCATCGGTTCCTCGTCCCCCGTGACCGACAGCCGCATGGCGGTGTCCATGTAGCTGCTCACGTCCCCGTTCTCGTAGGTGACCGGCCCCACGGCCCCCACTCCCAGCAGGGCCTCCACCTGGGCTTCGAGCCCGGTCTCCTCCTTGACTTCCCGGACAGCGGTGACGTGCGGTTCCTCTCCCGGCTCGGCGATGCCGCACACCGGGGTCCACTCGCCGTTATCGGCACGCTTGACCAGTAGTACCTGCGGAACCGCCCACAGCGGGGCCCCCGGGGGGACGTCACGGACGACGATCGCGGTCACCGCCGGCAGCCACAACGGGTCGTGTCCGACCCGGGAACGCAGGTCAACGATGAACTCTGGGATGGGCATGTGGGTTGCCGGTCCTTTCTCACGGGGTGGGGAATCGGCTCCTAAGCATAGGCTGCCGGTCAGGGTCGACCTCAGAGGCCGGCGATCAGATCTGCGATGTCATCCTGGCGGCGGTGACGGAACCGGGAGACGGTCCTGCGTCGCGGGGCGTCGGCGGCCAGACCCACCGCCTCGTTGATCCTCTCCAGCGGAGCCGGATCATCCGCCGCCACCACGTCCGCCAGCCCGGTGGCGTTGAGCACCTCCGCGATACCGTCCAGTCCCTCCCGGCGCGGGCAGGCGGGTCGTACGTCGAAGCCTCCCTCGTCGGTGAAGAGCAGCCAGATGCGTTCGCCTTCCCGGCTGTCGAGTTCCTGCAGGAAGCGGCGGATGGAGCCGACGGCCACGCCGGTGCGCGAGTGACTGATGGTCTGTTCGCCGAGGGGGCTGTCGAGGGTGCGTTTCTCCAGGGCTGGAACGTCCAGGATGGCGCCCACGCCACGGGGCACTCCGGTGCCGGATCCGCGCAGGTGGTCGTGGGTGACGGTGGTCAGGAGGCGCCAGCCGTCCGGACGTCGGTAGAGGCCGGCCGATTCGGTGGGGTCGGCGGGACTGTCCTGGATGTGGGTGGCCCTGGTGACCAGGCCGTCGGTGAGGGTGAAATCGAGGGTGGAGGCGTAGGAGCGTACAGAGCTTGCGGACACGCCGAGGGTGGCGGTGGCATCGTCGATCAGTGCCTGGATGGGTACCGCGCCTTTCTCGTCGACGCGGCGGCCGATCCAGTCGGCGAGGGTGGTGTATTCCTCCTGCCCCCATTCGGCCAGTGCCCACTGGTCACGGCCGATGCGGATGGTGCGTTCGTCGGCGCCCATGGCGTTGGCCAGGGAACGGATGTTGCCGCTGCCGTAGCGGTCAAGGATCTCGGCTGCGGCCAGGGGTTCTCCGGCGAGGGCGAGGATGGCGGTGCCGCGGTCACCGTAGCTGCGCACCCGGGTCAGCACGTGGTCGTCGAGCACCCGCAGGTCGGTCTCACTGAGACGCTCACGCAGGGTCTCCTTTCCGAGGTTGAGGGTCTCGGCGAGGTCGCCGAGTGGGGCGACGCCGTAATCGTCGGCGTGGTCCTCCAGTGCGGCGTCGAGGTCACTGTCGAAACCGGTGTGCTGGAACCAGCGGCCGGAGAGTTCCCAGTCGGTGGCGGAGAAGGCCAGGGTGCGGAGCATGTTGTGGCCGACTGCGGGACTTTCCTCCCCGAGGGCCGGTAGGTCGCGCAGGAGGTCGGAGCGCAGGCATAGTGGGCCGAAGCGGCGGGGCAGGGCGTGGAGGACGAGGTCGGTCGCCGGCTCGGGTGTGGACAGGCGTTCCTTCAGCTGTAGTTCGAGTTGCCGGATGCGTTCGCGGGTGACGCCGTGGCGGGAGCCGATCTCGTCGAGGGTGGCCTGGCCGAGCAGCCGGTCGCGGAAAATGTCGAGGTCACGGGGATCATTTCCCACCTGTGCGGCGATCTCCGCCCGGGCACGGCGGATGACATCGTCGGCTGGGTCCGACCAGTAGCGGTCTGCCGCGAGGGTGGAGACCGCCGCGGTGACGGCCACCGGGGCGGCGGCGTCGGTGAGGGTGGGGCGGCCGTGGACCAGCCAGGTCCATTCCGCGATGGTGCGCAGGGCCTGCCGGGCGCGGTCACCTTCTGCGGCGCTGTCCTCGTAGAGGATGTCGCCGGGCAGGTCGTGGTACTCATCGGCGGGTGCGGGGAGGGCGGGGGCTTCCGTGTCCGCTGGGGCGTCGAGGGCGGCAAGTACCACCGTGAGCACCGCCCGGTGCAGGCTCAGGTGGCCGAAGCCGGGCAGGTCCTGCAGGTCGATGGCCGTGGCGCTCAACAGCTGCGGGTGTGCGCTCAACCACCGTTCGACCAGTCCCCGGCCCAGGGTGGGTGATTCCGGCAGCTCTGTTCCCCGCAGACGGGGCGAGAGCCGGGAGAGCGGCTGTTCCCGGTGGGTGTTCAACCACGTCTCGGCGATCTCCTCCGGGCTCAGCTCCCGCAGCCCCAGGTCAACGAGCCAAGGGAAGACTTCGTGGTGGGAGACGCCGTGCTCATCCGCTCCGGGGGTGTGCCTGTCCACGACATCGCGGTCCTCCTCCATGGCGCGCAGCAGGCGGGCGAAACCAGGTTCATCGATGATGGGTACGCCATGCCCACGGGCGGCGCGTGCCTTGCCGCTCATCGTGTCCGGGTTGGCCGCGACGAGCACCGCGGAGGCGCGGGTGACCCCGCCGACGTCCAGCCCCACGGCGCGGGCCCGCGCCTCCCAGACATCACGCCCGAGCTCCAGGGCGCCGGTGAAACTCACCCGGTCGCCGGGGCGAAGTCCGGGGCCGAGGTGTTCCCCGCCGGTGGGCTGTTCGGCAAGTAGGGCGTCGACCTGCCGGGCGTCGACGCCGAGCTGGAGGGCGATGTCGTGCAGGCGACGACGTTCGGTGTCGGTGACCACCCCGTCGGCCCAGGCCTCTACCGCCAGCTGGCGCAGGTGGTCGGCGTGGATCTCCCGGGCCTCGTCGGCGGTGATGCCCAGGTCGTGGGCGCTGGCGACCAGCTGCTCGATCTCGGTGGTGGACAGGCGGGCGTCGAGAAGTGCGCCGTGGAGGCGGGTGCGGTAGTCGTCGATCTCCTTCAGTCCGGTGGGCGGGAGGTTGACGGCCAACCGCTCCAGCCAGCTGGCGGGACCGGTGGTGGCGGTCTCCCGACCCAGCGTCCACTCCCCCGGGAGGGAGACGGCGTGGGGAGCGAGGAGCTCACGAATCCCCAGCGGCCGGGCCTCCGAGGGGTCCGCCCCGTAGGAGCTGACCAGTTCACGGAACAGTTCCGCGGTAACCTCCGCATCGGCGAGCGCGTGGTGGGGCCACTCATTACTGAGACCGAGGGTGTCCATGCAGGCCGACAGCCGTTCCGGGGCGCCTGGCAGCAGCGTGCGTGCCAGTCGACGGGTACACACCGACCACTCCCCGCCCGGGGGAAGCTCTACCCCCAACCGCCCGTACTCGGCCGCCAGGAACTTCGTGTCGAAGGCGGCATTGTGGGCCACGATGACGCGTCCGTCGAGCACCTCCGCCAATTCGACGGCCACCCCGGCGAAGCCGGGGGCGTGCACCAGATCGCTCGCGCTGATGCCGTGGACGTGCGAGTTGGCGATATCGCGTGCGGGCTGGACCAGGGTGTGCCAGCTCCCCTCACGGTGGAGATCCCGGTCGAGCAGCACCACCCCGATCTCCAGAACACGGTCCGAACTGCGGAAACCGGTGGTCTCCAGGTCAAGGACGGCGAGGGGGTGGCGCGGCATGGGGAATCCTCCGGGGTGGTGCGGTCACTTCCTCCGGATCCTAACCGGCTTCCGGGCCCGGGTGGATTACGGCCTGCTGCCGGTACCCTCGACGGGGAAGCCAGTGAACGGATAAGGAGCCACCATGGGTCGGACCATACGCGTCGTCATCGCGATCCTCGCGATCCCCGTCCTCGTGATCGCGTTGGTGCTGTAGCACGCGCCGAGGGGCTTTCTGTGCCCGCAGAATGTCAGGACATCACCTCCACCCGGTAGAGCCCGTCGGGAACGATCTTGTCCACCACATCCTGGATCCGGGTCATCGGGGTGTAGGACATCGTCATCTCCTTCCCCGCCAGATCTTCGCATCCGCTGCCCGGGGAATCGTCGCGGATGCCCGAGACCACCCCGACGATGACGTCGCGCTGCGCCAGGTGTGTGTAGACGGGGCCTCCCGAATCACCGGCCCGGGCGCAGACCCGGGCGGTGGAGGAGACGGCCGGCAGGTCGCGGCCCCGGTTGTCGACCAGCCGTTCCCGACTGTGCAGCAGCAGGATCTCCCCGCAGGTGTGGCCGGTGGTCGTCCCGAACTTGCAGACCTGGTCCGGGGGCAGGTCCAGACGGTCGACGAGCACCGTCTCCGCCGGGAGACCGGGAGCGTTCAGCACCCGGTGCTGGTCGGTGATCTCGATGAGTCCGACGTCGAGCAGCGAGGTGCCCGGATCGTAGAGGTCAGAATAGGTGAACGTGCCCACCGGGGCGGAGAAGTCCGGCTCGCCCTCGCCTGACACCGCCCACACCAGGTCCCCGGGGCCCCCGCAGTGGGCGGCGGTGACAGCATAAGCGGTGGTCGGGGTGGTGAAGCTGTAGGCGACGGTGCAACGGCTGACCCGGATGCTCTGCCCGGGCACCGGTTGCCGGTCGGTCATGGTGATGGAGGCGCCGGGTGACCAGGGGCTGTCCTCCGGGATGCGCAGGGTCGTTGAGGGCAGTGGCTCACCGTTGTCCGGTCGTTCGATCTCCGGCGGGGAGGGCACGACGCCGGCGGCGGCCGTGACCGACTGCGCCACCGAATTATGCTGACTGACCCCCAGCATGACGAGGGCGGCAACGGTCCCCAGCAGAGCCAGGACCGTCGCCGCCCACCATCGGGTTTTCACGACGCTGAACATTAGCCGTTGTCGGTGATGTTCTCATCTCCGCAATGCGCGGCCATGGTCTGAGTGCTGACCCGGGCCGCGAACCACTCCGGAACGAAGTCAGCGAAGTGCCCTTCGGCCACGTGGTGGTTCTGTTCCATGCTTGATCAGCGCACCGTGGTGTTGTTGATCGAGTCGACGATGAACTGCTTGACTGCGTCGACCTCGTTCGGCAGTTCAGTGACGTGGTGCTCCGCGTCGAGGATCTCCGCGAAGCGCTCGGAAACCTCAGGCTCGCGGCCGGTGGCCTCGACGATCGTTTCGGAGAACTTCACCGGCAGGGCCGTCTCCAGGCACACGATGGGGGTGTCGACGTCCTTGCTCCAGTCCCGGGCGACCCACACGCCGTCGGCGGTGTGCGGGTCGATCATGATGCCCCGGCTCTCCCAGATGTCCTTGATGGTGGCGATACGCTTCTCATGGTCCGAGCGGCCAGCGCCGAAGCCGAACTCGTCGATGACATCAGCCATGATCCGGTCCTCGGCCAGGGAGAACCCACCCTGGGTGTTCGCCATGTCCAGGAGATACCTGACGCGGGCGGCGTCGCCCTGGATCAGGTCGTAGAGGAAACGCTCGAAGTTCGAGGCACGCGAGATATCCATCGACGGCGAGGAGGTGGCGACGGTCTTCTCGGCGCGACGCGGGCGGTAGTAACCAGTGCGGACGAACTCCTCCATCACGTTGTTCTCGTTGGTGGCCACGATCAGGCGGTCGATCGGCAGACCCATCTGGCGGGCCACGTGACCGGCGCAGATGTTGCCGAAGTTACCTGTCGGCACGGAGAAGGAAATCTTCTGGTCGTTGGAATCGGTGACCTTCAGCCAGATGGCGACGTAGTAGACCACCTGGGAGACCAGACGTGCCCAGTTGATGGAGTTGACCGCACCGATGCGGTACTCCTCCTTGAAGGCGGCGTCAGCGGAGACCGCCTTGACGATGTCCTGGCAGTCATCGAAGACGCCGTCGACGGCGATATTGAAGATATTCGGGTCATCGAGACCGAACATCTGAGCCTGCTGGAAGGGGGACATGCGGCCACCCGGCGTGAGCATGAACACGCGGATGCCCTTGCGGCCGCGCATGGCGTACTCGGCCGAGGAACCGGTGTCACCGGAGGTGGCGCCCAGGATGTTCATGGTCTCGCCGCGGCGGCCCAGCTCGTACTCGAACAGCTCGCCGAGCAGCTGCATCGCCATGTCCTTGAAGGCGGCGGTGGGGCCTTCGGAGAGATGTCCGAGGTAGAGGCCCTCCTCCAGCTCGGTGACCGGAACGATCTCTTCATCGGCGAACTTCGGGGAGGTGTAGGCACGGGCGGTGATCGCCTCGATGTCCTCCGCCGGGATGTCGTCGATGAAGAGCTTGAGCACTTCGGCGGCCAACGCCGCGTAACCCTGCTCCGAGAGCAGGGAGCGCCATTCGCTCAGGGTGGCGTCATCGAGCTGCGGGTAGTCCGCGGGCAGGTAGAGGCCACCGTCGGGTGCCAGGCCACCGAGCAGGATATCGGTGAACTTGACGGGGGTATGGGAAGCGTCACGAGTCGAAATATAATCCACGTCACCCAGGATACGTGGCCGGAGTGGAAAGTGTGGTCATACCTCCTCCCCGGAACCCCGGGAGGGGCGGGTGGGGAGGCGACCGTGAGGCCTCATCACCGTCCCCCTGTGGCCACTGGGTCTAATGTGTCTCGATATGACGAACACGCTGCTTGACCCCCACCCCCGCGAGAAGGTGACACGCAAGGCCCTCACCGTGTGGGTGGCGGCGGTACTCGTGTACATTGTCGCGATCACCGGCCGCACCTCCTTCGGCGTGGCCTCAGTCGACGCCATCGACCGCTTCCAGGTCGACGCCTCCCGCATCGCGGTGTTCACCGCGGTACAGCTGGGCGTCTACGCCTTCGCCCAGATCCCCATGGGGATGCTGATCGACCGCTTCGGCCCCCGCCGCATGCTGGTCTACGGCGCGGTGGTGATGGCAGCCGGCCAGGTCCTGCTCGGCTTCACTTCCTCCTACTGGGTGGCCATCGGCGCCCGGGTCCTCATCGGCGCCGGCGACGCCACCGCCTTCCTGTCGGTGATGCGGATCCTGCCCTACTGGTTCCCGCTGAAGAAAACCCCGGTGTTCACCCAGATGACCTCGGCCCTGGGGCAGGTGGGGCAGTTCCTCTCCGCGGTGCCCTTCCTCGCCCTGCTCCACGGGCCGGGATGGACGACCGCCTTCATCAGCCTGGGCGCGATCGGCGTGCTCGTGGCGATTGCCGCCGGGGTGGCCGTGGCTGACACTCCGGAGAGCTGGGCGGCCTCCCGGGCCGGGGCCGATGCGGCAGGGCCCGGGCAAGGGGGGAAGGGTCCGACGGGGAGAGTCCGGGTCGGCGCCCTCCTGGGCACCGTCCTGAGTAGTCCACTGTGCTGGCAGGGATTCTTCAATCACTATTCCGGCATGCTCATCCAGATCGTGTTCACCCTGCTGTGGGGCGTTCCCCTGATGACGTTGGGCATGGGCCTGTCAGCCGCTACGGTCGGACTGGTCCTGACGGTCAACACCATCGCCTCGGTGTGCGCGGGCCCGATCCTGGGTTTCGTCTCCGCCCGGCTGGGCAGGCACCGCATCATCGCGTCGATCGTCCTCGCCGGCGCCATCGGCATCGCCTGGATCATCTTCTTCCTGCCCGAGGAACCACGGGGCGTGACCGCCCTCATTCTGCTCAATATCGTCATGGCCCTGTTCACCCCGGTCTCGAACTTCGGTTTCGACAACATCCGGCAGGACATGGACCGCAGCGTCGTCGCAACAGCCACCGGCATGGCCAACATGGGGGGTTTCTTCGCCGGCATGATCACCGCCCAGGCTGTCGGCCTCCTGCTCGACCATCATGCCGCCGGACAGGAATACGACTGGAGCGACTTCCGTTTCGCCTGGATCGCGGTATTCATCGCCTGGGGCATCGGGCTGCTCGGGCTGTCCCTCTTCCGGGCGCTGGTGGAACGTCGCCGCCGGGTAGAACAGGATGGGGACGGCCCGGTCACCGGGGCAGTGCGCGTCGTCGACTCCTCCGAGGGGTGAGTTGCCCGGCGGCGGGCCCGGCGAGAGTGTGGCTCAGGGCATCAGCCGCAACCCCAGTTCGCTACCCAGCCCCACCCCGGGCGGGGCACCGAACTCCCCGACAGAGTGGCTGGTGAGACCGGCCCCCAGGAGGGTTCCAGAGAGGCCTTCGGCGGCCTGGGAGGCCGCCACCCCGAACATCAGGGGTACGGCCACCAGCATGGTGGCGGCTAGCGTCTTTCCGAATTTCGAGATGCTGCCCATGAATGACCCTCCCGGCCCGTTATCGTTTCGTGATTATTCTGTCACGCTAAGGCCTCATCCTCGGCTCCACCTCCCACTGCGCTGGGGGGAAGCTGTCAACCCTGCGGGACCGGACGCTGGTCCGGCATCTCCAGGTCCAGGGCCCGCAGGACGCTTCGCCGCTCGGCCTCCGCCAGGTCCCCCTCGGCCACCGCGACGTCGAGACGCTCCATCAGGGCCGCGTCCGCCACGCGGCCCATGACCGTGGCGACGGCGGCGTCGACCTCCCAGACCTCCATGCCCAGGATCTCCGCCAGTGCCCGTCGCAGGGACTCTGCCCCGTGTCCCGCACCGTAATGGGCCTGTCCCGCCTGCACGGCATCCAGTGCACCGGCCAGTTCCCGGGACTCCACACCCATCTCCTCAGCGAGCTGATGCAGATGAGTGACCTCCACCAACCTCTCGCCCACGGCGGCTTCCCCGGCCCCGTACAACGAGCCGCTCTCCAACTGCTGCCCCACCGTCCGACCCTCGCCAGCCCCACCCGGGCCGGAGCCGACCGGCAGAAAAGCGAGAAGCGCACCTGCTCCGAGGATGACGCTGACCAGACCGGCGGCGATAACCGTGCGGCGAGGGGAACTGATGGCTGTCATGGCCCTCCTGTGATCGGTGAGTTCACCACGGAACGCTAACCCACCAACCTCGGGGAAGGTTGGACGGAACATGAAAGGGCCCTACCAGTGTCGGTGGGCCCTCACAGAAAACAATGTCAGCTGGTGCGGCGCGGGGGCTCCTGACGCCCCGTGAGGATGTCGATCACGCTCCTGATCGCGGCGTCACCGAGCTGCTGCCCCGTGCTCGACATGAAGGCAGGACGGGCCCCGGTCTCCGGCTCGGGGTCGAGTACCTCGGCCTCGGCCTTCCGCTCAGCGGTACTGTCGATGGTCACCAACAGGGTGGTGTCCTCGATCTCGACGCGGGTACGGCTGTCGACGCCCGCGGTGTGCGCGGCGTCGACGAGCGCACGCAGGTCGGCGAAGGTGGCGTCACTGAGATCGATGGAGAGACTCAACGGCATGGCGGACTCCTTTTCTGGGGTACTGCGGGATCACATCCCAGCTTATGCCCCTCCCCCTACCGGGGTCAGGGCTCGATGCTCTGTTCCCCCCAGAAAACCTCGTCGACGACCTTTCGGGCACGGCGGGTGACCCGCAGGTAGTTCTCGAAGAACTCCTGGTACTCCTCCGGATCCCACCCTGCAGCACCCGCCACCTGGGCCAGTGCCGGACCGGGCTGAGGCAGCTGGTCCGTACGCCTGCCCCGGACCAGCACCAGCGCGTTGCGCGCAGTGGTCGCGGTGAGCCAGGCCTCCTTGAGGATCCCGGCCTTGTCGGGGTCGATGATCTCCTGTTCCGCGAGGACGTCGAGGACCTCCAGCGTGGAGGTGTTGTGTAGCC
Organism: uncultured Corynebacterium sp.; assembly: GCA_964613845.1. Lineage (GTDB taxonomy): Bacteria > Actinomycetota > Actinomycetes > Mycobacteriales > Mycobacteriaceae > Corynebacterium. The sequence goes on from CAZTIZ010000006.1 coordinate 15,525, forward strand.
GCTCATACTCGTGAGCGTGCATCATGATCAGCAGCTGCGCGGTCCACTCGATATCGGAGAGCCCCCCACGGCCCAGCTTGGTGTGGGTGTTGCGGTCGGCCCCACGCGGCAACCGTTCGTTGTCCACGCGCGCCTTGATGCGGCGAATCTCCCGGATGTCGGCGGCGGAGGCACCGCTGGCGGGATAACGGAACTCATCGATCATGAGCAGGAAACGCCTCCCCAGCTCAGGGTCTCCAGCGACGTGGGTGGCACGCAACAGCGCCTGGATCTCCCAGATCTCCCCCCACCGGCGGTAGTAGCGCTCATAGGACTCCAGGGTGCGCACCGTGGCCCCGGACCGCCCCTCAGGGCGCAACCCCAGGTCCACCTCCAGCGGCGGATCACCGGACGGCTTGGCCAGCCGTTTACGCGTCCCCTCACAGATCCCGGTGGCCCACTTCACCGCGGTGTTATCGTCGACGCCCTCCGCGGCCTCGCAGACGAACATGACGTCCGCGTCCGAGCCATAACCCAGCTCTGAACCACCCAGCCGCCCCATCCCGATGATGGAGATCCGCGCCGGGGGCTCCTCCAGGCCATTCTGCGCGAGGCTCCACCGCACTTCGGCCAACAGACTTGCCTGGAGCACCGCGTCCCACACCAGCGACAACTCCAGGCACACCCGCGAGGTGTCCATGAATCCGAGCAGGTCGGCCGAGGCGATGCGTGCCAGTTCGAGGCGGCGCAGGGAGCGTGCCACCGACACCGCCCGGTCCGGGTCCGCGTGCCGTTTGGAGGCCGCCATCAGCGCCTTGTTCACCTGGTCGGGGGCGGTCTCCAGCAGGCGGGGGCCGGTTGCACCGTCCCCGAGCTTCCTGACCACGTCAGCGGCCGAGATGATCAATTCAGCGGTGTAGGGGGAGTTTCCGAGGATCCGCATCAACCGCTGCCCCACCACCCCCTCGTCGCGCAGCATCCGCAGGAACCAGGTGCGGTTGAGGGCCGCGTCGGAGAGCTTGCGGTAGGCCAGTAGGCCAGCATCCGGATCGGCGGTGGTCGAGAGCCAGTCGAGCAGGGTCGGCAGGAGCATCGCCTGGATCTTCGCCTTGCGAGAGGCCCCTGCGGCCAGCGCGGTGAGGTGCTCGAAGGCACGGTCGGGATGACGGTAGCCCAGGGCTGCGAGCTGAAGTTTCGCGGCGGACGGGCTCAAGGTGACCTGGCCGACGGACATCGAGACCACCGAGTGCAGCAACGGACGGTAGAACAGCCGCGAGTGCAGCTCGGAGATCAGCAGCCGCACCTTGCGCAGCCGGTCCTGCATCAGCCGGGCCGCGGACTTCTTGCCGGCGACGGCGAACCCACTGGTGGCAGCCAGCCAGGCGAGGTGCCTGTCGTCGTCTCCGGCGGGCATGGTGTGGGTGCGGCGCAGACGGTGCAGCTGGAGGCGGTGTTCGAGCAGCCGCAGGAACTCGTAGGCGTCGATGAGCTGGTGACCGTCCTCCCGTCCGACATAACCGGCCTCGACCAGTGCCTGGAGGGCGTCGACGGTGGCCAGGGTACGCAGTGATTCGTCGTAGCGGCCGTGGACGAGCTGGAGCAGCTGTACGGCGAACTCGACGTCGCGCAGTCCCCCGACGCCGAGTTTGAGTTCCCGGTGACGCAGGGGCTCGGGGACGTTCTCCAGCACGCGGCGGCGCATGGCCTGGACATCATCGACGAAGGAGTCGCGTTGCGACGCCGTCCACACCATCGGTGAGACCTCGTCCAGGTAGGCATGCCCCAGCGGCATGTAGCCGGTCATGGGACGTGCCTTGAGTAGCGCCTGGAACTCCCAGGTCTCCGCCCATCGACGATAGTAGGTCGCGTGGCTGCCCAGGGTGCGCACCAGCGCCCCCGACCTGCCCTCCGGGCGCAGGTTCGCGTCCACCTCGAAGAAGGCGAGGGAACCGATGCGCATGAACTCCCCGGCCAGGCGGGTGGCCCGGGGACTGGCGGGCTCGGCGACGGGGATGATGTCGACGTCAGAGATGTAGTTGAGCTCCCCGGCACCGCACTTACCCATGGCGATGACGGCCAGGCGCATGTCGACGTCGTCCTCGTCATAGACCCCGGCGACCGCGACGGCGAGCGCGGCGGTCAACGCGGCATCAGCCAGTGCGGTGAGGAGCCCGGTGACGGTACGGAACTCCAGGCGGGTCTGCTCGGGGAGAACACCACGCCGGTCGGGAAAGGTGCCGGCCAGATCGTGGGCGGCAATGCGCAGGATGAGGGTGCGGTAGGTCAGCTTCAGGTTCTTCTCGGCCTCCGGCCCACTGATCCCGGCGCGGTAGGTGCCGGGGGTGGAGAGGTCGGGGCTGGCGGTGTCGGGGCCGCGGTCGGGGAGGTCCTCCTCGGGGACGTTCACTGTGGCGGGCGTCGCCTCCACCGCGCCGAGCAGCTGCTGCATCATCTCCTGTGGGGTGGGCAGGGGGAGGGCCAATTGCGGCCAGAGGGAGGTGTTGGCCACGAGGTGGTCACCGAGGGCGGTGGAACCGCCGAGGATGGCCAGCAGGCGGATGCGCAGGGCCTCGTTGTCCCGCAGTGCCCGGTCGAGGTCGGTGCGTTCCTCGCCGAGGGCGGTCATCAGGCGGATGAGGGTGTTGAGGGTGAGGTCGGGGTCACCGGTGGCGGCCAGTGCCCACAGCAGATCGACGGAGTCGAGGCTGCCCCAACCGAGCCAGGTGAGGTCCTCGGCTGCCCGGGATCCGTGGAGGCCGAGGGCGGCGGGTGAGGGGATTGTGGGTCGGGTGGGGGCGGTCATGGGAGGGGTTTCTCCTGCGTCAACTAGTAGTCCAGCGTGCTCTTGATTTCCCAGGGGGTGACGTGGCGTTGGTAGTTGTGCCACTCGTCCCATTTGGTGCGGAGGAAGAATTCAAAGACGTGTTCGCCGAGGATCTCGGGCATGAGTTCGGAGCGTTCGAATTCGCGTAGCGCCTGGTCCAGGGAGGCGGGCAGATCCTCGTAGCCGAGGGCGCGGCGTTCGCGGCGGCTCATCTGGGAGATGTTGTCCTCGGCGGGTTCGTCGAGTTCGTATTCCTCGCGGATGCCCCGGAGCCCGGCGCCCAGGAGCACGGAGTAGGCGAGGTAGGGGTTGCAGGCGGAGTCGAGGGAGCGGACTTCGACGCGGCGGGAGTCGGCCTTGGCGAGTCGGTAGGTGGGTACCCGTACGAGGGCGGAGCGGTTGGATACCCCCCAGGTGGCGGCGGTGGGGGCCTCGTTGCCGAAGACGATGCGTTTATAGGAGTTGGGCCACTGGTTGGTCAGGGCGGACATTTCCCGGGCGTGGCGGAGGATGCCGGCGATGAAGTGTTTGGCGGTGCGCGAGAGGGAGATCTCATCGTCGGGGTCGTGGAAGGCGTTGGTGTCTCCCTCGAAGAGGGAGATGTGCGAGTGCATGGCCGAGCCCGCCAGATCGGTGAAGGGTTTGGGCATGAAGGTGGCGCGCACACCGCTGTTGAAGGCCACCTGTTTGATCAGGTAGCGAAAGGTCAGGATGTTGTCGGCCATGGTGAGGGCGTCACCGTGCCGCAGATCGATCTCCTGCTGGCCGGGTGCGGCCTCGTGGTGGGAGAATTCCGTGGCGATGCCCATCGACTCCAGTGCGACCATGGCCTCCCGGCGGAATTTGGGGACGGCGCTGTGGCTGGCCTGGTCGAAGTATCCACCCTGGTCGGTGGGTTCGAGGTTGAGCAGGGAGCCGGTGTCGCGGAGGAGGTAGAACTCGATCTCCGGGGAGATCAGGCAGGTGAATCCCTCGTCGGCGGCAGCCTGCATCTGACGGCGCAGGACCTGGCGGGGGTCGGACCAGGAGGGCTGCCCGTCGGGCATGGTGATGTCGCAGAACATGCGGGCGGATTTGATTGACGGGTCCTCATGGTCGAAGGGCAGGACCTGGAAGGTGGAGGGGTCGGGCAGGGCGAGGGTGTCAGATTCGGAGATCCGGGAGAAGCCCTCGATCGAGGAGCCGTCGAAGCCGACGCCCTCCGTGAAGGCCTCCTCAAGTTCCGAGGGGCTCATCATGACGGACTTGAGGTAACCGAGGATGTCGGTGAACCACAGCCGGATGAAGTGGACCTCGCGTTCCTCAACGGCACGCAGCACGAATTCCTGTTGGCTGTTCATGACCCCCACCTTAATGAGTGGGGCAGGGCAGGCGGGTGGCCTTGACCGACCCTCGCCCCCACCGTCGGGGGAACATCCCCGACGGGGGTGGTGAAACCCGTTGTTTCCGCAGCTGAATGAGGCGAGGAACAGGTCCGGGGGTGGTGATGTCTGGGCCGGATGGTCTACTGCGCCCAGACACAGATTCGAACATACTTTCCCAGAAGGGGCCGTCATGAACGTCCACCACATCAACCACTTCGCTGAGCTTCTCGACGCCGCCGTGGGGGCCGTGGCCGCCGCGGCCACCCGGGGCTGGCTGCCGGAGGATCTGCGGCATGTGCTCGGTCACCGTGCCGATCACCTGCTCTTCCTCGCACACCACCGCGTGGGTCGACACGCCTCCCCGGCGATGCGTCGCGCCTGGGCCGATCAGTGCCCCGCCGTCCCGCGCCCGGACTGGACGGCACCGGAGTTGGCGGACTGGTGGACGGCCCTGTCCGCGCTACCGGAACTGCCTGATGAGCAGATCCTGCTCCTCCCCAACCAGCTCCGGGATGCCGGATCGACTCCTGAGCACCTCGATGCCGTGCAGCGCCGGGCCTGCCACCGCATCACCGCACTGCTGAGGAAGGCGGAGTCCACCGGCTTCGAGGCCGAGGCGGAGAGTCTGGTGGCCAAGGCACAGCAGCTGCGCCACCGCCACCGCATCACGACCCTGCTCGACGAGGGAGGGGCCCAGGGCCGGGGGCCGGGGCCGGTGGCGCTGCGGGTACATTTCCACGCCCCCTGGGTCCGGCACCAGTTCCTCCTGCTGGCCCAGGTGGCCTCCGCCAACTCCTGCCGGGCGGTCCTGCTCTCCACCCGCGGTATCGCGACCATCATCGGTGAGCGCGGCGATGTCTGCCACAGCGCGGACCTGTTCGCCAGCCTCAACCGGCAGTGTCTGTACGGCATGAGAACCTCCACCGGTGCCCGACGGGCCGCCCGGCGGGGTGAGACCACCGTCTACCGGCGTTCCTTCCTGCTCGCCTACGCCCACCGGATCGGTGACCTGCTACAGGAGGCAGGGGCGGAAGCCTGCGCCGACATTCCCACCGCGAGCCGTGCCCTGCCCGTGCTCATGAAACGCGCGGAAACTGCCACGCAGAGGGCCCGGGAACTGTTCCCAACCCTACGTGGCCTGTCTTTTTCCGCCCGACACCATCAGGGCAGCCTCGACGGGATCCTGGCCGCCGAACATTCCCGCCTGGCCGGGGAGGCAGCCGCCCTTCAGCCTCGTTCAGCCTGAGTGCCCGGTCAGCTACGCCGGGCGGGGCTAAACTCGGGAGGCAATAGAAAGCTTCTGATCCGTAGTACGAAAGCAGGTATTTCCACGATGTCAACCCGTACTTTTCTGGAGGTGGAGGCCAAGTTCGCCGTGGATGAGCAGGTCCCCGTGCCCGACCTGACCGGTATCGGGGGAGTCACCGCCGTGGCCTCGACCCGCACCCATCACCTGTCCGCCATCTACTACGACACCGCGGACCTGCGGCTGACGCGTTCCCGGATCACCCTGCGCCGACGTCACGGCGGCACCGATGACGGCTGGCACCTGAAACTACCCGGCAGTGGTGCCCGCCTGGAAGTCCACCTCCCCCTCAGTGAACCCGTCGACGACCAGATCCAGGTGCCGGAGGAGCTGCTTGGTCAGGTCCGCGTGCTCGTCCGCACGGAACAGCTCAACCCGATCGCACAGGTCGACAACGAGCGGTCGGAATCCGAGCTGACCGCACCGGACGGCTCGCCCGCCGCAGAGTTCTGCGATGACCGGGTCACCGCCTGGTCCCTCCTGCCCGGCGGCGCCCAGACCTCCTGGCGGGAATGGGAGGTCGAACTGGCAGATCAGCTGGTCGGCACCGCAGAGGGCACCGACCTGATCGAATCAGCCACCGGTCTACTCATCGGGGTCGGGGCCCGGGTCTCCCCCTCCCCCTCGAAACTGGTCTCTGCCCTGGGGGAATCCATCAACCGGGCCCCGTTCCCATCGTTCATGCAGATTGCCGACCTCGACGAGGACTCCCCCGCAGCCGCAGTCGTCGGGGCGCTGCGCCGCAACCGGGACAAACTCATCGAATACGATCCCAAGGTCCGGCGTGACGAATGGGACTCCATCCACCAGATGCGCGTGGCCACCCGGGAACTGCGCAGTCACCTGGAGACCTTCGAGGGGGTACTCAGCGGCACAGGGCTCCATCACGTTGAATCCGAGCTGAAACTGCTGGCCGGTGTCCTCGGTGTGGCCCGGGACGCGGAGGTCGTCGAGGAACGGTTCCTCATGCTGCTTGATTCCGAGGACTCCGACGTCCTCAACGAAACCACCCGCGGACACCTGCGGGCAGACATGGGGGCCGAGTACCGCCGGGTCCACCGCCGGGTGGTCGCCACCCTCAACTCCGAACGTTACCTCTCCCTGCTCGACTCCATCGACGCCCTGCTGGCCGATCCCCCGGTGGTCGCCGGGCCCACCACCACCGAACACCGCATCGTGGAACCGGCGACAGACCCTGCGACCGTGGACGAGGGCGAGGGCGACGGGCCGCTGACCGCCGTCACCGATGGCGGCCCCGTGGAGACTCAGACCGCAACGGGGGAGCAGAAACCGGCCGGGAAGAAGAAAAAGAAACGTAAGGCCGCCGCCCGCCGGGAGCGGGAGGACGTCGAGAAGATCCTCTCCGGGCACCTGGTGGAGGCCTACCGGAAGCTGATGAAGCGCCACCGCAGGGCGGTGAAGAACCGGGACAACCCGGAACTGACCCTTCACCAGCGGGAGGAGCACTACCACGACATGCGGAAATCAGCGAAGAAACTACGCTATGCCGCCGAGGCCGTGGGTGCCGCCACCCGACTCAAGACCGGAGGTCTGTACAAGGCCTGCAAGGAGCTGCAGTCGATCCTGGGCGATTTCCAGGACTCGGTGACCTCCCGCGACAAGCTGCTCACGATGGCCGCGGCCGCCTCCCGCCGCGGTGAGGACACCTTCGGTTACGGCCTGCTCTACCAGCGCGAACGAACGATTGGCCAGGAGTCCCTGGAGGACCACGCCAAGGCCGTCCAGAAAATCACCACCGCCTACGAGAGACTGATGCACAAGCGGAAGTGAACGGGCAGGTCCCTACTTTTCCCAGGAGGGCGAGGCACCCCAGTCGTCCTCGGCTTCCTCGGCGGCGTCCGCCGCAGCCGTGCGCGCTCGTGCGATCCGGAGAGCGTTGGCGGCCTCCTCCCGGGAGTCATAGGGCCCCATGCGGCTGTCCCAGCCGCCCTGCTTGCCCTGGGCGACCTCACCGTTGCCCGGGTTGTAGTACCACTTCAGGTCTTGATTCAGCATGTCTTCCTCAATTCAGCGTCCGACAGGTACCAACCAGGGTACTCCCAGCTGGTGAACCGGCACGGTGGCTAGAGTTGATGGGATCCCATCCGCCGGTTCTTCAAGGAGTTTCGCGTCATGCCGATGTGGCCAGGTGCCGACAGTCCCGCTCTCGACAGGGCGCTCGCAGCCCATGAGAGCTCCCTGGGCTCCCCCGCTACCCGGGCCGCCGACGCGCCCGCCACCTGGCCACTGATCGGCGAACACGTCGATCACGCTGGCGGCGTCGTCCTCATGTCCCAGGCACCGCAACGCACCGCGGTCGCGCTCTCCCCCCGCTCAGATGACCTCATCCGGGTCACCCACCACCGCACCAGCCCCGAAGGCACGGTGACCACCGCCGACGAGATCAGCAGCGGGGTCATCTCCGACCTGGCCGCCGCACAGCAGACGGGCGTTGACGAACAGGGTCGCCCCCTCACCCCACCCACCCCCACCGGGGGGCTGGCAGCCCGCCTGGGCGGCATCGTCTGGACGATGGTCAACCGTCAACTACTCTCCCGGGGCACCGGCGGCCTGGATATCACGGTGGTCTCCGACATCCCCGACGATATCGGGCTGGGTGCCGACGCCGCCCTCGAGGCGGCCTTCGCACTGGCGCTGCAGTCCGGGTCCAGCACCCTGGATGACGCTCCCCTGCGTGCCCGCCTGGCCGAGGTCTGCAGCCAGGCTACGGCGATGTTCTCCGATAACCCGCCGCTGCGCGCCCGCCACACCGCCGCCCTGCGGGGAACGGGCACGTCCATCGCCGCGATCGACTACGCGGACGGTTCCGTCAACCAGATCCCCCACCCCGCCACGGACAGCGTCCGCGTCCTGGCGGTCATGGCACCCGGCCCCACCCCGTCCGAGCACGGACAGATCCACACCCGACGCCGTTTCCTCGACGACGCCTGTCGGGCCTTCGGCACCGACTCCCTGCGATCCCTGCCCGATGCCGCTCCCCGGGTCCTGGACTGGCTGCGTGCCGTCCACCGTGTCCACGGGACCGAGGACGCCCCGACCATCCAGGAGGCCGCCGCCTGGCTGTCGTTCACCGGGCAGGAGACCATCCGCGCCCAGCAGATCAACCGGGCCCTGCGATCCCGACGCGCCGACGCGATCTGGCCGCTGCTGAGCGAGTCCCAGGACACGCTCTCCGGGCTCTACGGCCTGTCCACCCTCGGGGAGCTCACCCAGCTGTGCCTGGCGCGGGGAGCACTAACCGCCCGGGCGGCCGCCGCCGGTGTCTCCGGCACGGTCATCGCGTTCGTTGACGTCCGACGCGCCACGAACTTCGCCGCAGATCTGTCCGCCGACGGACTCACCGTCGTCCCCCTCGACGAGGGCGGGATGAGCGCGGCGCGCTCACACTGCCCACTGGCGGGTTCGGCGCATCCGTGAGGGGATTCCCCCCACGCGGCGTCCGTGGTGGGGTTACCCTCAGGACATGAACGATTCGCAATTCCGCATCGGTGGCGAAGACGATGTCGAGGCCGCCGCCACAACCCTGGCCCGGGCCTTCGCCAACTATCCCTGGACACGGTGGACGGTGGCGGCCGATCAGCACATCCGTCGGATCCAGGAGGTCCAGGCGATCTATCTGCGCGGCGTGGCGGTCCCCCACGGGTTGCTCGTGGTCGATCAGCAGTGTTCGGCGGTGGTCGCCTTCACCGAGCCGGGCGCTGATCTCCGGGTTGATCCGCAGGTCTGGGAAGAGGCCGGGGCCGCTGGTGGGGAGTCCGTCGCTGCCGCCACCCCGGTCGAGTTGCCCTCCGCCAGGGTGGCCGGGAGCTGGCGGCTGGCCACGATCGGGGTGGAACCGCGCAGCCAGGGCAGTGGCCGGGGCAGTGGTCTGCTGGAATTCGGGTTGCGTCAGGTCAACCAGCGGGTCGGGTACCGGGCGCCCGTGCACCTGGAGACCTCGGATGAACGCAACCTGCGGCTCTACCAGCGTCACGGCTTCGAGGCCTATGCGCTGACCCAGATCCCGGGTGGCCCCCGGGTGTGGTCCATGCAGCGCAGCTGAGTCGTCTCAGCGGTGGCTGCCGGGGCCGAAGTTGGTGAAGTTCCGGGCGAATGAGCCGACCTATAAGCCGGATTCTGTACCCCGTGCGGGGCGGTGACCATCCATCTGGGTCGACCATCGCTGGCCGCCTCAAGCAGCTACCTTCGGACTCGGGCGGGCAGCCCTCGATCATCCGATCAGACCTGCTCATCGAACAGGCCCTGATGCCTTGCTCCCGGTGGGGTTTACCTGGCCGGACCAGTCACCTGGCCCGCCGGTGCGCTCTTACCGCACCCTTTCACCCTCACCCCCGGCCGGAGCCGGTGGCGGTGTACTTTCTGTTGCACTTGCCCGCGGGTTACCCCGGGTTGCTGTTGGCAACCACCGTGCCCTGTGGAGTCCGGACTTTCCTCGACACCCGCCTCCCCGCATGCGCGGGTGGTTCAGGGGCCGCGGTCACCCGGCCGACTCATTCGCTGTCCGTGACTCTACTCCGCGGCCGGGTCGGAATGAAATGCCCTCACAGGTGGCGTAGGTGGGCAGTGTCGTTGACGGACCGGACGCAGCCGCTGACGCGGGCGTCCTCGTCGAAGAACTCCACGACGGAGACGCTCGCCAGGTCGAGGAACAGACGGGAGAACACCTTCGGTCCGGCACCCAGCGCCTGGCGGATCAGGGACTTGATCGGGGTGACGTGGCTGACCACCAGCACGGTCATGCCCTCGTACTCGGCCGCCAGTCGACGTCGCGCACGGCGGGTGCGACGGGTCAGCGAATCGAGCGACTCCCCGCCCGGCGGGGTGATCGTCGGGTCTGAGATCCAGGCCTCGTGGACCACCGGGTCCGCCTCATGCGCCTGCAGGAAGGTCTTGCCTTCCCACTGACCGAAATCCAGCTCGATGAGATCCTCGACCACGGTGACCGGCAGGCCCAGCTCCGCAGCGACCAGCTCCGCGGTCTGGATGCACCGGGTCAGCGGAGAGGAGACGATCACGTCGATGCCCCCGCGCTCGCCCAGGGAGCGGGCCGCCGCGCGGGCCTGCGCCAGACCGAGGTCGGTCAGCTCGGGGTTGGAGCGGCCCGAGTACTGGCGGGCCGCCGACATCGGGGTCTGGCCGTGACGCAACAGTACGAACCGGGTCGGCGTGTGGTCCGCCCCGGTCCAGTGGGTGGGGTTGTTACCGGTGGCGGCGCGTCCCCCGTCGCTGGCCTGCGCGGCCGGATCGGCGGTGACGTCGGAACCTCGCTCACCGGTGGCGTCATCGATGACACCGGGCGCGTGCCCGGAGGCCGCGGCGTCCATGGCGACGTTGGACAGGGCGTCGGCGACCCCGTTCTTCTCGCGGGGGATCCAGTGGAAGGTCACCTGCCCCAGGCCTGCCATGAGCTGGCGGGCCTCCAGAGCTAGTTTCTGCATGTCGGGGTGCTTGATCTTCCAGCGCCCGGACATCTGCTCGACGACCAGCTTGGAGTCCATATAAACCTCGGCCTCCGTGGCGCCGAGGTCGCGGGCGGCCTCAAGACCGCGGAGCAGGCCGTGGTATTCGGCGACGTTGTTGGTGGCGCGCCGGCCCACCACGTAGACGATCTCCCGGAGCGTGCGGCTGCGGCCGGCGTCGTAGATGACCGTGCCTGAGCCGGCGACTCCCGGGTTGCCGCGGGAACCGCCGTCGGCTTCGATGATGACCTTCACGGGTGGGGACCTCCACTGGGATTTCTGGGCACCGGGGCGCCTGCCCTGGGGCGCGCCGGCGAGGGGCATGGGTGAGGGCGTCGGGACGGGGCCGTCCGGATCAGCCGTCAGCGCCCTGACGGACGAGGTAGGAACCGCAGTTGGGGCACTGCGGGAGCTCATCGATGGGCGTGGTGCGGATCGCGGAACGGTCGGCGGGCGGCAGAACGATGAAGCAGCCGCCACAGGCGCGGCCGTTGAAGACTGCGACGCCGACCTCGTTCTCCAGCTTCTGTGCCTCGTACTCGTCGAGGATCTCGACCGGCAGCTGCTGCCGCAGTTCGGCGATACGCACGGTGGGGTTGGTGGTGGCGGCAGCCTCATCGGCGGCGTCGGCGGCACGACGGGCGGCCTCGACCTTGACCACCAGGTCGTCGACACGGGCGCCATGGACATCGCGGTTGTTGCGCAGCGCGTGGATCTCGTTGTGCGCCTCCTGCAGTTCCGCCATCAGATCGGCGATGCGGGATTTGGCGGCGTAGCGGTCGTGTTCGAGATCGCGGCGACGCTCAGGGTCGGTCTCCGCGCCGAGCTTCTCCCGGTTGTCGCGTTCACGACGACGCAGCTTGCGCTCGTCCTCCTGGATCCGCAGGATTTCGTTCTCCATGTCGTCGACGGCCATCTGGGCGGAGGCGGCGGCATCCCGCATCTCCTTGAGTTCACGCTGCAGACGGTCGACGTCCTGCCGTTCGGGAGTGGCGGGGACACGGCCGCCGACAGCTGCCAGCGTCCGCTCGGTGCTCGCGAGAGCGAGGAGGGTCTGCTGTTGGTTCTGGTCAAGTCTCATGTGTTCTACCTTTCTTGCTCGCCCGGGTGGGCGGCCATGGTCCAGGGGTCGGTACGCAGGTCAATGATCTCGGTCTCGACCCCGGCCCGGCGGGAGACGATGTCGGCCGCCTGGGAGGTCCAGGGGAATTCGCTGGCCCAGTGGGCGGTGTCTATCACGGCCGGTCCTCCCGCGCGCAGGTACTCATCGACGGGGTGGTGGCGCAGGTCGGAGGTGACATAGACGTCTACCCCCAGCCCCCGGACGGTGTCGAGGAAGCTGTCGCCGGAGCCGGAGGACACGGCGACCTTCCGCACCTGCTGGTCGGGGTCGCCGGTGGCACGCACCCCCCAGGCGGTGGCGGGCAGCGCGTCGGCGACCTGCTGGACGAAGTCGCGCAAGGACATCGGCGCGGGCAGCTCACCGATGCGGCCGAGGCCGACGGCGTCGTTGAGCGGGGAATCGGCCTGCATCTCCACGATGTCGAAGGCTGGTTCCTCATAGGGGTGGGCCTCGCGCAGGGCGGTGATGAGGGTGCGGCGGGCGGCGGCGGGGGCGACGAACTCGATGCGCAGTTCGGTGCCGCGGTGGGTCTGCCCGATGGCGCCCTCGGTGGGGGCAGCTCCGGGTTGCGGGGTGAACTGGCCGGTGCCCCCGTACTCGAAGGAGCATTCCGCGTAGTCGCCGATCTGTCCGGCACCGGCGGCGAAGAGGACGTTCCTGACCTGTTCGGCGGCGGCCGGGGGCACGTGCACCCCCCACTTGTCGCGGGCAGCGGGGTCCTTGGGCAGGATGGGCCGGCCCGGCGCGACACCGATGAGCTCCGCGAGGCGGTCGTTGACGCCGGGCCGTGCGGAATCAGCGTTGGTGTGTGCGGCGAACAGGGCCACCCCACCCTTGATGAGGGTGTGGAGGACCTTGCCCTTGGGGGTGTCGGCCGCCACGGAGGTGACCCCACGCATCAGCAACGGGTGGTGGATGACCAGCATTTGGGCACCGCTGGCCACCGCGCGTTCCGCGACGGCCTGGGTACAGTCGAGTGCGAAAGCCACGCGGGTGACCTCATCGGCCGGGTCCCCGCAGATCAGTCCCACCGCGTCCCAGCTCTCAGCGAGTCGGGGCGGGTAGGCGGCGTCGAGGACGTCGCGGATGTCGGCGACGGTCGTCATGAATGCTCCTCCCTGAAGTTCTCGTCCGCACAGTCTAACCCGGCACCCTCGGGCCGGTTCTGTCATGCTGGGGCGGTGAGCATTCTCCTTCTCGACGTCGACGGCACCCTCATCGATTCCTTTCCCGGCATCCGGGCCGGTTTCCTCCACGCCCTGGACACCCTGGGCTGGCCCCGGCCCGATGAGGAGACCATCGCGCGGATCCCGGGCCCGCCGATGGAGGTGAGTCTGCGGTCGCTGGGCATGAGTGATGAGCAGGTCCGTCGGGGGTTGGCGGCCTACCTCGATTACACCGACCGGGGCGGTTGGGCGGACGCGGCCGCATATCCCGGCATGGTGAAGCTGCTCGCATGCTGGAAGGAGCAAGGCTACACGCTGCACACCGCGACGTCGAAGGGTGAGTCCTTCGCGTGGCGCATCCTGGAGCGCGAGGGCATGCTCGGGTACATCGATTTCCTGGGGGCGGCGCAGGAAGATGGCCCGCGGCGCACGAAGCGCGCGGTCATCGACCATGTCCTGGAGGCCAGCGGTTTGCGTGGTCGGGGGTCCGATATCCTCATGGTCGGCGACCGGTCCCACGACATCGAGGGAGCCGCCCACTTCGGCATCGACACGGTGGCCGTGACCTGGGGGTACGGTACCGACCAGGAGTGGGCCCGGGCCCGCCACATAGCCCGAACCCCGGAAGAACTGGAAGGAATCGTCAATGACCGGTACTCCGGTGACCCCGCCTGATGACGACCGTCTGCACCTCGACTTCGTCTGCACCGGCAACATCTGCCGCTCCCCCATGGCCGAGATCATCGTCCGCGACGCCATCGACTCCGCAGGTCTCGGTGACCGGGTGCGGGTGAGTTCCAGCGGCATCGGTGGCTGGCACGTGGGCCAGGGCGCGGACCGTCGTGCCATCGCGGAACTACGCCACGCCGGCCATGATGGCAGCGAGCACATCGCCGCCCAGTTCGGGGCCGAGCGGCTGGGTGCGGATCTGCTCGTCGCCCTCGACCCCGGTCACCGCTCCGAGCTCCTCGACCGGGGGGTTCCCGAGCAGAAGGTGCGCCTGCTGCGCAGCTTCGATCCCGACGCCGCCGTCGACGCGGGTGTCGAGGACCCGTACTACGGCGGGCCGGAAGGTTTCACCGTCACGCGGGAACAGATCGAGGCGGCGCTGCCCGGCATTCTGGCCTGGGTGCATGACCGGCTGAGCTGACCCGTGCCGTCCGCAGGCTGGACTTCCCCCCGGGGGAACCCGCTAGACTTGACGGCTGTGAGCAGCATGTTGGCAGATAGATATGGCGGCACCCGGAAGAAGAAGAGTTGGAAAACCTTCCTCAGACCCGGGTGGGTACTCTCCCTCGTCGCGATCATCGCCTTCTCCTATTTCTCCTTCACGCTGCTGGCTCCCTGGCAGCTGGACAAGGATGACGCGATCGTCCAGCGCAACGAGAAGATCGAGGCCGCCTTCCAGGTCGACCCCGTGCCGGTCGCTGAGATTCAGGATCCCGCCGGCCCCCTGTCCCCCGGGGACGAGTGGACCCGCGTGGTGCTGGATGGTCAGTACCTGAGTGAGGCCGAGGTGCTGCTGCGCATCAGGCCGGTCGACACCTCCCCGGCCTTCCAGGCGCTGGTGCCCTTCCAGCTCGACAGCGGTGAGACACTGCTCGTCCACCGTGGCTGGGTGGTGCCTGGGGAAGGTAACAGCGTGCCGGAGTTCGCCGATGCCCCCACCGGCCCGATCTCCCTGGTGGGGCACCTGCGGGCCGATGAGATGCGGCCGAACAACCGCCCCCTGGAGGACGGGGGCCACACCCAGGTCTATGGCATCAACACCGACGAGATCTCCGGGATCACCGGCCTGGACATCGCCCCCTACTATGTTCAGCTCTCCGAGAATCAGCCCGGGGTGCTGTATCCGATGCCGGTGCCCCAGCTCGAACGCGGCTCCCACCTGTCCTACGGTTTCCAGTGGATCGCCTTCGGCATCATGGCACCACTGGGATTGGGCTATTTCATCTGGGCGGAGCTGCGCGAGCGACGCCGTGTGAAGGAAGAGGAGCAGGAACTCAACACCACGGTGGGCGCCGACACCACCGGTGAAGCCGACAGTGAAGAGCCCGGCGTCGGCAGTGAATCAGCCACCGTGGAGCAGGAGCAGACACCGACCGACCCCGGACAGCAGATGCGCAGCCGTTACGGCGACGGCCGCCCCGACCACTACCGGAAATTCTCCCGCCGGGAGCGGCAGCGTTTCTGAGGGCACCCTCCCCGGCCCCGCACCGGCCGGGTTCTGCTGAGTCCACCGGCTTGAGGGTGGCAGAAAACAGGCCACGGCAGTCTTTTCTGACTGCCGTGGCCTGACGTTATATTGGTGCGCCCTGACGGGCTCGAACCGCCGACCTACTGGGTGTAAACCAGTTGCTCTTCCAGCTGAGCTAAGGGCGCATGACTGAATGGCCCAGAAGGCGATTCAGACAAGCTATGGTACCACGGGGAAGTTTCAGTCCGGAAACCGGGCTCCCCCCCGGGCGGACTACTTCTTCATGGTTCCGCGCTGAACCAGGCAGGAACCCTGCCAGTCACCGAGACGTGCCGCCTTGGTCTGTACCAGGCCAGCGAGCTGTGCGGACTCGGAGATCTCACCGGGGGCGATGGTACCGGTCTTGCCGGCGCCCGGGGTCAACAGCCAGATTCGGCCGCTCTCCGCGAGAGGACGGATGGAGTCGACGAGCCCGTCCACGAGATCGCCGTCCTCCTCCCGCCACCACAGCAGCACGACGTCACAGAGTTCATCGGTGTCCTCCTCGAGCAGGTCGTCACCGATGACCTCTTCGACGGCCTCCGAAATGGCACTGTCGCAATCACTGTCCCAGCCGACCTCCTGAACGGTCATGCCGGACTCGATATCGAGAGTCTGTGCGTAAGCCTGGGCGGTCGTGTTGACCACACCCGGAGCGTCCACCACTGTGTTATTCCTCCTAGCTACTGTTCCCCACAACACTGTCGGGGAACGAAATAATTGTCTCTTTCGCAGGATACAAGGCCATCCGCGGTTTTTCTTGTTTTCCACCGTTTGACCCAACCTGTGGCGCACACCTTTCCACAGGCACGCGTGTCCCGTCCACGTCGGAGGGCCGGAGCCATGGTGGGACCAGCTCCCGGGAGGGAAGGGGCGGATCCCCTCGGCATGGGCCGGACCCACTTCTGTGAAGATCAGTTAATCGCCGACCGGGCAGTTTCCCTCGGTATTGGTGTCTCACTGCAGATTTGCAGGTCTGGGGCCTGTTAATTATTTGCTTAGCAAATGCACACAGGGATCCGCCTCGTGCAGACTCCCAGCCCAACACAGTATTCTCGGAGGTGACATGTGGGCTCCGCCGGGACACACCCCGGCAGCCAGCCTGTCCCCGCCCCATAATCGCGGGGCAGTTATCTGCTGCCCCCGCATAGCCTCGATATAACCCATCACAGGAGGATTGGTATGGCTGAGAACCCGGATGCCACCGCAACGAAGGATGACTCCAATTTCCCGCTCATCCGCGACGGCGTCGCCTCGTACCTCAATGACCCGGACCCGGAGGAGACCCGCGAGTGGATGGACTCCCTCGACGGCCTGCTCTCCGAGTCCTCACCGGAGCGCGCCCGCTACCTCATGCTGCGGCTGCTGGAGAGGGCTTCGGCCAAGCGGGTTCCGCTGCCGACCCTGACCTCCACCGACTTCGTCAACACCATCCCCACCACGATGGAACCGGAGTTTCCGGGTGACGAGGAAATGGAGAAACGGTACCGCCGCTGGGTCCGCTGGAACGCCGCCATCATGGTCCACCGCGCACAGCGCCCCGGCATCGAGGTCGGTGGCCACATCTCCACCTACGCCGGTGCCGCCCCGCTCTATGAGGTCGGTTTCAACCACTTCTTCCGCGGGAAGAACCACCCGGGCGGTGGCGATCAGGTGTTCTTCCAGGGCCACGCCTCACCGGGCATCTACGCCCGCGCATTCCTGGAGGGACGCCTCAACGAGCACGATCTCGACGGTTTCCGCCAGGAGGTCTCCCGGGGCCCGGGCAACGGCCTGCCCTCCTACCCGCACCCGCACGGCATGCGGGACTTCTGGGAGTTCCCCACCGTGTCCATGGGCCTGGGCCCGATGGGTGCGATCTACCAGGCGCGGTTCAACAAGTACCTGACCGACCGGGGCATCAAGGATGCCTCCGACCAGCATGTCTGGGCATTCCTCGGTGACGGCGAGATGGACGAGCCGGAGTCCCGCGGTCTGCTGCAGCAGGCTGCCCTGTACGACCTGGACAACCTGACCTTCATCGTCAACTGCAACCTGCAGCGTCTCGACGGCCCCGTGCGCGGCAACGGCCAGATCATGCAGGAGCTGGAGTCCTTCTTCCGCGGCGCCGGCTGGAACGTCATCAAGATCGTCTGGGGTCGCGAGTGGGACGAGCTGCTCGAAAAGGACCAGGATGGCGCTCTCGTCCACATCATGAACACCACCCTCGACGGTGATTACCAGACCTTCAAGGCCAACGACGGCGCCTACGTGCGCGAGCACTTCTTCGGCCGCGACGAGCGCACCCGCAAGCTGGTCGAGGACATGACCGACGAGGAGATCTGGAACCTGCGTCGCGGTGGTCACGACTACCGCAAGATCTACGCCGCCTACCAGCGCGCCATGGAGACCAAGGGCAAGCCGACAGCCATTCTGGCGCTGACGGTCAAGGGCTACGGCCTCGGCCACAACTTCGAGGGCCGCAATGCGACCCACCAGATGAAGAAGCTGACCCTGGACGACCTCAAGCTCTTCCGCGACAAGCAGGAAATCCCGATCTCCGATGAGGAGCTGGAGCAGGATCCCTACCTGCCGCCGTACTACCACCCCGGTGAGGACTCGGAGGAGGTCAAGTACCTGAGGGAGCGCCGTGAGGCACTCGGTGGTTTCCTCCCGGAGCGGCGGGAGAACTACACCCCGCTGCAGGCCCCGACCCTCGACAAGCTGCGTTCCGTCCGTAAGGGCTCCGGAAAGCAGGAGATCGCCACCACCATGGCTCTGGTGCGCACCTTCAAGGAGGTCATGCGCGACAAGGAGCTGGGCAGGCGCCTCGTGCCGATCATTCCGGACGAGGCACGCACCTTCGGCATGGACTCCTGGTTCCCGACGCTGAAGATCTACAACCCGCACGGTCAGAACTACGTCCCGGTGGACCACGACCTGATGCTCTCCTACCGGGAGGCCACCGACGGCCAGATCCTGCACGAGGGAATCAACGAGGCAGGCTCCGTGGCGTCCTTCACCGCCGCCGGAACTTCCTACGCCACCCAGGGCGAGGCCATGATCCCGCTGTACATCTTCTACTCGATGTTCGGCTTCCAGCGCACCGGAGACTCCATCTGGGCCGCCGCCGATCAGATGGCCCGCGGGTTCATGATCGGCGCCACCGCCGGCCGCACCACCCTGGCCGGTGAAGGTCTGCAGCACATGGACGGCCACTCCCAGATCCTGGCCTCCACCAACCCGGGTGTGGTCTCCTACGACCCGGCCTTCGGCTACGAGATCGCCCACCTCGTCCGGGAGGGCATCGACCGGATGTACGGTCCCGACCGCGGCGACAACGTCATCTACTATGTGACCGTCTACAACGAGCCGACCCCCCAGCCGGCCGAGCCGGAGAACCTGGACGTCGAGGGCCTGCACAAGGGCGTCTACCTCTACTCCCCCGCCGCCGACACCGACGCCGAGGGCCATGAGGCATCCATCCTGGCTTCCGGCATCGGCATGGGGTCTGCCCTGCGGGCCCGGGAGATCCTCGCCGAGGAGTACGACGTCAGGACCAACATCTTCTCCGTCACCTCCTGGGTCGAGCTGGCCCGCGACGGTGCCGCGAAGAGCAGGGAGCAGCTGCGTCACCCGGCCGACGAGGTCGAGGAGGCCTTCGCCACGAATCAGCTCAGGCAGGGTTCCGGACCGTACGTGGCGGTCTCGGACTTCGCCACCGACCTGCAGGAGCAGATCCGTGCCTACGTGCCGGGCGAGTACACCGTCCTGGGCGCCGACGGCTTCGGTTTCTCCGACACCCGCCCGGCAGCCCGCCGCTACTTCAACATTGACGCCGAGTCCGTCGTCGTCGCAGTACTGACCGGTCTGGCCCGGGAGGGCAAGATCGACATCGACGTCGCGGACCGCGCAGCCCAGAAGTACCACCTGGACGATCCCACCAAGGCATAGTTCCCTGGTTCGATCCCGCGTCGACCGCTCGATGCCACGGCCCCGCCGCCCGGGAGGGCGGCGGGGCCGTGGCATCTCCTCTGTGGTCCGGGCGCAGCCTCCTGGGAGGCACGGGCGGCAGGGATGCCGCGCCTGCTGTGGCTTCCCACCCGGCGAGTAACCTCAAGGGGACCAACCGCAGACGCGATGAGAAGGACCCCCGCCGTGACCAATCCGCACCGACCCATCAAGCCCAGGGATGAGGACCGTGAGCAGCTCCAGGCGGACCTGACCCGCCTGGTAGGTGCCGGCCGCCTCCAGTTCCGGGAGTTCGACGAGCTGACGGAGATCGTCTGGTCCACCCAAGACAGGGCTGATCTGGACCGGATCCGGGCGCGCTACCTCACACCCCCGGGCGGCATGCCCCCGGGGACCCCGCCGCAGGGCCCGCCTGCCCCGCAGCACCACCAGCCGGGGTACCCGCCGGTACCGACGCCGATGGCCCAGCCGGGCGCCAACTCCCTTGTTCCCTCGGGGCACTCGGCCCAGCCGGTCTCCTCGACCCTGGGTTCGATCACCCGCAGTGGCGAGTGGACCGTGCCCGCCCACTCCTCCTTCAAGCTGACGGGCGCAACCCTGTCCCTGGACCTACGGCAGGCGCACGCCACCTCCCCGGTGGTGACCTTCGAGATCAACGCCACGATGGGCACCATCGAGATCGTCGTCCCCCCGGGGGTGCACGTGGAGAACCGTCTGCGGGAATCCTGGTCCTCCTCCGACATCCAGGTCACCGCGCCCGCCCCCGGCGCGCCCCGGGTGGTACTGATCGGCACGGTGCGTGCCTCGGAGGTGTCGGTGAAGACGAAGTCGGCCGGTGGTGGCAGGTCCCTGTGGGGGCGGATCTTCGGTTAGCCTGTCGACTCCCCTGTCTCAGGCTGCTCGTTCCAGCAGGCGGTCGATCGCGGCGTTGACGAGCTCGGGGAATTCGAGCGGGAGCATGTGCCCGGCAGATTGGCCGACCTGCAGCCATGCCTCGGGCCAGACCCGGTGCAGTTGCGTGAAGTGTTCCTCAGGCGTCACGTCATCGAGCTCACCGAGAAGAGCGTAACCGGGGATGCCGGACAGCTTCTCCCCGGCCGCTGATTCGTCGTGATTCTGCAGTTCGCTGAAGAATCCCATGTAGGTCTCCAGCGGTGTGCCCCGGAACATCAGGGCGTGGAACCTGATCAGGGTGTAGTCGGTGGGGCGTCGGTAGATGCTCACCGCCAGGGCGGGTGCCAGTCGGGGGGTGATCGCCCGGCGTAGCCGCTCGGCGGGGCCGGGGGCCCGGTCCGCCAGGTGGTGGAGCTGGTCGGCCGCGGGGGTGGCCAGGAGCTGGGGGATGCCGTGTTCGGCGAAGGCGTCCGTCGAGGAGCCGATGATGACCAGGCCGGTGATCCGCTTGCGTAGCTGTTCCGGGCAGCGGCGGATCAGGTTGAACAGCACCGGTCCACCCAGGGAGTGTCCGACCAGGATCAGGGGGCCGGTGGGCACGCAGTGGTCGAGGACGGCGCGGACGTCATCGGCTGCCCCGGCCACTGAGCACCGTTCGGCGGGCACGGACTGGGATTGGCCGTGGCCGCGCAGGTCCAGCAGCACGCAGCGCAGGTTTCCGTGGTGGGCGCGCAGGTGGTCGATCTGCCGGAAGAAGGAGTGGGCGTTGAGGCCGAACCCGTGGACGAAGACCACCGTGTGCGCGGCGTCGAGAGGCCCTGTTCCGTAGTGGTGAATCCGGATGCCATCGGAGTCGACGTCGCCCTCCCGGTCGAGGTCGTGGAGGCCGGGTGTGCGTTCCCCGGTACCGAACTCATCCCGGCCCGGGGTCAGGCGCCCCCGGGTGGGGGAGAGCAGACCCAGCCAGTATCTGTGGGCGGCGTGGGCCAGCGAGCAGCGGGTGGGGCGCATGGGTCCAGCCTAATGGGGGTGGGGTGTCTCATCCCCGGTCGGTGCGGTCACCCCGCTAAGCTGTGGGACATGACGTTGTCTGATTCCCGCGCCGAGCACCTGCCCCAGTTGGCCCAGATCATCGAGGAGGCCTCGGGCATCGAGTCCGGGTCCATCGTGCCCGAGGCGAAGATCAGTGAGCTGGGCATCGATTCCCTGTCGCTGATCGAGATCGCGGTGCGCACGGAGGACGCCTTCGGGGTCCGGCTGGAGGATGAGACCGTGCTGGGTTTCACCACCATCGGGGAGATGATGGACCTCATCTCCACCGAGGCGGCCGGGTGAATCCACTCCTGTGACGGGCAGGGAGCTCCGGAACAGAGCACAATGGTGGGCATGACCACGAGTATCTCGTATCTGACCGACATGGATGGTGTCCTCATCAGGGAGGGCGAGATGATCCCCGGGGCGGACCGGTTCCTCCACGCCCTGCGAGAGAACGGCATCGGGTTCATGGTGTTGACCAACAACTCCATCCACACCCCCCGTGATCTCGCCGCCCGTCTGTCCGCCACCGGCCTGGACATCCCGGCGGACCGGATCTGGACCTCCGCCACCGCCACTGCGCACTTCCTCTCCCAACAGCGCAGGGAGGGCACCGCCTACGTGGTCGGGGAGTCCGGCCTGACCACCGCATTGCATGCCGCCGGCTGGGTCCTGACGGACTCCGACCCGGAGTTCGTGGTGCTGGGTGAGACCCGCACCTACTCCTTCCAGGCGATCACCACGGCGATCAACCTCATCGCCCGGGGCGCCCGGTTCATTTGCACCAACCCGGATGTCACCGGCCCCGCCCCCGAGGGCATCCTGCCGGCGACGGGCTCGGTGGCGGCGCTGATCACCGCGGCAACGGGCAGGGAACCCTACTACATCGGTAAACCGAACCCGGTGATGATGCGTTCGGCGCTCAACACGATCGGTGCGCACTCGGAGCGGGCGGTGATGATCGGTGACCGGATGGACACGGACGTGAAGTCGGGGCTGGAGGCGGGCATGAGGACCATCCTGGTGCGCAGCGGAATCGCCGATGACGCGGAAGTGGATCGCTACCCCTACCGGCCGATCAAGGTCGTCGATTCGATCGCGGACCTCGTGGACGATGTCCTGGATCCCTTCGGGGACGGTTACTACTCGGCCGACCACGACTGATCCACAGTCGGGGTTGTGCCTGCCCCGCTCAGTCGACGATCCGGAGTTCGGCGCTGAAGTGGTAGTCGCGGGCCAGTCCCTCCACGACACGTCGCAGACGGCCGAGTTCGGTGCTGGTCCCGGTCAGCAGCTGCTGACAGCCGACGAGCACCCCGTTATCTTTCGGCCTTGTCGCCCGGTTGCGGACCCAGCCGGTGAACCATTCGGCGGTGAGGATACGACTCTGTGGGACGGTGAGCTCGGATTCGGAGGGGATGCACACCACCATGGCGGTCTCGATCGTGGGGCGCAGCTGCCGGGGCATGTCGGTGACGGTCAGGACCGCGGTGAGGGTGATGGTGGAGTGATGTTCGGTGACGGCGGGGGTGTCATACCCGAATTCCTCGGGGTTCTCCCACGGGTCGAGCTGTGCCGAGGGGTCGGCGGCGCTCAACCAACGCTCGAGAGAGGGGCTAAAAGTCGTCATGTCGGTGTTCTTTCGGCAGCACGGGTGTATTCACTGTCCCGGCGCCCGGGCAGGCCGCTCTGGAGCAGTGGTGCAAGACGAGGTTCGTCTTCCCCAACGGCCTCGTGGATGCCAGACGGAAGGGCTCGGTCGGCCCCGCGACGTGACGTCCCCGATTCTGGGGCACCGTCGCCACCCCCGGCAACCGTGCCACCCCGCCACAGCCCCCGTTTACTAAACCTCAACTTGAAGTTGAGACATCTATCCCCTGCCCTCCCGGCGCAGGGAGGACGAGCGCCGCCCTGCCCCTCGGGAGATGTTCAGGAGTGCGGTGTCGACAGTTGGCCGTCGAGGCTCCACAGCAACAGCCGGCTGGCGGTACGGTCCAGGGCAACCATCTGCGCCCTGTCGGCACCTCGGTGTGCCGGTCCCGACAGCCTCCGCCCCAGCTTCTCCCGTGCCAGCCCGTAGATCTCCCGGGCAACACCGGGCGCCTCCCCCACCTGCCGGAAGGCGAAGTCCAGCAGCAGCGACTGGGCGCGCGGTGCCTCTCCCCCTCCGCCCACAACCAGATCACGGATATCAGCGGACTCGGTCACCGCGTGCAACAACAGCCGCGCCACCGACTCGTCGTCGGCAGCCGTACCCCGGAGCGTCTGCCCCGCCAGCACATGGTCGACCAGTAGATCGCTGAGCCGTTCAGCGGCCTCCTCCTCGGCGGGGTCAAGAGCATCCAGTGCCGCCAGGGTGTGCCTACGCACGCGCGTGAACAGCACCGAATCCTCCTCATCCGGAAGCTCCTTCCGCAACTGTCCCAGTCGCTCCTCGACGCCCCGGCGTCGTTGTCCGACCCATGTCCCCAGCCTCACCGCCAGGTCGGCCAGGCTGGGCAGGTGTCCCTCCCCCGCCCCGGGATACTCGGCGGAGCCTGCCAGCCGGCCGAGCAGCTCCCGGGCCGCGACCGCCCCGGGAGTGGGGGCGAGGTCGGTGAGGTCACTGAAGGCGTGGATATACGCGCTGGTCTGTTCCCCGAGCCGACGGCGGTTCCGGCCCCTGCCCCGACGCGGGGTGCGCCCGAGGCGGACGTGGACCTCGTGGAAGAGCGGGACGCGCAGGCGGCAGGTACCGGCCCGGGCAGCGGCAATGGAGCGCAGGTAGGACCACTCCTCCAGGTCGGGGGTGTCATCGCGTTCGTGGAGCAGCACCTCGATGAGGATATCCGCGGCGAGGGACTGTTCAGCGGCCAGGGCAACGCGCAGGGATTCCAGCCACTCCCCCTCCCCGGAGGCGAGACGGATCATGGCGGGCAGGTCGGCGGTGGCGGAGGCCGCCAGGCCCGCGGCGCCGAAAGTGACCCGACTGCCGGACTCCTCGGCCAATTCCAGCAGCATCTGGCAGGCAGAGTCGTTGTCGCCCGGGCCGAGCGGGGACTGCCGCAGGCCCGCCAGCCCACCCCGCACCACCCACCGGCGCTGGGCCAGGTATTCGCTGAGTAGGGGTTGTCCCGGCACCCCCAGTCGGCCGATGCTCTCCGCATCAGCCAGCGTCAGGGCCAGTGGCCCCACGGTGGTGAGGGTCAACCGGTAGAACCAGGCGCGGGCGACGGCCTCGGTGAGCAGGGCGGCGGCGGCCAGGTCGTCGAGTTCCGGCGGGTGCGTGACCACCTCGGCGTCGGGGAAGGGCACAAGGTCTTCCGTGATGACCAATAATGCGTGGCCACGCTCACCGCCGGGCAGTCGCCCTGCGGTGAGTAGTTCCCCGGGGCCAAAGCGCACGGCGCGTCCGGTGGCGGCGATCTCCTCCGCGGCCACGTCGAGTTCGCTGCCGAGGAACAGCCGGAAGTTATCGTCCGCCACGGACGCGGTGCTGGGGGCGCTCATGGTCACGAGTGTATGGGTTCAGATCCGGGCCACAGGGGCCCGAGTCGCGCGTGTCGACGCCCGCTGTTAGCGCGACACCGCCTGGATGGCGTCGATCACCAGGTTCCAGAACTTCCGGTGGTCCAGGTCCACGGCCACCTGGGTGGTGCAGTCCTCGGGTGCCGGGGCCCGGAAATCAGCCACGGTCATGCCCACCGTCAGCTCACCCCGCAGTTCGATGTCCACCGGCACCTTCTGCACGGACACCACGGACGGGTCGATGAGGTAGGCGACCGCGCAGGGATCGTGGACCGGCGGGTGGTCGAAGCCCTGGGCATGCCGGTAGGCCTCGCGGAAGAAGCCGAACAGGCCGACCACGAAGTCGGCGACGTCGGTGCCCAGGGCCTTGATCTCGGCCTCGATCTCATCGGTCGCCAGGGCCTGGTGGGTGAGGTCGAGGCCGACCATGGTCACCGGCCAGGACTCGTTGAAGACGATGTGGGCGGCCTCGGGATCGACCTTGATGTTGAACTCGGCCACCGGGGACCAGTTCCCCACGTGGTAGCCGCCGCCCATGAGCACGACCTCGCGCACCCGCTCCACAATGCGCGGTTCCTTGCGGGCGGCCAGCGCGATGTTGGTCAAGGGGCCGGTGGGCACCAGGGTCACGGTGCCCGGTTCCTCCCGCATCACGGTGTCGATGATGAAGTCCACCGCGTGCCCCTCCGCCACGTCCACGGTCGGGTCGGGCAGTTCGTAGCCGTGGATCTCCATGCCGGTATCACCGTGGATGTCGGGGGCGACCTCCACCGGACGGACCAGGGGCCGGACGCAGCCGGCGTGGAGCGCGACGTCGTCAAGTCCGGCAACGGTGCACACCTGGCGGGCGTTGTAGGTGACCTTCTCCAGGGTCTGGTTGCCACCGACGGTGGTGATACCGAGCAGGTCGATGCCCGGGTCGCCGGCGGCGAGCAGGATGGCCACGGCATCATCGTGGCCGGGATCGCAGTCGAGAATGATCTTGCGGGTCATGGTGTGCTCTCCTAGGAGTCGATGTCGGATGTCAGTTCATCGGCCACGGCTTGACGTTCCTTCGCGGCCAGGGTGTCACTGATGGTCTCCGGTCGGGGAATGAGGAAGGACGTGAGGAAGGCCAGGCTGACGATGACCGCGCCGGCGGTGATGCCCGCGGCATACCCACCCCCGTTATCGGCGAACAGGGTGGTGATGGCGAAGAGGATCGCGAAGCTGATACCGGCCCCGAGGTTGAAGGCACCGGCATTCATGCCCGGCAGATAACCCTGGTTGTCCGCCGGACTGAGCACCACACCCAGGCCGTTGAGCATGATGTTGGCGATGCCAGCGTAGGTGATGCCCACGAAGATGGAGACGAACAGCAGCATCCACCGGCTCGGACCGTCCGTGACCAGCACCGCGACCACCAGACCGAGGGCGCTGCCCAGCAGTCCGACCTGGAGCACCAGCTTATAGCCGACCTTCGCAGCCAGGGCACCGGCGATCGGGCCCATGACCAGACCCGCCAGGGCGTAGGGGGTCAGGGTGTACCAGGAGATCACGTCGGCGCCCAGCCCCGTGCCGTTGTCCATGTCCTGCCCGAGGTTGGGCACCAGTCCGTTCATCACCGCGAAAACACCGGTCATGGTGAGCAGGGTGGTCAGCAGCAGGGCCCAGGTGCGACGCTGCTTCATGTACTCGACGGTGACCAGGGGGTGTTCCTGACGTTTCTCCACGTTCCAGAAGGTGACGAAACCCACCGCGCCCACGACGACCAGTAGCGCGACCAGCAGCCAGTTCGCCTCCGCCAGCCTGCCTGCCTCGTTGAAGGCGATGAGCAGAGCCCCCAGCGCCACGGCCAGCGGCGCGACGCCCTTCCAGTCCATGGGCGGGGTCAGCTCAGCGGTGGACTCCCGGGTGAAGAGCTGCACCACCACCACGGCGAGAACACAGACCACCGCCATGACCCAGAAGATGGAACGGAAGCCGAAGTTACCCGCCAGCCAGCCACCGAGCAGGGCATCCACGCCACCGATACCACCGTTGACCGAAGTGATGATGCCCATGAGCAGGCCGTACTGCTTCTCATTGTGCACCTGCTGACGCAGCATGATCAGCGTCAGGGGCACCGTCGGACCGGCCGCGCCCTGGATCACACGTCCGATGAACAGCACCGTGGCATCAGGTGCCAGGGCGGAGATCACACAGCCGACGGCGGTGAGCACCATCATCCCCACGAGTACCTTCCGACGCCCGATCAGATCACCCCACCGCGGGAGGAACAGGGAGAACAGGGCGGCCGCCGTAAAGAAGGCGGTCTGGGTCAGACCGATCTGGGCGGCGGTCGCATCCAGCTCCCGCTCCATCGTCGCCAGCGCCGGGGAGAGCATCGACGCATTGAGCTGGAAGGCGAAGACCGCCACCAGCAGCGCCAGCATCAGGGGGATGATCTCCGATGTTCGTACGCGACGGGCTTCGACGATCTGGGACATACGGAACCGCCTTCAGGAAGAGGGGCCTGGAGGCCTGTATTCACACATCGCGGCAGGTCTCGTTAGCCCGGGCAGGAATTTATCCCATTGTGCCCTCCCCCTCCACCCCCTGGCAAGAGGTGGTTATCACCGGAAACCCGGCAGGAACCCGACCTGGCCAGATGCGCGGATCAGCCCGCCAGCTCCTGCCAGACGGCCTCGTTGGTGTCCGACCACAGCGGCTTCGCCCAGGGCCCGAAGTCCCGGTCCGTCAGGGCGACCATCGCTCGCCGGGTGGGTCGGTGGATCCACAGGTAGGTGCCGAACTGCCCGAAGTGGCCGGTGACATCGACCGGCATGGAAGGAGCCGTCCAGTGCGGGGACTTCTCCCCCCTGATCTCGAAGCCCAGCCCCCAGGGAGAGGGCTTCTGCATCCCGTAACCGGGGACAATGCCGGTCAGCTCGGGGTACTGGACAGTGAAGGCCTCATCCACGGTGTCCGGATGCAGCAGGGTGGGATCCTGGAGTTCGCGGGCGAAGCTGACCAGATCATCCAAGGTGGAATACATGTGGTGGCCGGCGGACCCGTAGAGCTCCGAATTCTTCATCCCGAGCGGGTCGAACACCCCCTGCCTGAGGTACTCGGAAAACCACATGCCGGCCTCGTCCGCCACCGCGTCGGCAAGAATCTCGAAACCCGCAGAGGAATAGATGCGCCGTTCCCCCACACCACGTTCCGCTCCCGGATCCTGGAAGCCGACGCCGGAGGCGTGCGCGAGCAGGTGGCGGACCGTCGACCCCGGGGGGCCGAGCGGCTGATCAAGCTCGAAGATGCCCTCCTCCACCGCCATGAGGAAACCATAGGCTGCGGCCAGCTTGGTTACGCTCGCCAGCCGGTAGATCCGCGAGGTGTCCCCCACCGTCCTCACCTCGCCATCGACGATCAGCGCCGCAGCGGCATTCTCCACCGGCCAGGTTCTCACCAGATCCAAAGCACTCATGAACGCCATGGTAGCCGGGGTTTCCGGACACGACCCCGGGCACCACGGCACGAGGAGTGGCCAACGCCGACGAGGCGGGAGGGGAAGACACCCCGAACGTGCCCCTCAACAGCACTGTCCCGGGAGAAGTGGTGGGGCCAGCGGGACTTGAACCCGCGACCTACGGATTATGAGTCCGCGGCTCTAACCGACTGAGCTATAGCCCCTGGGCTGCCGTGGCATCCATGATGGACACCCTGGCAACCAGAATATTGTATCTGTTCCCCGCATCCCGCATGGAATCAACCTGTCGATCCCCGGCATCTCCACTGTTGTCCCGCCGCAGTTGTCCGCCCTCCCCTCCCGCCCGTCGCCTGCCGGGGAACCCTGAATTCATGCGGTGAACAGGCGATTTGCCCAAAAACAGCGGCTACCTATATAGTTATGTCTCGTTGCACGGCGGAGCGAGAGCACAGCCGGGAACATAACTTAATCCCCTATAGCTCAGTTGGCAGAGCATTCGACTGTTAATCGAAAGGTCACTGGTTCGAGCCCAGTTGGGGGAGCAGGGCAGGAGCCTCCGGGAATTTCCCCGGAGGCTCCTTTTGTGTTGCCGGGCACCGGTCAATGTCCCCTGAGAAAGGCTATCCCCGACTCACGGTGGACAGTGTGAGCCGGGGATAGCGGTGCACATGTAGCGCAGGCCCCCTACGGGGCGACCAGGGTCAGTCCTGATCCGGCTCCAGCACCTCGGAGCCGTCCTCGCGGCGGAGGTTCTTGACCTCTTTCATCCGGGGCTGCGGGTCCAACCGGTCGGCCAGCGCCTTGCGGGTGGCCCTGACCGCGGTCTTGGTGACCGGGGAGTTGACTGCTGTCTCGTAGCCCTTCTTGATCTGCTCGAAACGCCTGCGTCCCGCCTTGGTGCCGAATACATAACCTGCGGCGGCGCCGATAACGAACTGGATCATGATGGTGACGAACTCCCTTGCTGTGATCGGTGTCGTGGAACCACCCTACCGGAGGATCAGGGCAACGACGGCCAGGCCGGATCACCCGATAGAGGCGGGGCCACTGCCCCTCAGTCCTCAGCGTGGTTGATGGCGTAGGCGGCCCGGATCAGACCCAGGTGGGAGAAGGCCTGCGGGAAGTTCCCGGCCAACCGCCCATGTTCGGTGGAGTACTCCTCGGAGAGCAGACCCAGGTCTGTCTGCGTAGCCAGCACCGTGTCCATCACCTGTCGGCCATCGTCCGTGCGCCCGGACCGGGCATACTGTTCGATCAGCCAGAAGGAACACAACAGGAAGGGGTATTCCCCGCCCTCAAGTCCGTCAAGGCCGACACCCGCCCGGTAACGGTGCAGGAAGCCGGCGTCGTCGAGCAGGTCACTTTCGATGCGTTCGACGGTGCCGAGCATCTTCGGGTCGTCGTAGTCGATGAAACCGATCTGGGCCAGCTGGAGCAGGGAGGCGTCGACCTCGGTGTTGTCGTAGGTCTGGGTGAAGGAGTTGAGCTCCTCGTTGAAACCGTGCTCCATGATCTCCTCCCGCAGCGTCTCCCGCAGCTCCCTCCACCGTTCCACGGCGCCGTCGAGGCCGTGGTGCTCCACGGCGTGGATGCCACGGTCAAAGGCTGCCCACATCATGGCGCGACCGTGGGTGAAGTGGTGGGCGTCCCCCCGCATCTCCCAGATGCCCTGGTCTTTCTCATGGAACTTCTCCTCCTGGAACTCCAGGATCGCCTTCTGCAGCTCCCAGGAGAACTCACTGTCCTCGACACCCGCGCCACGCAACCGTTCGAGAGCGACCATCACCTCCCCCACGACGTCCGCCTGGTACTGGTCGGCGGCCTCGTTGCCCACCCGCACCGGCCGGGAGCCCTCGTAACCGGGCAGGTGATCCAGCTCGAATTCGGGCAGGTGGCGCTCACCGCTCAGGCCGTACATGATGCGCAGCTGGTCGGGATCGCCCGCGATCGAGCGCAGCAGCCAGTCCCGCCAGTCCTGCGCCCGACGGGTGAACCCGTTCTCCACCAGCACCTCGATGGTCATGGCGGAGTCCCGTAGCCACACGTAGCGGTAATCCCAGTTCCGGACGCCACCGAACTCCTCCGGCAGGGAGGTCGTGGGGGCGGCGACGATCCCGCCGGTCGTGGAGTTCGTCAACGCCCGCAGCACCAGCATCGACCGTCGGACCTGGTCGATGTACTCCCCCTCCGCGTCCAGCCGGCCGATCCACTCGTTCCAGAACCTCCGGGTGTTCTCCAGCGCATCGGTGTACTCGGGCATCGGCGGGTGATCCAGGTAGGACGGTGACCAGGTGAGCACCCACCGCTTCCTCTCCCCCGCACGCAGCGTGTGGGTGCTGGTGTGGCACGCCCCCTCCCGGTCGAACTCCATGCGGGGGCCGCGCACATAGACGGCGTTGGGGCCAGCGACGGCCTGCAGCTCGTCGATGCCGTCGACGACATCGTGACGGATATAGGGGGTGGAGGCCCCGTAGTCGAAACGCAGGCGCAGCACGTTGTGCACCTCCACCTCACCTTCGAGGCACTCGACGATGCGCACCAGGTCCGTGATCACGTGCTGCCGGCCGCTCTCCCCCTCCGGTTCGATCGGCATGAAGTCCGTGACCTTGGCCCGCCCGGTGGCAGACTCCCAGAACGTCTCCAGGATGAAGGTGTCATCCACGTAATTGCGGGCGACAACCTCCCCGCCGGGCACGTCGAGCAGCCAGTGGCCGTGCTGGTCATTGCCCAGCAGCGCGGAGAAGGCGGCCTGCGAATCAAAACGTGGCAGGCACAACCAGTCGATGCTTCCGGTGCGGGAGACCAGTCCGGCGGTATGCGTGTCGGACAGTAGCGCATAATCTTCGAGCGGTGATGGGGGCATGTCAGGTTCCGTCCCTCAGGCGGTCATGGTCCCCATCCAGCCTAAAGATTTTCCCCTCACCGTAGCCGCCGTGTTGTTAGCGTGATGGCATGGCCGCACCCGTCACCTTCCTCATCCTCGGCGGCGCAGGCGACCTCGCCCGCCGCCTGCTGATCCCCGGTATCGCCGAGTACCTGGACGAACACCCCGAGACCGGGATCAGGCTGATCGGCTCCGGCCGTTCCCCGGTCGAGGACTACCCCAGGCTCATCCGCAAGGCACTCAGCGGTCGGGACTCCACCGCCGACGCCCCCTCGCGGGAACTCGCCGACCACGCCCGCTACCTCGTCGCCGACGCCACCGACGCCACGGACCTGCAGCGCCTCATCGACGCCGCCGGCACCCGCCTCATTCTCTACTTCGCGCTCTCCCCCGCCGTGACCGCGCACGCCCTCACCGCTCTGGCCGGGATAAAGCTGCCCGACGACACGATCCTGGCCATGGAGAAGCCCTTCGGTGAGGACGCCGACAGCGCCGCCGCCCTCAACCGGCACCTGCTCGCCCTCACCGACGAAGACCACATCTTCCGCGTCGACCACTTCATCTTCGAGACCGCCGTGTCCAACCTCCTCGGACTCGTCGGCGCCAATGCCCTGTTCTCCGCTGGCTGGCACCGGGAGGCTGTCGCCGCGGTGACGATCCACTACGAGGAATGCCTCGGACTGGAGGGACGCGCCGACTTCTATGACGGCACCGGCGCCGTCCGCGACATGCTCCAGTCCCACCTACTGCAGGTCATGGCGCACGCCCTCGCCGCCGGCAGCACGGACACCACCACGGATATCCTCGCCGCCACCCGCATCGACCAGGCCTCCGTGCGCCGCGCCCGCTACACCGCAGGCCGGATCGACGGCCGTGACCTGCCCGCCTACACCGACGAGGAGGGCGTCGACCCCGACCACGGGACCGAGACCCTCTTCCAGCTCACCGCCTGGGTGGACGCCGAACGCTGGCGCGACGTCCCCGTCACCCTGCGCTCAGGCAAGGCGATCGGGAATCCGCGCCGGGAGATCATCGTGACCTACCACCGTCACGGATCCGCCGATGAACTGGACATCAATCCCGGTACCCGGCTGATCTTCCCCTTCACCGACGACGTCGCCGTGGAGGTCAACGTCTCCGACCACGGCTACCGGGACGCTCTCCAGCGGGTGAACCTGAGCAGCGAACTGGTGCCCTCCCGGCTGAGCGCCTACGGCCGGGTGGTGCGCGCCCTGGCCGGGGCGGACACCTCCTCGGAGGTCGCGGCCCATGATCCGGTCCTGTCCTGGGAGGTCATCGCGCCGGTACTCGACGCCTTCACCGAGGACCGGGTGCCGCTGGAGGAATATCCGGCGGGTTCCCGGGGACCGCAGGGGTGGTGAGGGTCAGGAGCGGAAGGCCCGGTCGTTGAGCTCCCGGCGGGCCTGCTCCAGGGCCACCAGATCAGCGAAGATGGCGTTATAGGCCTGCTCGTCATCACTGGGTCGCATCCGCTGGAGCTGGCCCTTGAGCTGCGCGATCTGATTTCCCACCTCGGCCTCCTGGAGCCGGGAGAGCACCGAGTCGGTGTAGCCGCTCAGTCCCTCCGCGTCCACCCGGATATCCTCGACCGCCAGTTCGGAGACCAGGGAACGACCCACGAGATCGATCATCTCGCCGGCGACCTCGGCGATCCAGTCCACGCCCGCGGGGGCTGACCCGCAGCCCCCGGCAGCGGCGACGGCCTGGCTGACCTGACGATAGGCCTCGTTGGTGAAGGTCTCCGGGGGCAACCCGTCAAAGTAGCTGCCGGCCAGCTCCGGATACTGGAGGGCGAGCTTGAGGGACTCGCGCTGCGGCCACAGGCGGGGGTCACGGCGGTCCGGCAACACCAGCATCGACTCCTGCCGGACCGGGGCGGACTCGGCCTCGACGAAGCGGCGGGCGCGCCGGGGCCCGGTGTCCTTCCGGGGCCTGCGGGCCTCCTCCTGGACCTGCTGGTGGACTTCCTCGGTGTTGGCCCAACCGATCCAGCCGGCCAGCAGGCGGGAGTATTCACCCTGCAGGACCTTGTCCCGGATGCCCGCGACGACGGGCACGGTGCGGCGCAGCGCCTGGAGCCGGCCTTCCACGGTGTCGAGGCTGAAATCCGCCAGCATGGACTGGATGACGAACTCAAACATGGGGATGCGGTCAGCCACCAGGTCACGCACGGCGGCGTCGCCACGCTCCAGTCGCAGGTCGCAGGGGTCCATGCCCTCGGGGGCGACCGCGACGAAGGACTGACCGGTGAACTTCTGATCGCCCTCGAAGGCACGCAGAGCTGCCTTCTGTCCCGCCTCGTCTCCGTCGAAGGTGTAGATCAGCTCGCCGCGGAAGTAGCTGTCGTCGAGCATGAGTCGGCGCAGGATCTGCAGGTGCTCCTCGCCGAAGGCGGTGCCGCAGGAGGCCACGGCGGTGGTCACACCAGCAGCATGCAGGGCCATGACGTCGGTGTAACCCTCCACGACCACCGCCTGGTGGCCGGCCGCGATATGACGCTTGGCCAGATCCAGCCCGAACAGCACCTTGGACTTGTGGTAGAGCATCGTGTCCGGGGTGTTCATGTACTTGCCGAGCTTGTCGTCGTCGAAGAGCTTGCGGGCCCCGAAGCCGATGACGTTGCCTGACAGGTCCTTGATGGGCCACAGCAGACGGCGGTGGAAGCGGTCGATGGGCCCGCGCCTGCCCATGGTGGACAGGCCGGCGGCCTCCAGCTCCTTGAAGTCGAAGCCCTGGCGCAGCAGCACCTTGGTCAGGGTGTCCCAGCCCTCAGGGGCGTAGCCGCACTCGAAGACGTAGATGTGCTCCTGGGAGAAACCGCGTTCCAGCAGGAATTCCCGGGCGGTGGCCGCCTGCGGTGTCTCCAGTTGTTCGCGGTAGAACTGGTGGGCAGCCTTGTTCGCGGCGATCAGTCGCTTGCGGGTGCCGGGAGCTTCCCGACGCGCTCCGGTGGATCCGCCCTGGTAGTTGATGGTGTAGCCGATGGTCTCGGCGACGGCCTCGACCGCCTCGGGGAAGGACAGGTGCTCCATCTCCATGAGGAAGGAGTAGACGTCGCCGCCCTGGCCGGTGGAGAAGCAGTGGTAGTAGCCACGGTTGGGCCGGACGTGGAAGGAGGGTGTCTTCTCGTCCTTGAAGGGGCTGAGTCCCTTGAGGGAGTCGGCGCCGCCGGGTTTGAGCTGGACGTATTCGCCGACGATCTCCTCGATGGGAGCACGCTCGCGGATCGCCTGGATATCGCTCTCCGGTATACGTCCCTTTGCCATGTGTTCCAGGGTACCGGGGCGGTCAAACCGGCCGGGGCATGCTTGTCGGCTCCCTCTCCCCACCCGGCACAGGGGACCGAGCACCGCAGCTTTCCGCCTGCTGGAACTGGCCAGGTAAATCACCGGCCCAACCGCATGGATCGATAGGTTGCGCTCATGCCGATTATCGATTCCTCCTTTCCCGTGCAAAGATACTTCGCATGGTTGAGTCATCGACGCCCAAGAGAAGATCGCTGGCCGCGGTTCTCGGCGGTGTGCTGCTGACCGTGGTGGCCGGTGGTCTCGGTATCACCCTGGTTGACGACACCGACCGGGATTCCACCGCCACGGCCCCGGCCTCCGTGCAGGAGGCTGAGGGCGTCGCAGATGAGGTGGTGCTCAGCGACAGCGGGCTCCCCTCCTGTGTCCTGGATTCCCTTCCCGGGCAGACCAGCCTCGTCGTCGGGGATATCCTCGACGGCGGTCCGTTCCCCTACCCCGCCAATGACGGCACCCGCTTCGGTAACTACGAGGGTGTGTTGCCCGATGAACCGCTGGGCTACTACCGCGAGTACACCGTCAATACGCCGGGGCTGAACCACCGTGGCGCGCGTCGCATCGTCACCGGCGGTGGGAGTGAGACAGACCCCGATGTCTGGTACTACACCGACGACCACTACGAATCGTTCTGTGAGATCCCCCATGATGAGTAACCCGAGCAACCCCATCCTGATCACCACGCCGCTGAAGTGCCGCCACGATCTGTACCGTGCCCTCGGCTGCACCGTCTACGCGAGGGGACGGCCCGCCCCCAACACCCTCGACGCCATGGCGGATCTGCTCAGGGAGTACGAGGTCGAGCGGGTGGTCTGCGCCGACTGGCAGCTCAACTACGACGACGAGCTCGCCGTCACCGAGGTCTTCACCGATCTGCACGTCGCCCTCCAGCGGTAGACGTGGCCGGGTGGAGACCGGTCGGCGCTAACCCAGTGACAGGGTGAATCCCGCCGAGTGCCGGGCCAGGCGCTCCAGCCGGGACTCGGTCATCGAGGCGATCTGGTCGATGAGCACCCGCTGCCGGGCGGATCCGTCCTCCGCCTCCTCCCACCACTGGCGGTACATCGGGTCGAGTGCCCCGGCACCCCCGGCGTCGAGGTAGTCGAAGACCCGGAAGATGCGTTCGCGCTGCCTGTCCTGCCGTGCCCGGTGGCCGGGGTCGTCCATGACGTAGAGCACCGCGATCGTCTTGAGTAGGGTGACCTCCGCCTGTGCCTGCTCCGGGATCACCACCTCTCCCCGCGTCCGGCCGAGCGCCGTGTCCCCGTGCTCCGCCAGGGTTGCCCCGAGGGTGGCGCCGACATAGCGGCCCACCAGTTCCGAACTCATCCGCTTCAGGGCCGTGTAACCGCGCAGGGTGGCATCGAAGTCGACGGCCCCGTCCACGACCGCCAGGTGCCGGAGGGACGCAGCGGCGTCGATCAGCTCTTCCGGGGTGCCGCCGAAGGCCCGTGCCCCCTTCTCCACGAGTTGTGCCAGCTCCACCAGGTCCCACAGCACCCGCAGGTTCACCCGTCCGGAGACGATGCCGTCCTCGACGTCATGGACTGAGTAGGCGATGTCATCGGACCAGTCCATGGCCTGCGCCTCCGCCGCCGGTCGCTGGTCCGGGTGGCCCTGCCGGATCCAGTCGAGCAGGTGGGCGTCACAGTCGTAGGCTCCGTACTTTGCGTTGCGGCTACCGTCGGGGTTGGTGCGTGGCCGGGGGTACTTGCAGGCCGCGTCGAGGGAGGCGCGGGTGAGGTTGAGTCCGTGGCTGTGCCCGTCGCCGTCGATGATCTTGGGTTCCAGGCGGGTGAGGATCCGCAGGGTCTGGGCGTTGCCCTCGAAGCCTCCACAGTCCGCCGCCACCTCGTTGAGCGCGCGCTCCCCGTTATGCCCGTAGGGCGGGTGCCCGATGTCATGGGTCAGGCCTGCCAGCTCCGCCAGGTCCGGGTCCATGCCCAGGCCCGCCCCCAGACCCCGGGAGATCTGCGCGACTTCCAGCGAGTGCGTCAGCCGGGTACGCGGGGTGTCCCCGTCGCGCGGTCCGACGACCTGCGTCTTGTCCGCGAGCCGTCGCAGTGCGGCCGAATGCAGCACCCGGTCCCGGTCCCGGGAGAAGGCGCTGCGGTGATCACTGCGGGCGGAGTCTAATTCACTGCCCTTGGGCGATTCCCCGTACAGGCGGGCGGTGTCGACGTCAGTGTAGGGGTACATGGTCTCAGGTACTTTCGGCGGAGGTCTCCTGCTCCTGCCGCAGGTGTTCATGCCGTGCCCGCCTCGACGGACGCAACCACCCCTGCAGCCGGCGCAGACTTTCCTCCACCTTATCCGCGACCGGCCTGCCGAGCGTGTGGGCCACATCCACCACCATCAGGCCGCCGACCTCATGCGAGAGCGTCAGCCACCACACCGGGGAGGGAAAGCGGGCGGGGCTGGTGCGGGTCGGTGAGGCGAGGGCGTCGATCCCCTCGCCCCGGGCGAGCAGTTCCGCCCGCAGACAGTGGTGCGGGTCGGTGACGATGAGCACCTTTCCCGGATCGTGCGCGTCGAGCAGCGCATGATAGGAACCACGGGTATCCGAACCGTGGGGGACCTCCAGGATCACCGAGGCCGGCACCCCGTGTTTCGCCAGCCAGGCCGCCGCGACACCGGCCTCCGTGAACCTGTCGCCAGGCAGGTTGCCACCGAGCGTGAACACCCGCGCGACGACCCCGCGGCGCCACAGCAGCAGCGCGTGTTCCAGGCGGGCGGTGAGTTGACGGGAGGGACGACCGTCGTACTGGGCGGTACCCAGTACGACCAGTGCATCCACCCGCCCCCTCGGCCACGGGCGGCGGCGTGCGGCGTGGACGAGCACACGGAGGGCACCGATGATCGGCACCGCCACCGGAATCAGGAGCATGGGTCGGGGTGTGGTCACCCCCGTCATTGTGCCAGCTGGGGCGGTACCCTGAACCCATGAGGTTCTCGCTCCCGCACCCCGCCACCCTGGCCGCCGTCCCGGCGCTCACCGCCCTCGCTGCCCTCGGCCTGGCCCCCTTCGCGCTGGCAACCGTCCCGGCCCCACCGACGGTGACCGTACAGGACCAGGCGCTGGGAATCGGGGAGACGATCGCCCCGCAGCAGCTGGGCGAACCGGTCACCGATTATATCGGCATCCTTGACGCCTCGGAGCGCGCCAGCATCGAGGAGAGTATCCGGGAGTACCGGATCGAGGGTCAGAAGAATATCTTCGTCGTCTACCTGTCCGGCTTCGGCGGCATGACCGCGCAGGACTGGGCCGAGGCATCCGTGGCCGCCAACGGGGGTGGCAACACCGCGGTGATCGCCATCGCCGTCGACGACCGCCAGTTCGGTATCCAAGGCGGTGCCCAGTGGACGGATCCGGAACTCGACGACATGTACGAGGCCGCCTTCGCCCGCCTGTCCGTCGACGACTGGGCCGGTGCCTCGGAGGCGGCCGTCGATGCCGCCGCCTCCTCCGGGCAGGTCTCCGGCGAGTCCCTGGCCTGGCTCGGCGGCGGGGCGGCGGCGGCCGTTGCGGCCGGCGGCGGCATCTGGGCCTACTCCCGGCGCAAGCGCAGGCAGGACGAGGCCGCCCTGCTGGAGGATTCGCGCGCCATCGACCCCGCCGACACCCGCCGGCTCATGGGCCTGCCCACCCCGACCCTGGAGCAGCTCGCCGAGGAGGAACTGATCTCCACGGATGAGTCCATCCGCCTCGGCCGCGAGGAACTCGACCTGGCGGTCGCAGAGTTCGGTCCCGAGCGCACCCGCAGCTTCACCCGGGCGATGAACCACTCCACCACCACCCTGCAGAAGGCATTCCAGCTCCAGCAGCAGCTCAACGACTCCGTCCCGGAATCCGAGACTGAACGACGCGGCATGCTCGTGGAGATCATCTCCTCCTGCGGACAGGCCGACGATGCCCTCGACGCCGAGGCGGAAAACTTCGCCCAGATGCGCAACCTGCTGGTCAACGCCGACTCCAAGCTCCGGGAGCTGACCCAGCGCACCATCGACCTGCGCGCCCGGCTACCGCATGCCGAGGAACAGTTCGCCACCCTGGCGGCCCAGTACTCCAGCGAACTGCTCGCCTCCCTCAGCGACAACGTGGAGATGGCCCGGGTCTCGCTCGACGAGGCGGAGAAGGCGCTGGCCACCGGCCGGGAACTGGCCGACCGTCCCGCCGGTGAACAGGGCGGACTGGTGGAGACCATCCGCGAAGCCGAGCACGCCACCGAGGTCACTGACCGTCTGCTGGTCGCCGTCGAACACGCCGAGCAGAACATCCACACCGCGAAGAACAACCTGGCGGATCTGATCACCGAGATCGAGGAGGAGATCGCCGAGGCCGCCCAACTCAAGCGGCAGGGCACCTCCCAGGGTGCGCCCGCCGACTGGCAGGCTCTCGACGAGGTCGTGGAGAAGGCCACCGCCGCCCTGGAGAACGCCCGGCAGACCGCCGCCTCCGACCCCCTGGGCGCCTACACCACCCTCACCGACATCGACGCCGACCTCGATGAACAACTCGACCGGGTCCGCGAGACCACCGCCACCCAGGCCCGTCAGCTGCAGCTACTCGACCAGCAGCTCAACTCCGCGGCCAGCGGCATCCAGGCCGCGGAGGACCTCATCTCCTCGCGCGGACGGGTGGTCAAGGCACAGGCGCGCACCCTGCTGGCTGACGCGCAGCGTCTCCACGCCCACGCCCTGCACGAGCGCACCACCGACACCCGGGGGGCCATCAACCTGGCCCGCCAGGCCTCCGATGCTGCCCAGCGGGCCTCCCGTCAGGCCCAGTCCGATGTCGATGACTACCGCCGCCGACAGAACTTCAACCAGCCCCGCGGTCGCGGTGGCGGTGGGACCGGGTCCTTCATCGCCGGCATGGTGATCAACCAGATGCTGTCAGGCGGCGGCGGTGGTGGTGGCTTCGGTGGAGGTTTCGGCGGTGGCGGAGGCGGCGGCTTCCGTGGGGGCGGTTTCGGTGGCGGAGGCGGCGGCTTCCGCGGAGGGTCCTTCTAAACCCAGGCCGGGGCG
>CAZTIZ010000006.1:55175-57062 GCA_964613845.1 uncultured Corynebacterium sp.
CGGTGGCGGAGGCGGCGGCTTCCGCGGAGGGTCCTTCTAAACCCAGGCCGGGGCGCAGCCTCAGCCGGATCAGGTCCGGGGCCGGCGGACCGGGGAGTCGACGAGAACACAGCCCCAGGTGAGGAAGACGGCGTCGATGAGCGGGAGCTCATTATCCACCGGCCCGCTCGTGACCTCCACCTTTCCGCTGATCAGCGGGCGGACGGTGGCGGTCACGCCCAGCCGGTTGAGGATGACACGTTCCTTGCGCCACGGACTCGTGCGCTTGAGTTCGTAGCGGCGCCCGTCACAGTTTGCGGTCAGCATGCCGACGGTCATGCCGTTCTGACCGAGGGTGAAGATGCGGCCCTCACCGGTGGTGGCCCGGGCCCGGAAATGCAGGGGACCGGGCACCGACTCAATGAGCAGACGGTCCTGCCCCAGGAAGATGACGTCGGAACGCACCACCGCGATGACGTCACCGTGAGCGTCGACGAGCTCATTGCCCTGCCAGACCCACAGCCCCCGGTTGGGGTCACCGCTGAAAATTCCCGCGCGTTCCGACATGGCAGCCATCTACACGAGGAAGGCCAGGACAGCCACCACGCTGGCCAGTGCCAGCGTCCCGATCAGGGCCACGGAACTGCTCTCCAGGCGGGACTCCAGCGCCAGACGGGTGAACCAGCTGAGCGCCGCGATCTCCCGGCGGGACAGGTCAGTGCCCTCCCCCTCGTTCTGGAATTCGAGGATGGATCGGATGGTCCCGCGTCCACCGCCGGAGAACTGCGCGATCTTCCCGGAGTCCGCGTCCTCGACGATCCAGTCGGAACGCCGTTCGTTGAGGAAGGTGAACCGGCGGCCCGCCAGGTCAATCTCCAGTCGCTTCCCACGGCGGAAATCACCGGGGGCACTGAAGACCGTTCCGTCGGCGAGCGTCGCCGTGGCACCCTGCCTGGGGTCGAAGCTCAGCGTCCACTCCTCGCCGTCAACGACGGCGGTCGCGGTGCCTGCCCCGGTGTCGGTGAAACGCCCGAGTTCCTCGGGGCCCTCACCGACCAGGAGCGGAAGCTCCGTGCGGTCGCCGCTCTTTCCGCGCCTTCCCCAACTGGTGTAATGCACGGGATCAGCAGCCGATCAGGCGCTGGGACAGGTAGGCCTGGAGCTCGTCGAGCGGCACGCGCTCCTGCTCCATGGTGTCGCGCTCACGCACGGTCACGGCGTTATCTTCGAGGGTGTCGAAGTCGTAGGTGACGCAGAAGGGGGTACCGATCTCGTCCTGACGACGGTAACGGCGACCGATCGCACCGGAGGTGTCGAAGTCGACGTTCCAGATGCCACGAAGCTCAGCGGCGAGCTTCTTCGCCGGCTCAGCCAGCTCCGGCTTCTTGGACAGCGGCAGCACCGCGACCTTGACCGGGGACAGGCGACGGTCGAGCTTGAGCACGACGCGCTTGTCGACGCCGCCCTTGGCGTTCGGCGCCTCATCTTCCGTGTAGGCATCGATGAGGAAGGCCATCAGCGCACGGCCGAGACCCGCGGCCGGCTCGATGACGTAGGGAACCCACCGTTCGTTGGTCTCCTGGTCGAAGTAGGACAGGTCCTCGCCGGAGGCCTCGGAGTGGACCTTGAGGTCGTAGTCGGTGCGGTTGGCGATACCCTCCAGCTCGCCCCACTTGGAGCCCTGGAAGTTGTAGGCGTACTCGATGTCGACGGTGCGCTTGGAGTAGTGGCTCAGGTCCTCCTTGGCGTGCTCATGAAAGCGCAGGTTCTCCGGGTCAATGCCCAGGTCGATGTACCACTGCAGGCGCGCATCGATCCACTGCTGGTGCCACTCCTCATCCTCACCCGGCTTGACGAAGAACTCCATCTCCATCTGCTCGAACTCGCGGGTGCGGAAGATGAAGTTGC
>CAZTIZ010000007.1:0-52401 GCA_964613845.1 uncultured Corynebacterium sp.
GGTGGAGCTGCCGGGAATTGAACCCGGGTCCTCCGTAACCTCGCCAGGGCTTCTCCGTGCGCAGTTCGCGCAGGATCTCTACTCGACCCTCCGGCTCGGACGAACTCGTCCCGGATGATGGGCCCAGTCAGCGGTGAAAGTCCCGTCCAACCCCGCTGACGCGGCTGGACGGCAAGTCCCCTTAGTCGATGCCAGGGTCCGGGCCAGAGACAAACCCGGTCTGACAGACACGCGGTCGCTACCTAGGCAGCGAGGGCGTAGTCACGCTGAGAGTTCTTCTCGGCGCTTATCATGTTGCTGCGACGCTCACGGTGGTCCTCAGCCTTCACCGGCACGCTTCCCCTGGCTCAATCT
Organism: uncultured Corynebacterium sp.; assembly: GCA_964613845.1. GTDB lineage: Bacteria > Actinomycetota > Actinomycetes > Mycobacteriales > Mycobacteriaceae > Corynebacterium. The sequence continues at coordinate 355 of CAZTIZ010000007.1, forward strand.
ACGAAGTCGAAACCTGAATCAGCCCCGTATCCCACCGGGCGGGTACGTACCATTTCCCGGTGGAGGGTTCATGATAACGCCTCGGGCAGCAAAGCACAAGGCCCTCTGACCTGGGATCAGCTCGGGTCCAGCCCGCTGGGGCGCACCGAGATCTCCGGCACTGCGGCGTCCCCGGTGGCGTCGACGGCCAGTCGTACGGCCGCGGCGATGGACTCGGGGCGGACATAGAGCGAACCCTCGTAATCAGCGTTGCCCATGTCCGCCTGGAGCTGGCGCTGCATGTCGGTGTCCACGCGCCCCGGGTGCACGGAAGTTACCCGCAGACGGCCGGTCTCCTCGGCGCGCAGCGCGTCGGTGAAGGCGCGCAGTGCGAACTTCGTGCCCGAGTAGATGGCGTTATGGGAACCGGAGTGGTGCCCGGAACCGGAGTTGATCGCCACCACCGTGCCCCGCGCGGCACGCAGGGCCGGCAGCAGTTTGCGGGTCAGTTCGGCCACGGCGAAGACATTGAGCTCGAAGGCCTGCCGCCACTGCCCCACCGACGCTTCCGCCACGGTGGCCCAGGGCGCGATGCCTGCGGAGTGGACGAGCACGTCCAGCCGGTCGATCCCGGCGACGGCCTGTGCCACCGCCTCCGGGTCGGTCAGGTCGACGACGAAGGGCGCCGCGTCGGTGAGAGTGTCGACTACCCGTTGTGCCCCCTGCTGCGTGGTCGCCCCGACGAGCACCCGGTGGTCGCGTCCCAGGTCGCGGGCGATGGCGGCGCCGATGCCTCGGCTGGCGCCGGTGATCAGCGCTGTCCTCATGTTTTTACCCCTTGATTCCCTTCACGCGGCGGCCGAGCTCACGCACGACCTCGCGTTCCTCGGTGCGTCGTTTGATGTCCTGGCGCTTGTCGTAATCCTGCTTGCCCTGCGCCAGACCCAGCTCCACCTTGAGCTTTCCGTCCTTGAGGTAGAGCGAGAGCGGCACCAGGGTCTTGTTGCCGTCACGGACCTTGCCCATCAGGGAGTCGATCTCCGCGCGGTGCAGCAGCAGTTTGCGCGTGCGCTTGGGCGGGTGGTTCGTCCAGGAGCCCATCGAGTAGGCGGGGATGTGGAGGTTACGCAACCAGACCTCACCCTCATCGATGGTGGCGAAGGAGTCGTTGAGCGAGACTTTTCCCTCACGCAGCGACTTGATCTCCGTGCCCACCAACGCGATCCCGCACTCGTGGGTCTCCAGGATCTTGTATTCGTGGCGGGCCCTACGGTTCGTCGCGATGACGCTACTGCCCGGTTTCTTTTTCTTCTTGGCCATAGTCCCGCCCATGCTACCCGCCTGCAGCGAACATCAGCCCCAGTAGGATGACCGCGGTCAATACAGCGGACAGCACCAGGAACAGGCGGGCGGACAGCCGACGTCCGTTCTCCGTCAGGGTCCCGACCCGCCGGGGTGTGGAGGCCAGCGCGGACCCGCCCGGGTTGTCCAGGGCCAGCGCCGCCAGGGCCGGACGCTCCACCATCATGGGGGCGAAGTCCCGGGCGGCGAGGTGGTACCGATCGCGCAGCTCGGGATGACCGGTCAGCGCCACCACGGTGCCGAAGGGGTCCTCCGCCACCAGGGCTGCCAGTCGGTCGGCGTTGAAGCGCTCCGTTCGGCCGAGGCGACCGGTGATCAGGTCACGGTCGGCGTCGATGAGCACCACCCGGTCCCGGACGGTGGCGCTGAGCACCTCGACGTCGCCACGCAGCAGGATGTCCTCGACCTCCAGGCCCGCCACACCCAGTGCGCCGAGTTCATGACCCAGGTCCGCGGCGGTGAAGCCCGCCGGGTGGACGAGCACCACCCGACTGGGTGGACCGTCGGGAGCTGCGGCGGCGGCCGCGGACACGGCGCGGGTCAGTGTCGGGAAGGCGCCGATCAGGTGCGCTCCCCCGGGCTCGCCGGGTCGCAGTGAGATCGCCGCACCGTGAGCACCCACCCCGACCGACAGGCCCAGTACCCAGTTCATCAACTGCTCACTTTCGGACATGCAGACGCAGGGTGATCTGGGCGGTGAGTGCCGCGAAGAGCACTCCGGCGAGCCCGACGACAGGGGCGACCAGCCAGATGTGGTTGGTGGTCACCGGCGCGATGAGCTGGGCCTCGTAGAGTCTGCGCAGCGCGGTGTCGATGACGAACTCCTTGCCCACCAGCAGCCCCACCGTGGCCAGCACGGCGCCGATGATCGTGGACACCACCGCCTCCAGCACGAAAGGTGCCTGCGTGTACCAGCGGGAGGCGCCCACCATGCGCATGATCGAGGTCTCGTCGCGCCGGTGGAAGGCCGCGATCTGCACCATGTTCGCAATGAGGAGGGCCGCCGCCACCACCTGGACCGCCGCCACCAGGAAAGTGGCGTTGCGCACCGCATCGAGGTTGTCCATCGCGCCCGCCAGGTCATCAACCTGGTCGATGACGGTATCCACCTGGGGTAAATCCCGGACCTGATCCAGCGCAGAGGTGTCCAGCGGATCAACCAGCCGCACGTGGAGCGCGGCCGGTAGGGCGTCCGGGGAGGTCTCCTGGACCAGCAGCGGATCCGTCTCCCCGAAGATCTCCACGAAACGCTCATAGGACTGCTCCCGGGAACGGAAGGTCACGGACTCGACGCCCTCCGCCTCCTCCAGGGGCTGGCGGACCTCCCGGCAGGCCCCGGTGGAGCAGTCCGGGTCTCCGACAGAGATCTCCTCATCGAACTGGACCATCACCTCGACCCGGTCGAGGTAGATCTCCCTCGTGTTCTGGGTCATCATCGTGACCAGCACGCCGGCGGACAGCAGCGCCAGGGAGACGGCCGTGGTGATCACCAGGGCGACCGTCATGGTGAGGTTGCGGCCCAGGCCGCGGAATGTCTCACGCAGGACGAAACCGAGTGTCATGTCCCCTCCTTTCCCCGCTCAGCGGGACTCGCCGTAGACACCGTGGGCGTCGTCACGCACGAGCCGCCCCAGGTTGAGTTCGATGACCCGCTGGCGCATGTCGTTGACCGCGCGGGCGTTGTGGGTGGACATGACGACGGTGGTTCCGGTCCGGTTGATCCGACTGAGCAGGTTCATGATGTCGTCGGAGGTCTCCGGGTCCAGGTTGCCGGTGGGCTCATCGGCCAGCAGGAGCAGCGGGCGGTTGACGAAGGCGCGGGCGATGGCCACTCGTTGCTGCTCACCGCCGGACAGCTCACCGGGCATCCGGTTGCTCTTGCCGGCCAGGCCCACCATCTCCAGTGCCTCGGGTACGGCGCGTTCGATCTCCCGGCGCTTTCTGCCGATGACCTCCAGGGCGAAGGCCACGTTGTCGTGGACGGTGAGTTTGGGCAGGAGCCGGAAGTCCTGGAAGACGTAGCCGACCCGACGCCGCAGCCGGTTGATCTGGCGCCCCCGCAGCCGGTTGACGTGGAAGTCCGCGAACCGGATGTTCCCGGCAGAGACGTTCTCCTCCCGGATGAGCAGCTGCAGGAAGGTGGACTTGCCGGACCCCGACGGGCCGATGAGAAAGACGAACTCGCCCTCGCCGATGTGCAGGGAGACCTTGTCCAGCGCCGGCCGGGTTGAGGTCCGGTAGGTCTTGGTGACGGACTCGAACGTGATCACAGGGGACACTGTAGCGAAGGCCCTCGCCGGCCTACGCTTCCTGCTGCTGCGCCATGCGCCAGCGGATACCGGACTCCAGGAAACCGTCGATCTCCCCGTCGAGGACCTTGGAGGGATCGTTGACCTCGTGGTTGGTGCGCAGGTCCTTGACCATCTGGTAGGGGTGCAGGACGTAGGAGCGCATCTGGTTGCCCCAGGAGGCGTGACCGCCGGCGCCCAGGGCGTCCATCTCCGCCTTCTCCTCCTGCCGCTTCTTCTCCAGCAGCTTGGCCTGCAGCACGCGCATGGCCGAGGCCTTGTTCTGGATCTGGGACTTCTCGTTCTGACAGGTCACCACGATGCCGGTCGGAACGTGGGTGAGGCGCACAGCGGAGTCAGTGGTGTTCACCGACTGGCCACCCGGGCCCGAGGAACGGTAGACATCGACGCGGACGTCGTTGTCGGGGATCTCGATGGAGTCGGTCTTCTCGACCACGGGCAGTACCTCGACCTCCGCGAAGGAGGTCTGGCGACGGCCCTGGTTGTCGAAGGGGCTCAGGCGCACGAGACGGTGCGCGCCCTGCTCAACGGAGAGCTGCCCGTACATGTAGTCGCCGTGGACCACGAAGGTCGAGGACTTGATGCCGGCCTCCTCCGCGTAGGAGACGTCGTAGACGTCGACCTTGTGGCCGCTCTTCTCCGCCCAGCGGGTGTACATGCGCATGAGCATCTCAGCGAAGTCCGCGGCATCGACACCACCAGCGCCGGCACGGATGTTGATCAGGGCCTCGCGGGCGTCGTACTCCCCGGAGAGCATGGTCTTGACCTCCAGGGCCTCGATCGCCTCCCGCAACTCCGCGAGCTCGGCGTCGGCCAGCTCCTCGCCGCCCTCCTCCTCTTCCGCCAGCTCGTACATCACCGGCAGGTCCTCCAGGCGCTGACGCAGCTCCCTGAGCCGGCGTAGGCGGCTCTGCACGGAGGACAGCTCGGAGGTGACCTGCTGGGCGTGGTCCGGGTTGTCCCACAGGGACGGGTCGGCGGCCTGGGCCTCGAGTTCACGCACGCGGGCAGCCATCTCCTCGGGGTCCATCACCTTCTCGATCGTGCCGAGGGTGGTGTCGAGGGCGTCGAGATCTGACGAGATTTCCGGTCGCATGTCAGCCGATCCTACCCGTGTCGACGCCCCCGCCCCCACTGCGGCGGCACCTCCCACCCGCCTGCCGCCCACCGGGAGGGCACAATGGGTCACATGAGCAATGCAGCCGCTTCCCTGACCGAGATGATCGCCGCGATCACGAAGACCTTCGTCATCGCCCACACCGAGGACTCCGACGAGCATCTCGCCCAGTCCCTCGTCTACAACGCCGGCCGTCTGGCCTGGCGGATGCGGGAACAGGGAGTGGAGACGGAGCACAAGACCTCGGTCTCCGACGTGGTCACCGACGCCGACCGGGCCGCAGAGTCCTTCATCGCCGGGGCCCTGGAGGCCCTGCGCCCCGAGGACGGCGTCATCGGTGAGGAGGGCGCCAACCGGCCCTCCACCTCGGGTCGCACCTGGGTCGTCGATCCGGTCGACGGCACCTACAACTTCAGCTCGGGATCGGACTACTGGTGCTCCGCGCTCGCACTGGTCGAGGGGGACCCGGCAGCCCCGGACAAGCTGCTCTTCGGCGCGGTGCACCGCCCGGCGATGGGTTATACCTGGTTCGGTGGCCCCGGCATCCCCGGTACCCGGGACGGCCACCGCCTGAGCCCGCTCGCCGACGCCCAGACCCCCCACCTCTCGCTGGCCACCTACCTCCACCCCACCTGGCTGGCCCGGCAGGAGGTCAGGGAAGCGTGGACCGGGGTGGTCACCCAGTTCGCCACGGTGCGCATGCTGGGCGCCGCTTCCGTGGATCTCGCGTCCGTCGCCGACGGCAGCCTGGGCGTGTGGATGCAGCACTCGGTCGCCGACTGGGACTGGCTGCCCGGAAAGGCCCTGGTGGAAAGCGTCGGCGGGCGAGCGGTGAAGGTCGAGTCCGGTGGCGTGACCTGGTGCGTCGCCGGCAACGACACCGCCGTGCGGCAGGTCCGGGAACTACTGGGCTGACCACACCCGGGGACTGTTCAGACCACCCGCCGATGGTCTGTCCATAGAATGAGTGACCATGAGCTCTTTCGCTGATGATCTCGCACTCGCCCTCGAACTGGCGGACCTCGCGGATTCCCTGACCATGGAACGCTTCGAGGCCACCGACCTGAAGGTCGACTCCAAACCCGACATGTCCCCCGTCTCCGACGCCGACCTCGCCTGCGAGGAACTACTGCGCGCGAAACTCACCGACGCCCGCCCCTCTGACGCCATCCTCGGCGAGGAGTTCGGCGGCGACGTCACCCACGAGGGCCGACAGTGGGTCATCGACCCCATCGACGGCACCAAGAACTTCGTCCGCGGTGTGCCCGTCTGGGCCACCCTCATCTCCCTGCTGGTCGACGGCGAACCCGTCGTCGGTGTCATCTCCGCCCCGGCCCTGGCGCGCCGCTGGTACGCCGCCCGTGAATCCGGCGCCTGGCGTAGCTTCAACGGCGGCTCCCCCAAGAAGCTCGCCGTGTCCGGCGTGTCCTCCCTCGCCGACGCCTCCCTGTCCTTCTCCTCCCTCGAAGGCTGGGAGGCACGCGACCTGCGCGGTAAGTTCATCGCACTGACCGACTCCACCTGGCGCCTGCGCGGCTACGGGGACTTCTTCTCCTACTGCCTCGTCGCAGAAGGTGCCGTCGACATCGCCGCCGAACCGGAGGTCTCCCTGTGGGACCTGGCGGCCCTGTCCGTCCTCGTCTCCGAGGCCGGGGGCCGCTTCACCTCACTGGCCGGCCAGGACGGACCGCACGGGGGCGACGCCCTGGCCACCAACGGCACGCTCCACGACGACGTCCTCGACGCCCTGCGCTAGTTCAGGCGCAGACCCGCGCCGGGCCCGCCACGGGCCTCCAGGTCGGCGAGCACGGCGTCCATGTTCGTGGAGACGGTGGGCATGAACAGTGATCCCTGCAGCGGTGAGCGGCAGGACAGGTTCTGATCCGGCAGCGAACCGCCGGAGACCATGCCCACCATGCGGGTGCCGGTCATCATCGGGCCACCGGAGTCCCCCACGGAGGCACAGACCTGGGAGACCTGCAGATTCGGCTCGCTCTGCCAGGTGGTGCCGCAGGTGTGGCCGGTGGCCACGCCCTGCTTGCACAGCTGCTGGCCCACGGAGACCGGACCACCGAGGTCGGTGACGGTCACCCCGTTATAGGTGTTGGTCAGCTCAGCCTTCTCGCCGAACTGGATCACCGCATAATCGTGGGCGGGGTTGGAGGCCACCACCATGCCGGCGGCGCCCACCTCCCAGGAGTCCGCCGAGAAGACGAAGTCACCGGGTCGTCCGCAGTGACCGGCGGTGAGACCGACCTGGTTGCCGTGGGTGTCGGTGCCGGTCACCCCCAGCGTGCACATCATCGAGTTGCCCAGGAAGATCGGGGTGCCAGGACCGAAGAGTGACTTGCCGCCATCCTGCGCGGCCCGGGACTCCGCCGGGATCTGCGGGGCGTCGAACCAGGAGCCCGACACGCGGTGCAGCACCCGATCGGTGAAGGGCTTACCGGCCAGGATCTTCGACTGCGGGTCATTGCGCCACACGTAGTTCAGGTCCTCGGCGCTCTCGACCGGCAGCAGGTGCTGATCCGTGGAGCTGCCCTGCCCGGACGGGGAGTAGGGGTAGTTCTGGATGTCCCCGAGTTCGAGATCCCGCAGGCTCTCCGCTACCTCCTCACCCTCCCCCGGCAGTACCGAGGCCAGCGCCCGGTCAGCGGCCTCGGTCACCGACGGGTCAACGGGCTCGGTACTCACACCAGCCCGCTCCAGTTGGGCGCGCACCTCATCGACGAACGCCGCGGTGTCGGGGGCGTCCGGTTCCTCCGCTGCCACCGCCTGCGGTGCCCCCGCGAGGAGTGCACCTCCCAGGAGCACGGCGGGGATGATCCTCCGAAGAGAGGACAGAATACGCATGGGCGGGCCACTTTCTCTGTACAGCGGGATTTGTCTGCACCACATGCTACGGCCCCGAGACACTTTTCGTTAACAAAGCTTCATCAGGGGTGAAAAAGAAAGATACCCCGGATCCTGAGGATCCGGGGTATCTCATGAAGTTGGTAGCGGGGGCAGGATTCGAACCTACGACCTCTGGGTTATGAGCCCAGCGAGCTACCGAGCTGCTCCACCCCGCGTCGGGTGACTTCATTCACCGCGCCGATAACTTCTGCTCTGCGTCCGTTCTCGGCGACAAGACAAACTATACATAGGTTCGAGATTCGCCACAAATCAGCAGGTCAAGGCCTAAATGATACGAAAACGCCGCCCGGCTGGTGGGCCGGGCGGCGTGTCGTGGTGTGGAGGTTGCTACTGGATGTCCAGCGGGTCCTCACCCGTGATGTCGCGGTAGTTCTCGACGGCCCGGTCCAGGGCGTCAAGTGCGCGACCGTAGTCCTGGAAGGAACCGTTACGGGCGGAGTCCAGGTCACTCAGGGCATCGTTGATGCTCTGGATGGCCTCTGCCTCGGTACCGCTGCCACCGGCCGGGGCGGAGGGCGTGGTGGCCTCCTCCTCGACGGCCCCGTCATCGTCGGCATCAACCTCGGCCTCGATATCGGGATCGATGTCGCCGTTGGTGCCGGCGATGTCCTGTGCGGCACGCGGATCGATACCCACCTGCGCCAGTGCCTCGGCGATGGTCGGGGCATAACCGACGCGGCCCTTGTAGGAGACCAGCACACGCAGCAGCTTCGGGAAGGCCGAGGCCTGGTTGGAACGCTGCGAGTAGATGGGCTCGACGTAGAGGACCTCGCCACCGCCGACCGGCAGGGTCAGCAGGTTGCCGTTGAACAGGTCGTTGGTGCCCTCCCACAGAGTGCGGTCACGCGCAACCTGGTCGGAGGACATCATGGCGTCCTGTGCCTGGCGCGGGCCCTGGGTCTGGGTGTTCGTCGGCAGCACCCGGACGGTGATGTCACCGTAGGTGCCCGGGTCGGAGCTCACCGCCATGTGGGAGGAGAGGAACTCACGCTGCAGACCACGGAAGGGGGTGATCAGCTGGAAGCTGGGGTCACCGGTCTCCGGGTCAGCGGCGACCACGTAGTACGGCGGCTGGGCGAGCTCACGTGCGCCGTCCGGCGCGGTGGGGTCACCGGGGACGGACCAGAAGGCGTCGTTGGTGTAGAAGACCAGCGGGTCGTCGACGTGGTAGCGGGCCAGCAGTTCACGCTGGACCTTGAACATGTCCTCGGGGTAGCGCAGGTGGCTGCGCAGCTCATCGGAGATCTCGCTCTCCGGCTGGACGGTGTCGGGGAAGATACCCTGCCAGGCCTTGAGGACGGGGTCCTCGGTATCGAATTCGTAGAGTTCGACGGTGCCGTCGTAGGCGTCGACCGTAGCCTTGACGGAGTTACGGATATAACCCACGTTGTCGGTGATCAGACGCTGGGTGGTGCCGTCCGGGTTCAGGGCGTCCTGGGTGGTGTCCGTCAGCGAGGTCTGCTCAGAGTAAGGCAGGTTACTCAGCGTGGTGTAGCCGTCGACGATCCACTTGACGCGGCCGTCGATGACCGCAGGGTAGGTCTGCGAGTCGGTGGTCAGCCAGGGTGCGACCTTCTCGACGCGCTCACGCGGGTCGCGGTCGAACAGGATCTTCGACTCACCACCCACCCGGTCGGAGAGGATCATGTTCATTTCCTGGTACTTCAGCGCGAAGGCCGTGCGGTTGAACCAGTTACCCACCGGAACTCCACCCTCACCGGCGTAGGTGTAGGAGGTGTTGTCGGTGTCGTACTCGACGGCACCGGAACCGGTGTCACCGACGATCGCGTAGTCCGCACCGTCGGCGGACGAGGCGATGACCGGACCGTAGTAGATGCGCGGCTGATCGACCCGGATGCCGATCTCGTCGGCACCGTTGGCCTCCTCAGCGATGGTGTTGGTCTGGAGATCGGAGACGGTGAAGACCGGGAAACCACCACGGGTGGAACCGGCGTCCTGGGCGGCCTCGTCGACGGTGTTGGCCTGGGCCGCCACGAATCCGTTGCCGTGCGTGTAGACGGTGTGGCGGTTGATCCAGGCGGCCTGGTTGTCCTGCAGCGAGTTCGGGTCGAGCTCACGGGCTGCGACGACGAAGTCACGCAGCTCCCCGTCGACCTCGTAGCGGTCGACGGCCAGGGTATCCGGGAAGCCGTAGAAGTTACGCAGCTGCTGCATCTGGGTGAACGTCGGTGACAGGATGTCCGGGTCCAGCAGACGCAGGTTGGAGATCGTGGCCTCGTCTGCGGCGACCTCGTCGTCCGGGACGTTGCCGGCACCCCAGTTCTCCAGGTAGGTGACCTCCTCATCGGTCAGCCCGTAGGCGAAGCGGGTGGCCTCGATGTTGCGGGAGATGTACTCGGCCTCCTTTGCCGCCCGGTTCGGGGCGACGGAGAAGCGTTCCAGTAGCAGCGGCCAGGCGGTGCCGATGACCAGTGAGGAGACGAGCATGAGTACCACGGCCAGGCCGGGGATACGCAGGTCCTTGAGCACGATGGTGGAGAAGAACGCGATCGCGACGAAGGCCGCGATGACCATCAGGATGATCCTGGCCGGCAGCACCGCGTTGACGCCGGTATAGCTGGCGCCGGTGAAGGTGTCCTGGCTGGAGAACAGCAGATCGTAGCGGTCCAGCCAGTAGCCGGCCACCTGCAGGAGCATCCACACGCCGGCGGTGACCGCCAGCTGGATACGGGCGGCTCCGGAGACCTGTCCCCGCAGCCCCATGGACTGGTTGCCGATGCGGATGCTACCGAGCAGGTAGTGGCCGAACAGCGCGATGAGGAAGGCGATGATCAGCAGGACCGAGAAGGTGTCGACCAGCAGCCGCAGCATCGGCAGCGAGAATGCGTAGAAGCCCAGGTCGTTGCCGAACTGGGCGTCCTCGACCCCGAAGGATTCCTGGTTGAGGAAGAGCATCACGGTGCGCCAAGTGCCCTGGCCGATGAAACCGGCGAACAGGCCGACGATCACCGGGACACCGATGAGCAGGCTCCGGACGGAGCGCTCCATGACCTGGCGGTACTGGTGTACCGGGGAGTTGAGGTCCATGCCGCCGAGGTCATCGGGGCGGTTACGCCAGGTGAAGTACCCGGCCAGCCAGACGATCAGTCCGGCGAGCAGGGCGAAAGCGAAGAACAGGATGGTCCTGACGACGATGACCTTCGTGAACACGCCACGGAAGTCGACTTCGCCGAACCACAACCAGTCTGTGTAGACGCCCACGGTCAACGGTGCGGCGATGATCAGGGCGGCGATGATGCCGATGATCCAGGCCAGCAGCCGTGGTGGACGTTTGATGGGCGGGGAGGGTTGTGAAAGGCCGGTCGCCAAGTCCAACTCCTATGCAATATTGATCACGAATTACCGGGTAATGTCCTACCTTAGAGAAATTTACCCCCGATTGACCAAAGGGAAAAAGTTGATGAGTGCACCCGAATCCATTCCGCAGGCGTTGAACAGGGCCATGATGGAGGCGGTGGAGTTCGTGCACGCCGAAGGCTGGGATTCCTCCCCCACGCTGTTTGCCCTGGTGCCGTCCGCCCTCCTCATCGACCAGATCGATGACCCCGACGACGTCTCCCCCCTGACCCTGGTGGTGCAGGACCTGCCGGAGCATCTGGAGCCGGGCTCCGAGGAGCTGGTCGACTACGTGGCGCGTTCCGCCTGGCCCGCCCAGGTGACCGGTGTGGCGCTGGCGCAGGAGATCACCTTCCGCGATGCCTCAGGCGACGGGGAGCCCCGCCCGGCACGCCTGTTTTCCGGGGTGCTGCGGCAGGAGGGGGTAGAGCTGACGCTGCTGCAGCTGCGTCCGACGGAGGAGGAACTGGAGGCGGCCGGACCCTTCGCGGAGGACCGGGTGGAACTGCGGGGTGGGCCGGGGGTCGCCCCCGGTGTGCTGGAGGCGCTGCGGCACGGACTGGAGCAGGACCCGGACGAGCTCCGCTAGAGTTGGCGTGGACTGTGTCTGTTCCTCTTCCGTCCAGGAGTATCCGCCTCGTGCACCCTCCCCGTATGCCCCGCTTCGCCGCGGTCGCCACTGTCCTGCTGCTGAGCGCCGGTCTGGCCGCCTGCGGCACCGGTGATGAGACCGACGGGGAGGGGGCCACTCCCCCACTGACGACGCCCACGACCGCAGCCACCGGGGAGCCGGCGACGACGACGGAGGGCACGACGGAGGAGACGACCGTCACCACCGCGACGACGACCACCATGGAGGTCGACGAGGGGCTGAGTCCTGATGTCGAACGGACCTACGAGATCTTCGGTGCATTGGCGCCGGAGTCGCTGTTCGAGCAGTTCGAGTCCTGCAATCCCGGTGGCATCGACAATTCCCACGAATGCTCCGGCCCGGAGGTCGGTCAGTTCCAGTTCTTCGAGTCCATGTCCAAGGCAGCCTCGACGACGCAGTTGTTGACGGAGCTGCGCAGTTCCCGGGTGGTGGAGGACACGGGCAGCCGGGTGGTGGGCTGGTCCACGTTGGGGACCACCGCGGTGATCACGGTGGTGAACAATGACCGTGGGCTGGTCATGCAGCAGATGGTCTCATCGGACCGGGTGGATCCGGAGGAGCAGATCTATACGCTGGGTCTGGTGGAGCGGCCCGCCGGGGAGACTGAGACCCGGGAGCAGGACTCCTAGGGTTCGCAGGTGTCAACCTCTTCGCCAGCGGCGAAGCGGGCCATCTGCTCGATCGCGTCCCCGAGGGTCTCGACCCGGGCGACAACCAGGTCGCCGTGGTCCCGGCTGACGGCCTCCGCGCAGTTGGCGGCGGGTGCGAGGAAGAGTTCCGCCCCGATCTCCCCGGAGGCGCGCACCTTGTGGACGACGCCGCCGACGGGTCCGACTGCCCCGTCCTCGGAGATGGTTCCGGTTCCCGCGACGAATCTGCCACCGTTGAGTTCACCCGGTGAGAGTTTGTCGATGACCGCGAGGGAGAACATCATGCCGGCGCTGGGTCCGCCGATGTCGCGCAGGTTGTAGTTCACGCTGACGTCGTCGGCGGGCTCGGAGGTCATGGTGATGCCGAGCAGTGCCACGGTGGGGTCGTCGGGGTGTTGTCCGAGGGTGACGGTACGTTCCAGGGTCCGGCCGTCGCGTTCGAGGGTGAGCACCAGGTCTGTGCCGGGAGCCTTGTCCTGCACCAGGTCCCGGACCTGGCCGGGCTGGTCGACCCCGGTGTCGTCGACGGCCCGGATGACGTCGCCGAGCTCGACATGCGCGCTGGCCGCGGAGTCCTCGATCACGCCGGCGACCTCGATCTCGACGTTCCTGCCCAGGTGGTTCATGGCGGCGACGGTCGCGGCGGCCTCGGAGGCGGTGAAGGCCTGCTGGTTGCGTTCCTGGATTTCCTCCGGCGAACGGTCCGGCGGGAAGACCTGCTCGACGGGCACGAGGGTGTCGTCGGTGGTCAACCAGCGGCCCAGTGCCTGGGCGAGCGTCAGGTTGGAGCGCACCGACACCGTGGTCATGTTGAGGTTGCCGGCCGTGTCGTCGGCGGGTTCCCCCGTCACCTCCACGACGTCCTGCCCGTCGACCCGGCCGAGGGTGTTGAAGGTCGGTCCGGGTCCCTCTGCCGCGTAGGGGACGGTGAGGCGGATGTCGGTGCCGGGGATGCTGTCCATGGTCACCAGGCCGGTCAGGGCCAGGACGGGCACCGCACCCCAGGCAAGGGTCTTCACTCGCTGATGGCGTCGGTTCGGGTGCTTCACGGAGAGTCAGGGTACCTGTGTTCGCTGTCAGCGTTGTCCGGGGCATGGCTTCCGGGGCAGGGGGGTCGGTAGATTGGGGAACATGAACACAGGCGGATTCGGCTTCTCCTTCAACAACGATGACGATGACGATGACGGTCGTCGCAACCAGAACCCCTTCGGGGCCTTCGGCCTGGGTGGGTCGGGCGGGGGCGGCGGATTAGGTGACATGCTCAACCAGTTCGGCCAGATGCTCTCCGGCATGGGTTCGTCCATGAGCTCGCCGGAGGGGTCGGGCCCGGTGAACTACGCCCTGGCCGAGCGCATCGCCCGTCAGCAGATCGGTTCGACCTCCCCGGTGCGCGAGCAGGATGTGAGCGCGGTCGGGGATTCCGTCCGTCTGGCCGAGATGTGGCTCGACGAGGCCACCACCCTGCCCACCTCCACGGGGCAGGCCGTGGCCTGGAACGCGGAGGACTGGCTGACCCAGACCCTGCCGATGTGGAAGCGGCTGGTCACCCCCGTCGCCGAGCACATGAACAAGGCACAGCTGGACTCCCTGCCCGAGGAGGCCCGCGCGATGATGGGCCCCATGACGCAGATGATGAACCAGATGTCGGGCATGAACTTCGGCATGCAACTGGGCAACGCCCTGGGTGATCTGGCGAAGCAGACCCTGACCGGCTCCGACTTCGGCCTGCCGGTCGCACCGATGAACTACACCGCGATCCTGCCCAGCAACATCGCCCGCAGCGCGAAGGACCTGGAGGTGCCCGCCCAGGAGATCATGGTCTACATCGCCGCCCGGGAGGCCGCCCGCCAGCGCCTGTTCCGCCACGTTCCGTGGCTGGTGGAGCGCCTGGTCTCCTCCGTGGAGGAATACGCTGTCGGCCTGGTCATCGACACCTCCCACATCGAGGAGGCCGCCCGCGAACTCAACCTGGAGTCCGGTGACCCCACCGCGATCCAGGAAGCCATGCAGCGACTGCAGGGCATGGACCTGTCGCCGAAGATCAGCTCCCGTAACGCCCAGGCCGTCTCCCGCCTGGAGACCCTCCTGGCGCTGGTCGAGGGTTGGGTCGAGTACGTCGTCACCGAGGCCATGGGCGAGCGCGTCCCCTCCACCGGCGCGATGACCGAGGCGTGGCGACGCCGCCGGGCCACCGGCGGTTCCGCCGAGCAGGCCTTCGCCAAGGTCGTCGGCATCGAGTTCGGCGCCCCGAAGGTCGCCGAGGCGGTCGAGCTGTGGCGCCGGGCCACCGTGGCCGTCGGCCAGGAGCGCCGTGACCAGGTGTGGGACCACCCGGACCTGCTGCCCTCCGCCGAGCACCTGGACAACTCCGCGGACTTCATCGACTCCCTCCTCGACGAGGACGGCTCCGATGACTTCGAGGCTGAGATCGCCAAGCTGGAGGAGATGCTGCGCGGCGGCAAGGACGATGACAAGGACCAGGACGACGAGAAGAACGAGGACGAGGGAAACGACCGTTAACTGGTACCTGCCGGGGCCGAGCAGCTACCACCTGAATTGCCCCTTTGCCCACGAAGAGGCTCGGGGCTCACCAGTGACCTAACCGAAACGCTGGTAGGCCTCCAGGTAGCCCTTCGCCCGCTCCGCCCGCGGCACCCGGTCTGCCCACTCCCAGAACTCGGGGCCGTGCCCGGCGATGAAGGTGTGGGTCAGCTCGTGCACGAGCACCGCATCCAGCACGTAGCCCGGCACCCGCCGCAGCCGGTCGCTGATCCGGATGTCCCCGGTGTCGGTGGTGCACGACCCCCACCGGGTGTGCTGGTTGGACACCCACCGCACCGACCCGATCCGGGCCCGGCCCGCCAGCACCGAGGCGTTGAGCTCCTCCGCCCGCTGCAGCAGCTGCCCGTCCGAGACCCGGCCCGACGACGTCCTGCGTTCCAGCTTCGCCAGGATCTCGGCCACCACCTTCGTCTCCTCCGCCTCCGTCATCAGCGCGGGGATACGCACCACCACACGAGCACCCACCCGCCGGGCCTGCACGGTGCGTTTCCGGCGGACGGAACGGATGACCTCGACCTCATGTGACATGACACGGCATTATATCTGTGGTCGAATGAACCCCGGGCCGGGAGTCGGGGGACCCCCGCCCAGGGGAGGGACCCATGGATCTGCTGCAGCTGTCACCCGGCGCGCACGTGTTCCTGCGCGGCGCGCGGGCCGTGCAGTTCGGCCTGGATGCCACGCGCGCCGGGGTGGTGGAGACCCCTGCTGCGCCCGCGATCGTCGCCACGCTGCTGGGTGTGCGTCGTGCGACCACCCGGGAGGCGCTGCAGGGGCTGTTGGTCGAGGTCGGGCTCTCCCCCACTGCGGCGCGTAGTTTGCTCGATGATCTGTTGGCCTACCGGATCCTGCGGCCGGTTCCGAACGCCTCGGTGGTGCTGTTGGGCCGTGGTCGGCTCGCGGAGGCCACGGGTGCGGTGTTGCGTGGGTCCGGGGTCACGGTGCGTGCGCCCCTGCGTGGGGAGTCGGAGTTGGCTTATATCGCGGAGGGCGATGTCCGGTCGCCCGTACTGGTGCTCGACAGGTTGGCTCACGCGCGCACTATGGCCCCGTTGCTCAGTCGTTTCGTGCGCACGTGGTTGCCCGCCGCGGTGGTGGATGCCCGGGGTCTGGTGGGGCCGTTGCGGCTGGTGGGTCAGGGTCCGTGTCCCATGTGTGTGGATCTGCACCGGACGGGGGCGGACGGGTACTGGCACCGGGTGGTCACGCAGTTGCCGGCCGGGCCGGTCGATCCGGATCCGGTGGTGGTGGCGGCCACCGCGGCGCAGGTCGCGACGGTGGCGTTGGCGCTGCTGGGGGTGGCGGAGCCGCCGGGTACACCGCGGCGGTTGCTCTCGCCCGGGCAGGTGACGGTGGTCGACCCGTACACCCGGAACCGGCGCAGCCGCATGACGGTGCATCCGCGGTGTCCGGTGTGCTTCACCTACCGGAATTCGGCGAGCACGGCGAGTAGTCCGGCGCCGTAGCGTTCGACCTTGACGGGGCCGACGCCGGGGACGGCGAGGAGTTCCCGTTCGTCGCGGGGCAGGGTCTCGGCGATGGCGGTCAGGGTGGCGTCGGAGAAGATGATGTAGGCGGGGACGTTGGCCTCGCGGGCGAGGTCGCTGCGCCAGGTGCGCAGGGTGGCGAAGATCTGCTCGTCGGCGCCGGAGGGGCAGTCGACGTGGCGGCCCAGGGCCTTGTCCTGTGGGGTGTCGAGCGGGTTGCCGCAGACCCGGCAGCGCACGGGGCGGTCCCGGCGGGCGGGTGCCCGGGCGGGCTCGGTGTCGGGGGCGATGCCGTCGAGGAAGCGGGTGCGTTTGCGGGAGCGGCGGCCGCCCTCCTGCCGGGCCAGCGCCCAGGAGCAGTGGAGGTGCTCGCGGGCGCGGGTGATGCCGACGTAGAACAGGCGGCGTTCCTCCTCGATCTGGTGGTCGCCGGCCTTGATCGCGTAGCTGATGGGGAGGGTGTTCTCCACCAGGCCGACGAGGAAGACGGCGTCCCATTCCAGTCCCTTGGCGGCGTGCAGGCTGGCCAGGGTGACGCCCTCGACGGTGGGCGGGTGTTTGGATTCGGCGCGCTGGCGCAGGGCCTGGAGGACACCGGTGAGGTCGACGCCGGGGGTGGCGCGGGTGAGTTCCTCGACGAGTTCAGCCAGGGCGTTGAGTGACTGCCAGCGTTCCCGGGCCTGCGCTCCCTCGGGCTCGGTGGGGGTCAGTCCGAGGGGTGCGAGGACGGCGCGGGTGATGCGGACCGGGTCGTCGGGTAGGTCGGTGCGCTGGGCGGTGCGGACGAGTTCGCTGATGGCCTGGCGGACCTCGGGGCGGTTGAAGAAGCCTTCTCCGCCGCGCACCTGGTAGACGATGCCGGCGTCAGACAGGGCCTGTTCGAAGGCCGCGGATTGGGCGTTGATGCGGTAGAGCACGGCGATCTCGGAGGCCGGTACCCCCTGGTCGAGCAGGGTGAGGATGCGGCCGGCGACCTCCCGGGCCTCGGTGGGCTCGTCGTCGTGGCCGGCGTAGGTGGGTGCGGGTCCGGGTGGGCGCATGCCCTGCAGTTCCAGGCGGGTGCCTGCCACCCGCCCCCTGGCTCTGCCGATGACGGTGTTGGCCAGGTCGGTGATCTGCGGGGTGGAGCGGTAGTCGCGCTGCAGCTTGACGACGGTGGCGTGTTCGTAGCGGCGGGAGAAGTTCAGCAGGTGCTCAGGGCTTGCGCCGGTGAAGGAGTAGATCGTCTGGTTGGCGTCGCCCACGACGGTGAGGTCGTCGCGGTCGCCGAGCCAGGCGTCGAGCACGCGTTGCTGCAGGGGCGTGACGTCCTGGTATTCGTCGACGACGAAGGTGCGGTACTGGGAGCGGAACTCCTCGGCCACGGCCGGGGCGTGTTCAAGCGCCCCGGCCACGTGGAGCAGCAGGTCATCGAAGTCGAGCAGGATGCCCTCCTCGGTGGTCTTCGTGGCCTCGTAGCGTCGGTAGACCTCGGCGACCTGTTCGGCGGGCACCGGTGGGGTGCGGTCGGTGCCGCTGATGCGTTCGGCGTACTGGTCGGGGCTGATGAGCGTGGCCTTGGCCCACTCGATCTCACCGAGCAGGTCGCGGATGTTCTCCGTGGCGGAGTTGAGTCCTACGCTGCGCGCGGCCCGGCCGACCAGGGGGAACTTGTTGTCGATCAGCCGCCACGGCAGGTCACCGGCCACCTGGGGCCAGAAGTAGGCCAGTTGGCGGCGGGCGGCGGCGTGGAAGGTGCGGGCCTGCACTCCCCCGACGCCCATGAGGTTGAGGCGGTGGCGCATCTCGCCTGCGGCCCGGGCGGTGAAGGTCACAGCCAGCACCCGGTTGGGGCTGACGAAACCGGAGTCGATGAGGTGGCCGATGCGGTAGGTGATGGTGCGGGTCTTGCCGGTTCCGGCGCCGGCGAGGATACATACCGGACCGCGGGGGGCCGTGGCGGCCACCCGCTGGTCGTCATCGAGGTCGTCCAGGTTGAGCACTTACCTCTTGTCCCTCCATTCGGTGATCAGTGTGTGGGCGATGGACCCGGGTCGGGCCAGGGGGAGATCATCGATCTCGTGGCGGGCCACCCACCGGGTCTCGGCGAGTTCGCCGTCGGTGGCGGCGGTCGCGTCGACGTCGGTGGTGAAGGCGTGGAAGCCGACCATCAGGGATCCGCTGGCCGGCCAGGGTTGACTGCCCCGGTAGGTGATGCGGTTGATACGGCGCCCGGTCTCCTCCAGCACCTCCCGGGTGAATGCGTCCTCCAGTGTCTCACCCGGGTCGACGTAGCCGGCGATGAGGGAGAAGAACTCCCGGCGGACGTTGCGGCCCAGCAGGATGCGCTCCTGGCCGGCTAGCTCGACGATGCCGATCACCGCAGGGTCGATGCGCGGGAAGATCGGCTGTCGGCCGTGACCGCGGGCGACGATACCGTCCTCGTCGAAGCTCAGGGGGCGGCCGTCAGCCGGATCGAAGCGGAAGCTGTCCCGGTGGCGCAGCAACGCCAGCGCCCGGGCCAGTCGGGGGTTCGTGGCGAACTGCAGGCCCTCGGCGATCTCCCCACCGCTGTCGCGGGCCTGCTCAACGATGAACTCGGCGGGCACGCGCACGGCCCACAGGGTGGCGTTGACACGCACCGCCTCTCCACCGTGGGGGCGGTCCGGGGTGGTGAACGGACGCCCGTCGACGGTGACGAAACGGTGGTCGGCGTCGATACACAGGTAACGGTTTCCGGTCATCGTGTCTGTCCTTGCGCCGCCTGGCGGATGTAGAGGAGTCGGTCGCCGGCTTCGACCGTGCGGACCTGCGGTGAGTCGATGCGGTGGAGTTGGCCGGCGCGCACCACCCCGAGGACGAGGTCTTCCAGATGACGGGGATCGGCACCCACCTCCCCGTCCTCGACGGCGCGGTCGGCAACCGCGAAGCCCTCATCGGGGCTGAGCAGGTCCGCCATCATCTCCACGACGCTGGGTGTGACGGTGGCCAGGCCCAGCAGCCGCCCGGCGGTCTCGGAGGAGATCACCACCGAGTCGACGCCGGACTGCTCCAGCAGGTGCTGGTTCTCCGACTCCCGGACCGAGGCCACGATCATGGCGTCCGGTGAGAGCTCCCGGGCGGACAACGTCACCAGCACGGCGGTGTCGTCGTCATCGGGGGCGACGACCACGGCCCGGGCGCGGGCCACCCCGGCGAGCTTGAGTACGTCCGCCCTGGTGGCCGATCCGTGCACCGTGACCAGTCCCTGGTTGTCGGCGCGGGTGAGGGCGGACCGGTCAGCATCGATGACGACGATCTGTTCAGGGGGGACCCCGTCAGCGAGCAGGGCGGTGACGGCGGAGCGGCCCTTGGTGCCGTACCCGATGACGACGGTGTGGTTGCGCACTCTTCTCCTCCAGCGCTGGATCTGCCAGGACTTCCGGGAATCCTCGGTGAGCACGGACAGGGTGGTGCCCACGAGGAGGATGAGAAAGGCCAGGCGGATGGGGGTGATGATGATGATGTTGATGAGACGGGCGGACTGGGTGACGGGCGTGATATCGCCGTAGCCGGTGGTGGACAGGGAGACGGTCGAGTAGTAGAAGGCGTCGATCAGCGTCAGTTCCTCGCTGTAGCCGTCCCGGTCGAGATAGACGGCCAGGGCGACGGCGGTGAGCAGGAGGAAAGCATAGATCAGGCGGCGGCTGATCACCGACCAGGGGCTGGGCCGGGCGGGGCCGGGGATGGTGATCACACCGAGCAGCGCATGGTCGGGTAGATCGGTCAGCTCCATGTCGCCGCGGAAACGTTCCCGGATGCGGTTGCGGATGGCCGTGCCTCCTCGTCGGTGTGGTCGTCCCTGAGAGATTAGCCGGTGGCGGCGGTGAGCAGGGCTGCCAGCGCCGCCCCCCCGGGCAGGTGACGGGGTTCAAGGGTCTCGCCCCAGCCGACGTAGTGGAAGGCTGCCCGCACCGGCTCATCGTTGCCACGGATACGGCCCCACGCCTCGCGGTAGACGGCGAGCTGGATCTCGGCGGCACGCCGGTCCTCACCCCGGGGGGGCCGACCGGTCTTCCAGTCGACGATCAGCCAGCCCCGGGGGTCGTCGGGGTCACGGAAGACGGCGTCCATGCGGCCGCGCACGACGGCGTCGCCGATGGTGACCTCGAAGGGCTGTTCCACGAACACGGGGGTGCGCTCTGCCCAGGCGCTGCTGAGGAAAGCGGTCTTGAGGCCGGCGAGTTCCTCGGTGTGGACGACGTCCTCGTCGATGCCGGGCAACTGCTCCTCATCGAGCAGGGCGGTGGCGCCGAAGCGGTCCTCCAACCACTGGTGGAAGGCCGTGCCGCGCTTGGCGTAGGTGTTGGGTTTGAAGGGGACGGGCCGGCGCTGGCGGCGGGCGAAGGCCGCGGGGTCGGCGCGCAGGGACACCAGGTCGGTGGCGGTCAGCTCGGCGGGTAGTTCCACCTCGACCACGGGCGCGAGCAGCGCCTCGTATTCCTCGATCAGCGCGGTGGTCTCCTGTTCCCAGAAGTCGTGGCTCTCCCCGGCGGTGTGGGCGGGCAGCTCCGCCATGGCGGCGCGCACCAGCTCAGCGCCACGATCGACGTCCCCGCCCACGGCCAGGCTGGGGAAGGTCCCGGTGGGCTCCTCCACCGCCCCGGAGTGGGCGGGCCCAGGTGCCCCGGTGTCGTCGACCTCCCAGGCCACGGCGGCCCCGGGAGCGTGCTCGCGCAGGATCTCCAGTTGCGCATACGGGGCCCTGACGGAGGCGGTGACGCTGAGAACACGCTCGGAACGGGTGATGGCCACGTAGAACAGCCGGGCGGCCTCCTGGGCCTCCGCGTCCCGACAGGTGGTGATGTACTCCCGGGCCAGGGCCTCGAACTCCTTGCGGTCCTGGGCCGCCAGGGCCCCGAAGTCCCCGTCCGGCAGACGGGTGGGGTTGGTCAGGAAGGTGGAGGTGGGGGCGGCGTAGGTGCCGGCATCGGCGTGCAGGACACTGACCACGTCCCACTCCAGTCCCTTCGCCTTGTGGGCGGTGAGCAGCTGCACCCGGTCGGAACGTACCGTCACCTCCCCCAGTGCCAGGCCATCCTCGTGGTCCCGGGCCAGGTCGAGATAGTCGAGCAGACCGGGCAGGGTGTCACCCGAGTAGGCGGCGACCTCCTCGGCGAACCGGTCGAGGTGGGCGGTACCGGCGGCATCGGAGCGGGCGATGACCTCGGTGCGGATCCCCAGGGCGGACTCGATGTCGGCGAACAGGTCAGGCAGGGCCTTCGGCAGGCTGTGGGTGCGCAGACGACGCAGCACGGAGGACAGCCCCTCCAGCCGGGCCAGCCCCGCCGGGGAATAACGGTCACGCTCACCCAGGTCGGCGACGGCATCGGTGAGACCGACGACCTGCTCGGGCGGATCAGCGGTGACCTCCGCGAGCTGGGAACGCAGCCGCTCCACCGGATCATCCGGATGCTCGACGCGGTGCGCGGCCCCGGAGAGGTTGCGGGCACGACCCTGCAGGGCCACCAGGTCGGCCAGACCGAGGCCGACGTAGGGGCCGGTGAGGATACGCAGCGCCGCCGGGGTGTCCTGGGGGCGCACCAGCATGGTGGCCACGGCCACGACATCGGCGACCTCCGGGACGTCGAGAAGCCCGGCCAGGCCGATGATCTCGTAGGGGATGCCGCGGGCGGCCAGGGCCTCGGCGATGCCGGCGGTGTGGCGGTTCTTGCGCACCAGCACCGCACCGGTGAACGGCTCCCCGGCGGCCTGACGCTCCCGGAACAGGCCGGCCATCCGGTCGGCGACGAAGTCGATCTCATCGGCCTGCTCGGCGAAAAAGCCCAGCGCCACATCACCGGGGTCTGCCCCCGGGCGCGGCACCAGCGGCTGGACGGGGCGCTGGTCACCGGTACCGAACAGCTCGGTGGAGACAGCATTCGCCAGCGACAGCACCTCCGGGGGGTTACGCCAGGAGGTCGTCAGCTCCTTCTTCGGGGCCGGCTCCCCCGCTGCGGGGAAGTCCCCGACGAAGGCACTGAGGTTTTCCGCGGTGGCACCACGCCACCCGTAGATCGCCTGCATCGGATCACCCACCGCGGTGACCGTCAGGCCCGGGTCCTCCTCCCCGAAGAGGCTGCGCAGCAGCTCCCGCTGGGCGTGCGAGGTGTCCTGGTACTCGTCGAGCATGACCACCCGGAAGCGACGGCGCTGCGAGGCGCCCACCGCCGCGTGGTCCCGGGCCAGGCGCGCGGCCACCGACATCTGCTCGTTGAAGGTCACCACGTTGCGCTCCGCCAGCTCCTGCTTGAGCGCTGCCACCAGGGGCAGGTACTGCAGGCGCACCCGCTGGGTGTCCAGCCAACCGTGCAGCGTCGCGTTCATCGCCTGCCGCTGCCCCTTCCCCTTCGGCAGGGACTCGACCTCCCGGAGGAAGGGTTCCGTCTCCTCCCGGATGTTCTCGGCGCCACCCAACTGGTTGTCCATCTCCGTGACCAGGTCGAGCAGGTACTTCGTCACCGTGATCACCGACTGACCAGCCGCCAGCTCCCCCCGGTAGCCACGCACCACCTCGTGGGCGATGGCGAACAGTTCCGCCCGGGTGATCAGTCGGGCCGCCGGTTCCACGGGCACCAGCAGGCCGTACTCGCGGATCAGGGAACCCGCGTACGCGTCATAGGTCGACACCGTCGGCACGATCGTCGTCAACTGCCGCGCCAGCCCGCCCGTCGGATCTAGGTCGCGGACCTTCGACTCCTTCGTGGCCAGGGTCTCCAGGCGGGTACGGATGCGCTTACCCAGCTCCTGGGCGGCCTTGCGGGTGAAGGTCAGCCCCAGGATCTGGTCGGGGGTGGCGTAGCCGTTGGCCACCAGCCACACCACCCGCGAGGCCATCGTCTCCGTCTTACCCGCCCCCGCACCCGCCACCACCAGCAGCGGACCCGGCGCGGCCCCGATGACCGCGGACTGTTCCGGGGTGGGGCCGTACTGCTGTTCCAGGACCTTCGACAGCAGTTCCGGGGAGATTCTCGGTCGGGGCAGATCAGACACCGGTGGTGGCCTTTCCTTCGGGTTGGACGGGGCAGATGGCGCGCACCGGGCAGGTGTCGCAGTGCTCGTTGATGCGGGCGGTGAGGGTCGGGCCGGCCAGTTCCCCGACCAGGGGTGGCAGGAGGTCGGCGAAGGCGTCGAGTTGTTCGGGGCTGCGGGCGGACTGTTCCCGGGTGGGGATGGACTTGTTCTTGTGGCCGGGGTAGACGAGCACGCCCCCGCCGACCGGCAGGGTCGGTTCGGCGGGGTGGGGGTCGGTGACCACGCCTTCGTGCAGGGCTCCCCGGGACATGGCGAGCTGGTAGGCGGCGAGCTGGGGGTGTTCCTCCGCGGTGGCCAGGCTGAGCGCCTGTTGTCCGGTCTTGAGGTCGATGACGTGGTGGTGGCCCCGGCCATCGACCTCCAGTCGGTCCATCCGGCCGCGGATGCGCACCCCCTCGGTCACGGTGACGGAAACATCGACCTCCACGCCGACCTGGGTGAAGCCGGAGCGGGAGTTACTGAACCACTGGGAGGTGCGTGCCAACAGGCGATCGAAGTCGCGTTGTTCCTGCCCCACCCGCCATGGTGGATCATTCTGCACGTCGGCGTAGGCGGCCAGGGTCAGCTCCCGGGCCTGCCCCTCGGGCACGCCCCGGCCGAGGGCCTCCAGGTAGGCGTGGGCCAGCACACCCCGGGTGAGGGCCACCGGGGTTTCCTCTTCCTCACCGAGCTTGCCGACGACCTCGCGCAGGGGGCAGGTCAGCAGCCCCTCGATGCGCGACGGTGAGAGAGTGCCGTCGGTGGGCAGCCCGGCGTCGGTGGACACCGTGGTGGTGGTCCACCACTGGTCGGGGTGCGCGCCGGGTACCCCGGCGCGGGCCAGGCGGGCGAGTTGACGGGCGGCCTGGGTCTTCGCGTCGGCGCGTGCATGGGGGTCGCAGACGGTGCGGCGGAGTTCGGCCAGCAGGGCGGGCACGGACAGCACGCGCACGTGCAGGGGGGTGTAGTCGGCCTCGGGGTGTTCGGGTGGTGGGGCGTGGTGCTCGGGTTCGATGTCGTGGGCCAGGCAGAATTCCCCGATGAAGCGGGAGGGTTCGGTCACCTCCTCGGCGTCGGGGGCGAAGACGGCGGTGACGAGCAGCTGGTCGGTGGCCCGGGTGGTGGCGACGTGGAAGAGGCGACGTTCCTCGGCGAGCCGGTCGGTGGCCCGGGAGACGGGTAGGTCGGGGTCGATGTCGCGGTCGACCAGGTCGACCATCTCCTCCTGGTCGAATAGGGAACCGGTCTCGCCCAGGGAGGGCCAGGAACCTTCCTGGACGCCGGCGACGATGACGGTGTGCCACTGTCTTCCCCCCGTGCCGTGGGCGGTGAGCAGGGCGACGGCATCGGGGTTGTCGGAGCGGCGGTCGCGCACGCCGGTGGGTAGTTCCTGTTCCGTGATGTGGCGGACGAAGGAGTCGATGCCGGCTTCGGGACGGCGTTCGGCGTAGTCGCCTGCGGCGTCGAACAGCGCCATCATGGCGTCGAGGTCCCGGTCCGCCTGGGAGCCGGTGGCCCCGCCTCGCAGGGAGGCGGCGAGCAGGCTGTCCGACAGGCCCGTGGCCTGCCACACCGCCCACAGCACCTCCTCGACCGAGCCGTCGGCCAGGGCGGCGCGGCCGTCGTCGAGCACCGAGCGGATCCGGCTGAGGATGGCCTTCTCCCGGTCGGTGAGCAGGTGACCGAAATCGGGTAGTTCCGCCCCCGGCGCGATCAGGCCGCGCAGGGTGTCGACGGCGCGGGTGCCCGGGTCGAGGCGGCGTAGGCCGCGCAGCAGGCGGCGCAGGGTCACCGGGTCGGCACCACCGACCGGCCCCTGGAGCAGTTCCAGCAGTTCCCTTTCCGGCAGGTCCCCGCTCAGGGCCCGGATGCCCAGCAGCATGCTGCCGACGATGCGTTGTTCGGCGAGGACGACGTCGGTGGGGTTGAGGTGGACGGGCACCCCGGCGGCGAGCAGGGCACGGCGGACTACGCCGAGCATGCCGGTGGAGCGGACCACGACGGCGATGTCGGACCAGTCGACGTCGTCGAGCAGGTGGGTGCGCCGGACGGTGTCGGCGACCAGGGCGTGCTGGGTGGCGGGGGCGTCGAGGACGACGGCCCGGCGCTGCGGGTGGCGGCGGGTGCGGCCGAGGTTGATCTCCCCGTCGGGGGCCAGGCCGGTGAGGAAGGCCGGTGAAGCGCCGCGGAAGTGGAAGATGGACTGGTTGAGATCCCCGCCGATGGCCGCCAGTTCGGTGTGCGGGAGCAGGCGGTTGATCAGTTCGCCGGACTTGGGGTCGAGGTGCTGGGCGTCATCGACGACGATGGTGCGCCACCGGTCGACGCGGATGGGTTTGTCCAGCACGGTGGACACGAGCTCGGAAGCCGAGTAGCTGGTGTAGCTGTGGGCCCCGGACAGGGCCATGGTCTGTTCGTACTCGCGCAGGAAACCACCGGTGGCGGACCAGACGGGACGGTCGTGGCGGCGACCCATCTCCTCCAGGTCCTCCGGGGAGAGTCCACGTTCGGCCGAGCGCAGCAGGAAGTCCCGCAGCTGGCGGGCGAAGCCGACGAAGCGCAGCGCCGGGCGGTACTCGGGGGGCCAGGTGCCGCGGCCGTCATCGGCGTGGCCGGTAAGCAGCTCCCGGATCACGGCATCCTGTTCGGCACCGGTGATCAGGCGGATGGGTTCCTCACTGACCTCACGCAGCAGGGCGAAGGCCAGGGAGTGGACGGAGCGCACCAGGGGGCCGTCGGAGACGAAGGAGCTGCCGGCCAGGCGGTCATTGAGCGCCCCGCGCAGGCGGGCACCGGATTCCTTGGAGGAGGCGATGACCAGGATGTCGGAGGGGTTCTCCCCGGCGCGGAGCCGGGCCAGGACCGTGTCCACCAGCAGGGAGGTGATGCCCGAGCCGGCCTCCCCGGTGATCCGCCACAGCCCGCGTTCCGGCAGATCGACGGGCCAGGTGCGGGCGGCGGCGTCCACCCGTCGGGGGACGAGCCGGACGGAGGGTGTGGGTGGGAGCATGCCCTATATTGTGGCAGAGACCCTGGACACGAGAATGTCCCTCACGCGGCCCAGGTGCGAAGGCATGGCCGGCGAGGCCCGGGGGTGCAGTTCATTGACGTGGCGCCGGTAGGCGTGCGCCCGCAGCAGCAGCTGGTCGAGCTGGGGGATGTGCGCGAAGCGATCGATGACCGCATCATCCACCGTGTCCGCCAGCAGCCCGTCCACGATCACCAGGGCGGCGGTGTAGCCGTGGGGGCGCGGAGCGGAGAAGGGCACGAGGTCGGTGACGGTCGGGGCCTGGGTGCCGGAGTAGGTGGTGGCCGCCAACAGGTCGGCGTGTCCGACCTGGCCGGGGAGGTCCAGCCGCTGGCGGAGCGGGTCGGTTTCCTCCCAGGCCAGCCGGTCGGCACGGATGAACGGGTCGTCATCGTGGATGGTGTCGGAGACCGGTCCGGCCAGTCCGATCAGGGCGTCGGCCAGGCGCAGGGCCGCACCGACGGTCTCGTCGACCCGGCGGTGGTCCAGGGTGCCGTCAATCCAGCCGTTGGCCCTCCACCCGGCCAGGACGAAACGGCCGTCGCTGGACCGGACCGGCCGGGCGATACGAACGCCCTCCACCTGGAGTTTCTCCCGGATCTTGGCGGACCACCCGGCGTAGGAACCGGCCCGGGAGTAGACGGTGCCACCGAGGCGCCAGCCGTTGTCCCAGGCGTGGCCCGTCGGCTCCGGTGTCCCGTCCTGCTCCCCGCTGAAACCGGTGACGACGTGGGCGGGGACCTGCTCCGGGTCCGGGACGGCGACCAGGCGGGGGCGGTTCATGTCGGATCCGTTCATTCGGTCACCGGGCGCGGGTAGGGCCACGGGTTGAACACGCAGGTCGCGTCATCGTCCGGGTAGACCTCGGCGGGATTGACGGCGTGGAGTTCGGAGTTGTTCAGGCTCAGGGTCTGCTGCATCATGATCGGCGCGAGTTCCCCCTCGGCCCCGCAGGGCTCATGAGACATGTAGCCGAGCCCGTGGCCGACCTCGTGGTTGATCAGGTACTGGCGGTAGGAACCGAGATCACCGGCGAAGGGGGCGGCGCCGCGCACCCAGCGGGACTCGTTGAGGACCACGCGGTTACCCATCGTGGTGTAGCAGCTGGTCTCCATCGCCAGGGCGGCGCCGCACAGCTCATGCGTGGTGCCCACCGAGGTGAGCTGGATGCGCATGTCGGGGTTGTCGTCGGGGCCGACGTGTTCGAGACGGAAACGCGGATCGTGGCTCCACCCCTTGGGGTTGGCCAGGGTGGCGTCCACCATGGCCGCCAGGGCGTCGTCCCCGCCGGAACCGGAGGTGTCCACGCCGTTTTCCACCTCGACGACGTAACGGACGGTGCGTTCGGTGCCCTCCCCCACGGCCAGGCCCGGAGTGCCCACCACCCGGTAGGTCAGGTCGCCCTGTTCCGCGTAGGGGCCACCCGGGGGTAATTCGGTGGGTGGCAGGTACCGGGCGGGTGAGTCCGCCGGGTTGGGGCTGGCGACCCACTCTTCCTCCCCGACCATCTCCGCGGCCCCACCGTCCGCGCCCGGATCCTCCCCCGCTGGGGAGGCGAACACGTCGATGAGCAGCCACACCGTGATGAGCGCGATGACCGGGATGAGGTAGAGGCGCCAGCCGAAGTCACGGAGGATACGCGTGTACCACGGCGTGGAGCGGAGACCGGAGGGGGCAGACATGGGGCTGTGGGGGACCTGTCAGGGCTTAGGCGATGAAACCGACGGAACGCTGGGCGGCAGTGCCAACCTCGACGTAGGCGATGCGTTCGACGTTGATCAGGTACTTCTTTCCCTTCTCGTCCTCCAGCTCCAGGAGGCCGTTCTCGCCCTGCAGGGCGGCGCTGATGCGCTTCACGGTCTCATCCTGCTCGGCTGCGGAGGAGATGAGCAGCTCACGGGGGCTGTCGGCGAATCCGATCTTGATGTCCAAGGTGACGCTTCCAATCATGTGTTCGGGGATTTTCAAATGGGGATGACCCCATCATAACGCCGTGTCGATAGTATCTATGGTGTGTCTGCACAAACCTCGTCCCCGGCCCCGTCCCCGACTTTCGCTGAGCTGGGTGTCGCAGTGGAGATCTGCGAGGCGCTGGCCGCCACCGGGATCACGCACACCTTCGCGATCCAGGAACTCACCCTCCCCCTCGCCCTCGACGGCACCGACCTGATCGGCCAGGCCCGCACCGGCATGGGTAAGACCTACGGCTTCGGTGTGCCCCTCCTCGACCGGGCCTTCGACTCGGCCGACGTCGAGGAGCTCGACGGCACCCCGCGCGCCCTGGTCGTGGTGCCCACCCGGGAACTGGCCGTCCAGGTCGGTGAGGACCTGACGCTGGCGGCCGCGAAGCTACCGGTCCGACTGCTCACCATCTACGGTGGGCGCCCCTACGACGAGCAGATCGAGGCACTGGAGGCGGGTGTCGACGTCGTCGTGGGCACTCCCGGCCGCCTGCTCGACCTGCACAACCGGGGCAACCTCGCCCTCGACCGCGTTGCGGTCCTCGTCCTCGACGAGGCCGATGAGATGCTCGACCTGGGTTTCCTGCCCGACATCGAGAAGCTGCTGCGGGCGCTGAGCCACCAGCACCAGACGATGCTGTTCTCCGCCACCATGCCCGGCCCCATCCTGGCGCTGGCCCGGACCTTCATGAACCGACCCGTTCACATCCGCGCGGAGATGGACGGTTCCGCCCAGACGCACTCCACCACGGAGCAGGTTGTCTTCCAGTCCCACCGCATGGACAAACCCGCCGTGATCGCCCGCATCCTGCAGGCCCGGGGACGGGGACGCAGCATCATCTTCTCGCGCACCAAGCGTTCCGCCGCGGAGCTGGCCGAGGAGCTGGCGGGCCGGGGGTTCACGGTCGGTGCCGTCCACGGCGACATGGGGCAACCCGCCCGCGAGCGTTCCCTCGCCGCCTTCCGCCAGGGCACGGTCGACATCCTCGTGGCCACCGACGTCGCCGCCCGCGGCATCGACATCGACGATGTCACCCACGTCATCAACTACCAGACCCCCGACGACCCCATGACCTACGTCCACCGCATCGGCCGCACCGGCCGGGCCGGACACTCCGGTACCGCGGTGACCCTGGTCGGCTACGACGAACTGATGAAGTGGCGGGCCATCAACGATGAACTGGAGCTGGACATGCCGGAGCCGCCGCAGTGGTTCTCCACCTCCCCGGAGCTGTTCGCGGCACTCGATATCCCGGAGGACGCCGGGGAATCCGTCGGCGGGCCCCGCAAGGTCCTCGGTGGGGGCAGTGACAGCCTCCGGGGGGCTGGTCGCGGTGACAGAGGCGGCCGGGCCCGGCGTCGATGAGCCCGACCGCCCCACTACGACGCACCCGTGGTGACCTCATCGCCACCGCGGTGATCACCCTGCTCGCATTGTTCGCGGTGGCGGGAGTGTGGTGGAGTTCCCCGACCAGGGGATCCACGCTCACCCCCGCCGCCCAGCCCTACGATGCGGAGGCCCCGCTCGCCGACGTACCGGACACCCTCACCCCGGTGTGGTCGCGGGAGAACGCCGCTGTCCCCGGCGTCCACCGTCCCGTCACGGCCGCCGGCCTGGTGATCACCACCGACGGCCGCGGCATCAGCGCCGTCGACTCCGCCGGGGACACGGTGTGGTCCTACGGGCGAGAACGTGAACTCTGTTCCGTCGCCGCGGCCTGGAACCAGGTGATCGTCACGCACCGCTCGAAAGCCGGCTGCGGTGACGTCGTCTCGATCGACGCGGCGACCGGGGAATACGCGCACACCCGCAGCGCCGTCGCCGACGGGTACGTCGTGCCGGTCGTCTCCAACGACCGAGTGGGAACGGCTGGGGCGAACCGGGTCGAACTGTGGCGCTCCGACCTGGTGCGCACCGTGGAATACGGTCTGGTCGAGGCAGCTCAGGAAGCCGATATGCAGCCCAACCCCGACTGCCGCATCACCTCGGCACTGACCCGCACCTCACTGCTGGCGATCACCGAGGCCTGCCCCGACGGCAGCACCTGGCTGCGTCTGCAGAAGACCACCCCCGAGGACTCCCGCGCGCCCGAGATCGAACGCGATCTCCCGCTGGACAGTCCCGATGCACGGCTGGTGGCCGTGGGACAGTCCGCCGCCACCGTCCTTCTCCCCGGCGAGCAGCCCGAGCTGATCTCCTATGACCGGCAGGGACGGGAGACCGAACGACGACCGGTGGACCACCCACCGCCGGTGGAGGACTCACAGACCCCCTTCGCCGCCGCGACCGCTGATCTACCCCACCACATGTCCTGGTTCGACGGGCACCGACTCCACCTGCTCACTCCCACCGACCTGCGGGTCGACCATGTCTTCGAGGAGGCGGTGGGCACGGGGGCGGCCATTGCGGACCGCCTGCTCTTCCCCACGGTGGAAGGGGTGGCCGTGGCGGACTGGGTCAGCGGCACGGTGGAAAAGGTCATCCCGGTGGACCGTGGAGGCTACACCGGGATGATTGCGCTCGACGTGGTCGGCGGCATGGTCGTCGAGAAGCGCGCGGGGGAGATCGTGGGACTGGCGGCGGGCTAATCAGCGCCGGTAGGAGGTGGCGGCCCAGGCCACCGACTGCGGCTGGAAGACCATGATCAGTCCGAGCACCGCGGAGATCAGGGTGATCACACCGAACAGGATCGCCCCACCGGTGAACATGTAGTAGGAGATGGGCAGCAGGATGATCTGCAGCATCGCCACCGGACCGCGTCCCCACCTGCGACCGCGCATCATGGATACCGCGCCGGCCATGACGGTGCCGAAGATGACGGCGAAGAAGATCGCGGTGCCGTACCCCACCCAGGAGGCGTTGGCGCCGTCACTGACGAGTGAGGGATCTTCGGCCCCGATGATCTCGCGGTAGACGAGGATGCCGGCGTAGCCGAATCCGACGAGGGACTGGATGATCGCGATAATGCTGCCCCAACGGATGGAGCCGGGCGGGAGGGGGCGTTGAGTCGTGGTCACAGGGGATCAGTCTATAAGGGACGGCCCCACAAGCGACGGCCGGTCGAGGGGATTTGACCTGGCGGATCGAAGGTGATCCAGAATTATTCGACAAAACCCCAGGTGATCACTTAGTTTCCACAGAATTTAACGCTAATTAACAGAAGGAAGATTAGGTCACAGATAATATTTTCATGTGACTTTAGGCACTTTTTTTCGTTTACCCCTAGCGAAGATCCCGTTTACGTGTCATTATCTTCAGGTAGCAAAAACCACCGGCTAGCAAACCGGACGTTAACCTTGTAGCACCACAGGGTTAAGGCCACGTGAACCGAGGCTAGGGAGCCCGATCCGTGGAATCACCACACTTTTGCCCGGCCAAGTCTTTTTCAGGCTGATTTTGGTGCGCACTCGTGAATTATTCGATTTCTGCGTTTCGACACACCCGCTAAGGAGATTTCCCATGGATTGGCGCCACGAAGCAATCTGCCGCGACGAGGACCCCGAGCTGTTCTTCCCGGTCGGTAACTCCGGCCCCGCCCTCACCCAGATCGCCAAGGCCAAGATCGTCTGCAACCGCTGCCCCGTGACCTCGATGTGCCTCAAGTGGGCACTCGAGACCGGTCAGGACGCCGGCGTCTGGGGCGGTATGAGCGAGGACGAGCGTCGCGCGCTCAAGCGTCGCAAGAACCGTGGACGTGGCCGCGCCCGCGTCACCGCCTGACACCGGCCCCCCGGTGATTTCCCCGCTCCCGACGATGTCCGGGGTGGGGCACCTAATTTCTGAACCACGGGGCCAGAACGCTACAGTTGACTCACAGTTGACAACACCACACCTCTAAGGAGAATCACATGAGCAAGCGTGGTCGTAAGCGTAAGGACCGTCGGAAGAAGAAGGCCAACCACGGCAAGCGTCCGAACGCCTGAGTAGGTAGAAAACAGACGACCGCCCCACGGAAATTTCCGTGGGGCGGTCGTCTGTTGTTTCCGGCGGGTGATCAGCGGGTACGGGTGATCCGGATCTGCATGGTGATGCGCTCCCGCAACGTAACCGGGGCAGTATCGGCTGAACAGCACTTCTTCACCAGGGCGCGGATCTCACGTTCGGAACGCAGGCGGGTGTGGCACGCCGGGCACTGCGCGATGCGTCGCGTCAGCTCGGCGGCCCGGGCCGGGGTGATCTCCTCGTCGAGCAGGGAACACAGGTAGGCCTGGAATTCCTCGCAACCGGAGTCACACGGTTCTTTCTCTGCGCCGTCCACGCTCATGGCTTCCTCACCTTCGCTTGCCTCTCAGGATCCTGCATGTCGGGGTGGTCGAGGCCGATGCCCTGTTCATGCGCCACCTCCTTCAACAGTCCCCGAAGTTGTTTTCTTCCCCGGTGCAGTCGGCTCATGACTGTTCCGATGGGGCTACCCATGATCTCCGCGATCTCCTTATAGGCCAGCCCCTGCACGTCCGCGTAGTAGACGACCATGCGGTAATCCTCGCTGAGCTGGTTCATCGCATCCGCGATCTGCTGGTCCGGCAGGCGCTTGAGGGCCTTGACCTCAGCAGACTCCAGGCCGGTCGAGTCATGCGAACTCGTGGTGTAGAGCTGGTAGTCGGTGATCTCGTCGGAGAGGGTCTGCGTGGGTTGCCGCTGCTTCTTCCGGTAGGTGTTGATGTAGGTGTTGGTCATGATCCGGTACAGCCACGCCTTGAGGTTGGTGCCCGGCCGATAGGAGCCGAAGGCGTTGTAGGCCTTCAGGTAGGTCTCCTGCACCAGATCCTCGGCGTCGACGGGATTGCGGGTCATCCGCAGGGCACCGCCGTAGAGCTGGTCGAGCAGGGGCAGGGCCTCCTCCTCGAACCGCGCGGTGAGCTCGTTATCCGGCATCCGGACCCTTTCTGTGCTCGACGGGGGTGCTGCAGTTCGGTCCAGTATATGCCAGTGCCCCGACCTCCCCTCAGAACAGTCCGGTCTCCACCAGCAGCCCGGCGTGGTCGTTGCGCACGTTACCCACCTCGCGCGACACCGGCCGCACCTCCAGCCCCGCGAGCAGCTCCCCGGCGCTCGGGTGGAGCAGCTGCGCGGCCTGCTCCGGGCTGCCCGTCAGCCACTGCTCCACCTCCTCCGCCGCCAGCAGCCGGGGAACCCGGTGGTGCAACCAGGCCAGTGGCTCGGGAGCATCGGTGGTCACCATCGTCGTCGACAGTTGGCCCAATCCGGTGTCCCAGAGTCCGGCCGCCCACAGCAGCCCACCGCCGGTGGGACTGACGAGGTGTGGCACCTTGCCGTCACCGCTGTCGTGCCACTCGTAGTAACCGTCCATGGGCACCAGGCAGCGGTGGCGGCGGAAGGCATCCCGGAAGCTGGGCTTGTCCGCCAGCGTCTCGGCGCGCGCGTTGATCAGCGGTGGGCCCTGACCATCCCTCTTCCAGTGCGGGAGCAGGCCCCAACGGGCGGGGTCCACCCGCGCGGTGGTGCCGTCGACACGCACGACGGGCACCGGCTGGGTCGGCGCGAGGTTGTAGCGCGGACCCGGTGTGCCCTGCGGTGCCTGAACGTCGGTGACGCCGGGGAGGCCTCCGACCGCGGTCAACAGAGCCTCAGCGGTGGTGAAGAGAACGAAGCGTCCACACATGACCTCTATTATGGACTCCATGACCGTCTTCTGGCCCGCCCCCACAGCACGTGGTCCCCTCTCGTGGACCCAGCACGTCCCCGGATCCAAGTCGATCACCAACCGTGCCTACATACTCACCGCCCTCGCCGACTACCCCTCCGTGATCGAGGGGGCCCTGAACTCCCGTGACACGGACCTCATGGCAGAGGCACTGCGTGGCCTCGGCGTGAAGATCCACGAGACGGGAGGTGTGGTCCACGTCGAGCCCGGCGACCTGCGAGGAGGTCAGATCGAGTGCGGTCTGGCCGGCACCGTCATGCGGTTCGTGCCCCCGGTGGCCGCCCTCGCCGAGGGCACCGTCGTCTTCGACGGGGACCCGCAGGCCCGGGTGCGCCCCATGTCCACCATCCTCGACGCCCTGCGCCACCTCGGGGTGTCCGTCGAGGGTGACACACTGCCCTTCACCGTCCACGCCGACGGCGTCCCCGAGGGTGGCC
This sequence comes from uncultured Corynebacterium sp., assembly GCA_964613845.1. Classification (GTDB taxonomy): domain Bacteria; phylum Actinomycetota; class Actinomycetes; order Mycobacteriales; family Mycobacteriaceae; genus Corynebacterium. The sequence goes on from CAZTIZ010000007.1 coordinate 34,870, forward strand.
GGGTCGAGGTCGACGCCTCCGCCTCCTCGCAGTTCGTCTCCGGACTCCTGCTCGCCGCCCCCCGCTTCCGCCGCGGCATCACCATCCGCCACACCGGCGGCAGGCTGCCGAGCATGCCGCACATCGAGATGACCGTCGACATGCTGCGGCAGGCGGGCGTGACCGTCGAGGAATCCGAGAACGAGTGGACCGTCCATCCCGGCCCCATCCAGGGCCGGACCTGGCACATCGAACCCGACCTGTCCAACGCCACGCCCTTCCTCGCCGCGGCAGCCGTCACCGGCGGCACGGTGCGCATCCGCAACTGGCCGGCCACGACCACCCAGCCAGGTGACAGCATCCGCCCCATCCTGGAGATGATGGGCTGCGAGGTCGAGCTCATCGTCGCCGACAGCGGCCCCGGCCATGATCTGCAGGTCACCGGCCCGACCGGAGGGCAGCTGCGCGGCGTGCGCCTGGATATGTCCGATATCGGTGAACTGACCCCCACCGTCGCCGCCCTGGCCGCCCTGGCCACCTCCGGGTCCGAACTGCTGGGCATCGGCCACCTGCGCGGGCACGAAACCGACCGGCTGGCCGCACTGAGCACCGAGATCAACCGGCTCGGCGGTGACTGCGAGGAGACCGCCGACGGCCTACTCATCCGGCCGACCCCGCTGCGCGGCGGCCAGTGGCACTCCTACGCGGATCACCGGATGGCCACCGCAGGTGCCATCATCGGCCTGGTCGTGCCCGGGGTGGAGGTGGAGAACATCCAGACCACCTCCAAGACGCTGCCCGGCTTCGAGGACATGTGGACGGACATGGTCAATGGTTAGACGCGAGTGGGACGAATCTGACGTCCGCATCCGACCCGGCCGGGGCTCACGCCCCCGCACCAAGGACCGCCCCCGCCACGACGACGCCAAGTTCGGCATGGTCGTCACAAAGGACCGGGGGCGCTGGGGGGTGGTCATCGACGGCCGCGAGGACACCATCGTCACCATGCGCGCCCGGGAACTGGGCCGCACCGCCATCGAGGTCGGCGACCGCGTGGGCGTCGTCGGCGACACCTCCGGTCGGGAGGGCACGCTGGCGCGCATCGTGAAGCTGGCCGAGCGCACCTCGGTGCTGCGCCGTACCGCCGACGACACCGACCCCTACGAACGCATCGTGGTCGCCAACGCCGACCAGCTGCTCATCGTCGCGGCGGTGGCCGATCCGCCGCCGCGCTCGGGTTTCGTCGAGCGCGCGCTCGTGGCGGCCTTCGTCGGCGGGATCCGGCCGATCATCTGCCTGACCAAGTCGGACCTGGCCGATCCCGCCGAGTTCGCCGCCGAGTTCGCCGACCTCGACGTCACCGTCGTCACCGCCGGTGTGCAGGACGACCTCACCCAGGTCCGGGAACTGATCGACGGTCATGTCACCGCCCTGATCGGCCACTCCGGTGTCGGCAAGTCCACCCTGGTCAACCGGCTGGTGCCCGATGCGGAACGGGAGACCGGGGAGGTCTCCGGCGTGGGCAAGGGTCGCCACACCTCCACCCAGTCCGTCGCCCTGCGTCTGGGCGAGGGGCTGGCGGGCTGGATCATCGATACCCCCGGCATCCGCTCCTTCGGCCTCGCGCACGTCGACGCCGATACCGTGGTGGGTGTTTTCGGCGATCTCGCCGCCGCCGCGGAGAGCTGCCCCCGCGGCTGCACCCACATGGGTCCGCCCGCCGACCCCGAGTGCGCCCTGGATGAGCTGACGGGCGCCAGTGGCCGCCGGGCGGGCGCGGTGCGCAAGCTGCTGGAGGCACTGCGCACCAACGTGGACTGGGAATAGGAGAGACTTGCCTCCCCAACGGCTCCCGGTCACCCGGATCCCGCTCAACCGGCTCGCTGTCTTAGCCCTCATCACCGGTGTCCTCACCGGCCTGTTCGTCGCAGGGCTGAACTGGGCGGTCATCGGCGTGGAACGGCTGGTCTACGGCACCGACCACTTCGCCTCGCCCAGTCCCGCCGCAACCGCCAGTCCCCTCCGTCTGGCCGTGACCTTCATCGTGCTCGGGCTGTTCACCTCCTGGGCCTGGTACCTGCTCAACCGCTTCGGGCGCCCCCAGGTCTCGGTGGTCGGGGCACTGCAGGGGCGGAAGATGCCCTTCCTGGAGAGCACACTGTCCGCTTTCCTGCAGGTGAGTACCGTCGCGGCGGGAGCCCCGGTGGGCCAGGAGAACGCCCCACGGCTCGGTGGCAGCCTGGTGGCCGAACGATTCTCCTCCTGGCTGCGGCTCGACCTCGACGCCCAACGGATCCTGGTGGCCTCAGCCGCGGGGGCCGGCATCGGCGCCAGTTTCCATCTGCCGCTGGCCGGGGCACTGTTCGCCCTGGAGATCCTGTTGGTGGAGATGTCCACCCGCACCGTGGTCATCACCATGCTCACCACCGCAACAGCGGTGGCGACCACCGGGCTGCTGGTGGAGATTCCCCCGGTCTTCCACACCGTCCAGCTCACCGAGGCCCCCACCATGCTGTTGGCGGCGGTGATCATCGGGGCCATCGCGGGCCTGCTGGGGCACTGGTTCAGTCAGGCCGCCAACCGCATGGTCAAGGCCGCGCCCCGGGGGGCGGGCATCCTGTGGCAGATGCCCGGGGGGTTTCTCCTCATCGCGGGCATCGTCTACCTGGTGCCGCAGGTGGCCCCGAACGCCCGCTGGACCTCCGATACCGTGCTCGGCGAGGGGTCGACCCTACAGATGCTCCTGCTCATCGCGGTCCTGCGGGCCTTCGTGATCCTGCTGGCCTTCCGGGTCGGCACCGTGGGGGGCACGCTGCTACCGGCGTTTGCGCTGGGGGCGCTGGTGGGCGGGATCGTCGGCACGCTCCTGGGGCCGATGCTGGGCATCGCCGCGGGTGCCTTCGCCCTGTTGGGGGCGGCGGCCTTCCTCTCGACGTCGATGTCGGCACCGTTGTTCGGCATGATTGCCGCCATCGAGTTCACCGACCTGGAGGCCCAGGGCTACCTGCCCGTGTTCATCGCCGTGGTGGTCGCTGCCCTGACCGTTCGGGGGTGGGGCGTGATCACGGACCGGGAGCAAATCACCTGGCCCATGACCCAGGCCTTCTGGACCGGGGAGATGTCCGGGGGACCTACCCCCGACGCCCCGGGGTCCGACCGGAGAAGTTGAGGACAGCCTCGGTAACGGTGGGACGCAGCTTCTTCAGCAGCTTCAGGCCGGTGCGCAGGCCCGAGCGCTCACCGTTGCGCTCCCCCACCCACAGCTGCTCCTCGACCTCCGGGTAGTGCTCGAAGGCACGGTTGGAGCGGACCTCCGGGGCGTTGTCCGGATCGGCGGCCAGGAACTTGTTGGGCAGCGTCAGCTTCAGCAGGGTGCGCTGGACCTTGAGCAGCTGGGCCGTGAAGGAGTCCGTGTTGTAGGGAAGGTCATACTCCCTGCACAGCGCCTCAACCTTCGTGCCGATCTCACCCAGGCGGTTCGACGGCATGTCCGGGTAGATGTGGTGCTCGATCTGGTTGTTGAGGTTGCCTGACAGGATCGTGAGGATCTTACCGCCGCGGAAGTTCGCGGAACCGAGCATCTGGCGCAGGTACCACTCGTCGCGGGTCTCGTTCTCATACTGCTTCTTGGTGAAGGTCTCGGCCTCATCCGGGAAGTGCCCGCAGAAGATCACCGCGTAGGCCCAGACGGAACGGATCACGTTGGCGGTGGCGTTCGCGGTGAGGGTCGGCACGAAGTTGCGTCCCGACAGGGCCGGGTAGAGCACGTAGTCACGCAGCCCCTGGGAGCCCGCCTTACGCATGGTCTCCCAGAACTTCGGGGCGGTCTCCTGCCAGGTGGCGCGGCCGGCTGCGACCCGGCCCAGCTCGACGTCGTAGAAGCCCACGGCCCACTCGAACAGCGAGGCCAGGGTGAGGTTGATGACGGGCTGGAACGCATGCATGGGCGTCCACCGACGATCGCGGGTCACGCGCAGGATCCCGTAGCCGACGTCGGTGTCCATGCCGACGATATTGGTGTACTTGTGGTGCGTGAAGTTGTGGGTGTGCATCCATTGGGAGCTGGGGCAGACGTTGTCCCACTCCCAGGTGGTGGAGTGGATCTCCGGGTCGTTCATCCAGTCCCACTGGCCGTGCATGACGTTGTGGCCGATCTCCAGGTTCTCCAGGATCTTGGACAGCGAGAGCAGGCCGACTCCGGCGAGCCAGAACGGCTTCCGGTTGGAGAACATGAGGGTGAGACGGCCGGCGACCTCGATGTAGCGCTGGGTACGGATCAGGCCCTTGATGTAACGGACATCAGTCTCCCCGAGGTCCGCCTCGTACTCTTCCTTGATCGCGTCGAGTCGACGCCCGATCTCCCTGATGTCCTCGTCGGTGAGGTGGGAGTACGCCTGGATGTTGTCGATTGCCATGAGAGTGGTTACCCCTTAAACGTCGATGCTGATGTCACCCGAGGCGACGCACACGCAGGTACGGATGCGGGTGCCGGCCGGGTGGGTGTCGCCGCTGCGTAGATCGTGGACGTGACCGTCGGTCAACTGTCGCACGCAGGTCTGACAGATGCCCATGCGGCAGCCGAAGGGCATCTGGATGCCGATGGCCTCGCCGGCCTCCAGGATGGTGGTCGCGCCGTCGGCCGCAGTGGAGCCGCGGGTACCGAAGGTGATGGTGCCGCCCCGGGCGTCGGAGGCGCGGTCCAGGGTGAAACGCTCGGTGCGGATCTCCAGTTCCCGTTCCCCGGCCCAGGTCTCGAACTGGTCGAGCATCGTGGCCGGACCGCAGGCGTAGATGACCCGCTCGGACACGTCCGGCACCAGCCTCTCCAGGACCTCCGGGGTGACCCGGCCATCCTCTGAGGTGACCTGGACCGTCGCAGCAAAGTCCTCCAGGACCTCATCGAAGATCAGGTCCTCCCGGCGGCGCACGGAGTGCACAACCTGAATATCGGTGGTCTCCCGCAGATCCGTCAGCGCCCGCAGCATGGACACCACCGGGGTGATGCCGGAGCCGGCCGTGAGGAACAGCAGTTTCTCCGGCAGCGGGTCGGTGAGATGGAAATCACCGGCGGGGGCGGCCAGCCGCACGGTCATGCCGGGCTCGGCGGTGCCGATCAGGTGGTTGGACAACCTGCCCTTCTCCACCGCCCGGATGGTGATGGAGAACAGGCCGTCACGGGTGTGGGGCGTGTTGGTCAGCGAGTAACTGCGCCAGGTGTAACGACCATCGATCTGCACGCCGACCCCGATATACTGGCCCGCGTGGAAATCCACCGGCACCCCCCAACCCGGCCGGATGACCAGGTGGACAGTGTCATCGGGGTGGCGCTGGACGGACTCGATCTGGCCCCGCAGCTCCCGCCGTGACCACAGCGGATTGAGCAGCATGGTGTAGTCGTCCGGCAGCAGCGGGGTGGTGAAGCGCCGGAGGACGCCCCGTACCCGCGACAGCGCGTCGGGAGACTCGGATCTGTGGTGGGTGGACAACGTCCCCTCCTGATGGGTCAATTACCTTACGGTGCCGTAGATTACGTTACCGTAACTTAATTGTCCATCCTCCCTCCGGCGTGTCGGGAGGGCGGGGGGATCAGAGCAGTTCGATGAGGAAGGGCAGCTCGGTCCGGTCGTAGAACGCCATGAAGTTGTCGAGTGCGTCACCGACGGCCAACTCGGCATCCTCATCACCCAGATCGGCCGCGTCGATCGCCTCGATGGCGGCCCGGGTGGCCTCCTCCGATTCCTCGATGTCGATGTGGATGGCCGCCACGTCATCCACCGCCACCTGCGCCGGGTCCAACCGAACCACGCTCTCCCCCATATCCGGCATGAGGGTCACGGACGTGTCCGGGAGATCGACGGACAGAACCACCCGACGGTACGGGAAGGTCTCCTCGTCACCGATCCCCAGCAGGCGCAGGGAGGCCGCGGAGGCATCGAGGAAAGCAGCGTAGGCGATCTCCTCCTCGTCCCCTGAGGTGTAGAACTCGCTCAGCGCGGGGGTGAGTGCGAAACCCCATCCCGACCGGGCGTGGACCACCCCGGTCTCGTTGAGGTCGGCGAGCATGGCGAAGGTGGCGGGTAGGTAGACACGCACGACTAGAACTCGCCCTCGATGTCGAAGATGGAGCAGACCTCGATGACCGCCCGGTCGAAGACCTGGTAGAGCACACCCACCAGACCTGCCTCAACGGCGCCGCGGACGTTGAGGATGGAGTCGTCGACCATGACGCAGTCATTGACCGGCAGATCGATGGCGGCGGCCGCCGCGGCGAAGGCCTCCGGCTCCGGCTTCTCCGCCCCGATCTCACCCGAGATCAGGACCGCGTCGACGATGCCCCGGTACTCCCACTCGCGGATCTCCTCCGCCTCGGCCCCACCCGGGTTATTGGAGAGGATGGCGGTGCCCACGCCGTTGGCGCGTGCGGCGGCGAAGAGATTCCGCCACCGACGCTGGTCCTCCTCCGGACCGTCCAGTACTCCGACATAGTCGACAATCAGTCCACGCACTCGCTAACTCCTCAACTCTTCTTTCCCGATCCCCGTGAGGGGCCATGACGTGTCACAATGATACCCAGCCCGAACAGCGTCTGTCCCGAGGCCTTCTTCAGGGAGCAGCCATGTTGACCCCAGTTCCCGGATACACGCACCTGAAGGTGCTGATCCCCGACCCCGGCCCCCCACCACCGACCCCTCCCCCACCGGAGCCCGGGGAGAGACACACCGCCGCACGCCTCATCCAGGTCGCCCTGGAGACGGCATTCGGCATGCGTCCGCTACATCAGCTCACGCGCCGACTCTTCGACGCCCCCGTGCGCGTCCATGTCACCGCCCGACGCCGGGAACGGGCCGGGCGGCCCCCGGCCCCCGTGCGACTGGTCTCCCTGCACACCCGGGCCGACGGCGAGGCCTTCGGCACCGCTGTGGCGGCTGGCCGCACCCACGCCTTCGTGGCCCGGATCAGCGAGGGCCGGCTCGGTAGCTTCCGGGTGATGTGACAGCCGGCCGGTCAGGCCTGCTGGGCACGGCCCCCGGCCTGATCGACGGCCGGGGCCGCCGCCGGGGCCGCGACCTGCTGGCCCTCCCCCTTCGGCTCGAACTGCCTGCGCAGCAGGAACAGCTGTCGGACGGTCTCCTCCTTGATGCCGTCCTTCATGGCGTTGAACATGTCGCCACCCTCCTTCTGGTACTCCACCAGCGGATCGCGCTGTGCCATGGCACGCAGGCCGATGCCCTCCTTGAGGTAGTCCATCTCGTAGAGGTGCTCCCGCCACTTGGTGTCGATGACCGGCAGGATGACCTGCCGCTCGATATTGCGCATCTGGGCGGCCCCGCCGATGGCGAAGACATTGTCCTCCAGCTGCTTGTACTGGGCGCGGGCGTCCGCGATGAGGGCCTCGCGCAGGTCCTCCGGGCTGAGCTCGCCCGAGCTGCCGTACTTCGTGCCCTCGAGAAGCTCCTGCCAACCGAAGGTCGGACCGTAGAGGGCCTCCAGGGCGTTCCACAGCTCGTCAAGGTTCCAGTCCTCGACGTAGCCGACGGTGGTGGCACCGTCGACGTAGGCACCGATGGTCTCGTCGACCATGTTGCCGATGTGGGAGCTGATGTCCTTGGCCTCCAGGATTTCCCGACGTTCCGCGTAGATGACCTTGCGCTGCTCGTTGAGCACCTCGTCATACTTCAGGACGTTCTTGCGCATCTCGAAGTTCTGGTTCTCCACCTGCGTCTGCGCGCCCTTGATGGAGTTGGTGACCATCTTGGCCTCGATCGGCACATCATCGGGCACGTTGAGGCGGTTCATCATGTTCTCCATGGCGGCCCCCACGAAACGCACCATCAGGTCATCGCGCATGGACAGGTAGAACCGGGTCGTACCCGGATCGCCCTGTCGGCCGGAACGACCACGCAGCTGGTTGTCGATGCGCCGGGACTCGTGACGCTCGGTACCCAGCACGTAGAGACCGCCGGCCTCCCGGACCTCGTCGCCGAGCTTCGCCGCCCGGGCGCGGACCTTCGGCAGTTCCTCATCCCACGCGGCCTGGTAGGCCTCCTCGTCCTCGAAGGGGTCCAGACCACGTTCCCGCAGCTTGAGGTCACAGATGATGTCGGGGTTACCGCCGAGCACGATGTCCGTGCCTCGGCCCGCCATGTTCGTGGAGACGGTCACCGCACCGGGCAGACCCGCCTGGGCGATGATCTCGGCCTCCTTGTCGTGATGTTTGGCGTTGAGCACCTTGTGGGCGATGCCACGTTTCTGCAGCAGCTGCGAGAGATACTCGGAGCGTTCCACGGAGGTGGTACCCACCAGGACGGGCTGGCCACGCTCGACGCGCTCGGCCACGTCCTCGGCCACGGCCGCGAACTTGGCCTCCTGGGTCTTGTAGACGCGGTCGATGAGGTCCTCACGCTGGTTGGCACGGTTCGTCGGGATCTGCACGACATCGAGCCGGTAGATCTGCTGGAGCTCGGCGGCCTCGGTCTCGGCGGTACCGGTCATACCGGCGAGCTTGTCGTAGAGCCGGAAGTAGTTCTGGAGGGTGACGGTGGCCAGGGTCTGGTTCTCGTTCTTGATCTCCACCCCCTCCTTCGCCTCGATGGCCTGGTGCATGCCCTCGTTGTAGCGGCGCCCCGCCAGCACACGACCGGTGAAGGAGTCGACGATCATGACCTCACCGTTGCGCACGATGTAGTCCTTGTCGCGGGTGAACAGCGCCTTCGCCTTGAGGGCGTTGTTGAGGTAAGACACCAGCTGGGAGTGCTCGGGGGCGTAGAGGTTGTCGATACCCAACTGATCCTCGACGTGCGCCACGCCCTCCTCCAGGACGCCGACGGTGCGCTTGCGCTGGTCGACCTCGTAGTGGATGCCCTCCCGCATGCGCGGGGCCAGCTGCGCGAAGACGTTGTAGAACTGGGAGGAACCGTCGACGGGCCCGGAGATGATCAGCGGGGTACGGGCCTCGTCGATGAGGATGGAGTCGACCTCATCGACGATGGCGTAGTGGTGCCCGCGCTGCACCAGATCGTTGAGCGAGCGGGCCATGTTATCGCGCAGGTAGTCGAAGCCCAGCTCGTTGTTCGTGCCGTAGGTGATGTCGGCTGCGTAGGCGGCCCGGCGTTCCTCGGGACGGAGCTCGGAGAGGATCACGCCCACCTCCAGGCCCAGGAAACGGTGCACGCGACCCATCATCTCGGCGTCACGCCTGGCCAGGTAGTCGTTGACCGTGACGATGTGGACACCATTGCCCGTCAGGGCATTGAGGTAGGCCGGCAGCACCGAGGTCAGGGTCTTGCCCTCACCGGTGCGCATCTCTGCGACGTTGCCGAAGTGCAGGGCCGCGCCACCCATGATCTGCACCAGGTAGTGCTTCTGTCCCAGCACCCGCCAGGAGGCCTCCCGGGCGGTGGCGAAGGTCTCCAGCAGCATGCTGTTGAGCTCCTCGCCCCTGGCCAGCCGATCCCGGAACTCGACGGTCTTGGCCTTGAGTTCTTCATCGGTCAGCGCCTCATAGTCGGCTTCCAGGGCGAGGACGTCCTCGGCGATCTTCTTCAGTCGCTTGACGGTGCGTCCTTCACCGGCCCGGAGCAGCTTGGACAGTCCAAACACGTGCAGTCGTCCTTAAGTTGGAGAAAAACAGGGATCTTCCCGAACAGTGTACGCGCACAGAAGAACCGCCACCCGGGACGGGCGGCGGTTCAGAGGATTCACCGTCGGAACGGTGGAACCTTACTTCTCCTCGGCCAGCGAGATCAGGCCGTAGTCGAAGGCGTGGCGACGGTACACCACGGACGGACGACCGGTCTCCTCGTTGACGAAGAGGTAGAAGTCGTGGCCCACCAGCTCCATCTCGGAGAGCGCATCATCGACGCTGATCGGGGTGGCCGAGTGCTCCTTGGTGCGCACGATCTTGCCCGGGATGATCTCCTCGACGGAGTCCGCGTAGGGGTCAACATCGTACTGTCCCTGCTCAGCCTTGGCCTTCTCCGCCTCGGCGACAAGCTCCGCGGCGACCTGACCGGTGCTCTGCGGGGCACGGTGGCCGGAACGCGCGATGGAACGACGTGCCTTGACCTTGCGCAGCGAGCGCTCCATCTTGGCCAGCGCGGTCTCGAGGGCCGCGTAGAAGCTGTCCTCCTTGGCTTCGGCGCGGGCGATGTGGCCCTTACCGGTGGCGGTGATCTGGATCCGGTCGGACTCCGAGTCGCGGCGCGGGTTCGGCTCGTGCTGCAACTCCACGTGGAAGAACGTCAGGGTGGAGTCCAGCCGCTCGATCTTGGCGAGCTTGGTGTGCACACGATCGGCGAAATGCTCGGGCACCTCGACATTACGACCGGTGATGGAGACCTGGGTCTCGGGGCGCAGGACGTCGGTGTTTTCAGCAGGTGTGGTCATCTGCTTCCTCCCTGAATAGGTGGGGCAACTTGTATCTCCATCGTACATCCAGCCATAAATCGCGGGGACATTGGACCACACTTTAAGCCCGCTCAGGCATGCGCCAGCACCAGCGCCCCGACCACCGTTCCACCCGCGGAGATCAGTGTCTCAGCCGAGGCGGCCACCGTGCTCCCGGTGGTGACCACATCATCGATGAGCAGGATGGGTGAGGTGGGGCGGGTGGTCAGCTGCACCCGGCCAGCGAGGTTACGGCGACGCGAGGAAGCATCGAGTCCCACCTGGTCAGCGACCGTCGGGGCATGGCGCAGCGCGGGGGTGACGGGCAGGCCGCTGGCCCGGCACAGGTCGGTGATGTGGTCCCCGCCGCGCAGGCGTGCTGACCGCGCACGGGTAGGCGCCGGCACGAGGGTCACCGCCTCCGGCAGCTCGCCCCGGGCCTGCAGGTGCAGCACCGCGGCCGCCAGCACCGCCCCCACCGGCCGACGCACCGCGAGGTTGCCACGCTCCTTCATGGCGAGCACCACGCTGCGGTGGGTGCCGGCGTACTCCCCCAACGAGAAGACCGGGACGTGGGTGTCCACCGGTGCAAAGACCCGCTGCGGGGGACGACGTAGCCGGTGTCGACACATGGGGCACAGAATTTCCCCCGGGGTGCTGCAGCCGGCGCAGCGGCGCGGCAGGAACAGCTCCATCAGTTGGCGACGATCGGCGCTGAGCGTACCCCCTGCAGGCCGGGGATCTCACGCCAGAAACCGGAGTCCTCCCCTACGGCCGGGCGCTGCAGCACCGACTGCGAATCCGTGAGATAGATGGTGCTCGGGGAGGCGGCGATCGCCACCACCGGGGCGGAGACGTTGCCCGACGGCAGGGAGGAGACAGCCGAACCATCCTGCTCCACCCGCCAGACCGGGGTCTCCGGGGATGAGGTGCCCACCAGGATCGATCCGTCCGGCTGCCAGTCCAGCGCCAGGGCCGTGCCGCCCAGCTGGGGGGTGACCTCCTGGATGTTCACGAGCCGACGCTCACCCGGCCCGGAGCGGGTGACCACGGCGGTGTGGACGCGACCGTCGATGATCAGCGCTGCACGGACGCCGGTGCGTGAGAGCCGCAGTACGGAGATCTCACCGTCGAGGTCGGCGAGGGCCGAGGACTCGACCTCGGACTGGACGAACTCCCCGGTGGCCGAGGAGCGCACCGTGCGCACGACGGTGGCACCGTCCACCACCGTCCACAGTGCAGTGGAGCTGTACTCGAAGGTGGGCCGGGTCAGGGTGGAGCCACGCAGGGACTCCACCGCCCCGATGCTCGGGTCCAGCCCACCGAGGACGAGCACGGACTCCTCACCGTCCCGGCGCACGGAGGCGGAGGTGCGTTCGGCGGTGATGTCCACCGACTCCAGCCCCCCCATGCTGCCGAGATCACCCTCGACCGGCTGGGCGACATCGGCGGTGACCCGGTAGACCCGCCCGTCAGTCAGGGCATAGAGCGGCGCGATGGTGGTGGAGCCGATCTGCGGGTTGAAGTCGGCGAAGTCGTCGATGCTGAGCTGTTCGTAGCCCTCGGCGATGGGGGAGCCGTCCACGGTGACCGTATAGGGCCCCGGGAGGTTGGCCGTGGCCAGTGTCCACACAAGCTGGGCGGCGAAGTGGATGCGCTGCTCCCTGTCCAGCCCGCTGAAACCGGTGAACCGGTAGGTGCCCTCCTCGTCCACGCCGGCGAAGGTGGCCTCTGGGGGCAGGAAGTCGTTGACGCCCGGCTCCAGGACCCGGGAGGGGCCCTGCATCATGAGGCTGATCAGGACGGAATCCAGCGAACCGGTGTCGGAGAAGACCCAGCGGCGGTCGCTGACCAGCACCTGGTTGGAGGGATCGAAGAAGTAGAGGTTCTGGGGGTGGAACTGGTTGCGTAGTTCCGTGCGCTCGAAGACCACCCCCTCAGGCAGGGAGGAGATCCGCCACTCCCCGTCCACCTGCTCCATCTCGATCGTCGCCTCATAGGCGCCGTTCTCCGGCTCATAGGCACCGCCGGTACGCAGTTGACCGATGACGTTACCCCGGACACTGAAAATCCGGCGCGAGGACGTTGATTCGGGCTGGGTGGCCATGTCGAAACGGTCCACCACGAGGGTCTCCGTCGACGGGTCCCACTCCTCCTCGGCATCCGGGGTGAGGAAGGAGCGCGCGGCCGTGAACTGCTGGCGGGGGTGGGCGGAGGCGGTGTAGAAGTCACGCAGCAGCAGGTCCGGTTCCCGGTCGGGCAGGGGCCCCAGATCCGGGTCCTCCATCTGACCCGGCTCGAAGGAGCGCAGGGCGTGCGGGTCTGTGTCCGCGGGCAGGGCGGTGCAGCCGGCCAGCAGGGCGCTCACCACGCCGACGGCCAGGCCGGTGCGCAGGGCTCGGATCATAGGGGTGCCTCCAGTTCCAGCGGGATCTCCTGGTATTTGTGTTCGGGTTCGCGGGGCAGGACGAGCCGGAACTGGGAACCGACCCCGGGGTTACCGACGGCGTCGAGGCTGCCACCATGGAGGACAGCGTCCTCCCGGGCGATGGCCAGGCCCAGGCCGGTGCCACCGGAGTGCCGGACGCGGGAGGGGTCGGCCCGCCAGAAGCGGTTGAAGACCAGCTCCTCCTGCCCCTCCTTCAGTCCCACGCCACGGTCGGTGACGGTGATGGCCACCGCTTCGCCATTGGCGGCGAGGACGACGTCGATGGGGTTACCCTCGGAGTGGTCGATCGCGTTGGCGATGAGGTTGCGCAGGACCCGTTCGATCCGGCGGGAATCCCCGGTGACCCACACGGGATCCTCCGGCTCCTCGAAACGCACCTCGACATCGAGCTGCTCCGCCAAGTGGGAGGTCTGCTCCCAGGCGGAGTGCACGCAGGTGCGCACATCAAGCCGGGCGGTGGACAGGTCCGCCATGCCGGCGTCGTGGCGGGAGATCTCCAGCAGGTCGCCCAGCAGAACCTCGAAGCGGTCGAGTTCCCGGGTCATCAGTTCGGTGGCACGTCTGGTGTGCGGCTCGAATTCATCGGCATCGGCGGCGATCATGTCCGCCGCCATGCGCACGGTGGTCAGCGGAGTGCGCAGCTCGTGGGAGACGTCGGAGGTGAACTGGCGCTGCAGGTTGCCGTACTCCTCCAGCTGGTGGATCTGCTTCGACAGCGAATCCGCCATCGTGTTGAAGCTGACCGCCAGTCGGGCCATCTCGTCCTCACCGTCGACCGCCATGCGCTCCCGCAGATGGCCGGCGGCCAGCCGCTGCGCGATGCGGGAGGCGGAACGGACCGGGGCGGTGACCTGTTGGGTGGCCAGCCAGGCGATGCCGACGAGCAGGACGATGACCACCACACCGGCGGCGGAGAGCAGGCCACGCAGCAACGCCAGCGTGGCCTCGTCGGACTCCATCGACAGCACGAGGTAGACCTGCAGGTTCGGGATGTCGGTGTCCGTGGGGGAACCGATCAGCAGGGCGTTGTAGGTGGAACCGTCGGCCCGGTCGGTGGTGGCGAACTGGTACGAGATCTGTCCCTCGTTCACGAAGTGGCGCAGGCGCTCCGGAACCCGGTACCCCTCGGGGGCGCTGATGGTGGTGTCGTCCGGGTTCGCGACCACCAGCACAGGTTCGTAGACGGCGGTGGTCTCCCCGGACTGTGCGGTCAGCTGGGTCAGTGAGGCCCGGGCCGAGTTGATGCGCACCTGCGGGGAGCTGCCGGTGCCGGTGGCGTCGATCTGCCGCTCGACGGCCACGCGCGCCCGGTCGATCTCGGCGTTGGCGATATCGAGTTTGGTGTCCACCAGCCGCTGCGCAACCACCGAGATCAGGGCCATCGCGAGGATGCCCATGACCACACTGGAGGCGACGAAGATCAGGCCGATGACGCGCACCTGCAGCGAGGTGCGCCAGGCCTCGGCGATGCGGTCGCCGAGACCGCGGATGTGATCGGTGAAAACGGTCCTACTCCCCCGTGCCGGTCTTGTAGCCCACCCCGCGGACCGTCAGCACGATCTGCGGGTTCTCCGGGTCCTTCTCGATCTTGGCGCGCAGACGCTGCACGTGCACGTTCACCAGGCGGGTGTCGGAGGCGTGGCGGTAGCCCCACACAGTCTCCAGCAGCTCCTCGCGGGTGTGCACCTGGCGCGGTTTGCGGGCCAGCTCCAGGAGCAGGTCGAATTCCAGCGGGGTGAGCGCGATTTCCTCATCGCCGCGCTTGACGGTGTGCTCGGGCACGTCGATGGTCAGGTCACCGACCTCCAGGATCTCCGTGGGACTGGTGTCGGTGCGGCGCAGCCGGGCCCGGATGCGGGCCACCAGCTCCTTCGGCTTGAAGGGCTTGGTGATGTAGTCGTCCGCGCCGGACTCCAGGCCAAGCACGACGTCGACGGTGTCGGTTTTGGCGGTGAGCATGATGATCGGCACCGAGGACTCCAGGCGGATGGCCCGGCAGATATCGACACCGTTCATCCCCGGCAGCATGAGGTCGAGCAGGATCAGGTCAGGTTGCTGTGCCCGCGCTGCCCCGACCGCCTCGTTGCCGTCCATGACCGGCACCGGTGCGAACCCCTCCGACTCCAGCACGATGGTGAGCATCTCGGAGATCGCGGGATCGTCGTCGACAACGAGAATCTTTGCTGCCATGGGGTTCTCCTACCTGTTCAGAGTGATTTCTTTCAGGATATCCGCCGGGTCGGTGGAAATCATCCACTGCCCCGCCCAGCCGTCCTCCGCGAGGCGTCGGTAGGCGTCGTGGGTGCGTTGCTGCAGGCCGGCGTCGCGTTCGTAGCGGTCGCGGGCGCGGGAGGCGTCGGCCTCCGCCCGCCCCCGTGCGCGTTGCGACGCCGTGTCCGGCGGCGTGTCCAGCAGCACCTGCAGATCCGGCCGGGGCAGGCCGAGTCTGCCGAACTCCAGGTCGTGGACCCAGTCGATCACGGATTCCTCGCCGAGCCGGGCGTGGGAGTAGGCCGCGTTGGAGGCGACATAGCGGTCCAGGATCAGGAGCTCGGGGGAGTCGACGAAGCGCTCCAGGACGGGGAGCGCGCCGTGGCGGTCCAGGGCGAACAGCGTCGCCATGGCGTAGGCCGAGTCCGTGAGGTCCCCCATCCGACCGTGCAGTGCCTCAGCGGCGAGCTGGGCGTGGATGGACTCCCCGTAGCGCGGGAAGGACAGGACAGTGGCCGACACCTCGGCGGTCAACTTACTGACCAGCGTGTTCTTCCCGGCGCCGTCGATTCCCTCAATGGTGACGATCATCAGTAGCGGTAGTGCTCGGGCTTGTAGGGGCCGGCGACGTCGACACCGATGTACTCGGCCTGCTCCTTGGTCAGCTCGGTGAGCTGGCCGCCGAGGGCCTCAACGTGGATGCGGGCGACCTTCTCGTCGAGGTGCTTGGGCAGGCGGTAGACCTCGTTGTCGTACTCGTCGGCTTTGGTGAACAGCTCGATCTGGGCGATCGTCTGGTCGGCGAAGGAGGTGGACATGACGAAGCTGGGGTGGCCGGTGGCGTTGCCCAGGTTCAGCAGGCGGCCCTCGGAGAGCACGATGATGGAGCTGCCGTCGGCGAAGGTGAACTCATCGACCTGCGGCTTGATGTTCGTGCGGGTGACGTCGTCACGGTGGAGCAGGGAGTGCATGTCGATCTCGTTGTCGAAGTGACCGATGTTACCCAGCACCGCGTGGTCCTTCATCTTCTGCATGTGCTCGAAGGTGATGATGTCCTTGTTGCCGGTGGCGGTGATGACGATGTCGGCCTCACCGATGGCTTCGTCCACGGTGACGACCGGGTAGCCGTCCATCAGTGCCTGCAGGGCGTTGATCGGGTCGACCTCGGTGACCTTGACGCGGGCGCCCTGACCGTCGAGTGCCTCGGCGCAGCCCTTGCCGACGTCGCCGTAACCGCACACGAGCACGCTCTTGCCGCCGATGAGCATGTCGGTGCCGCGGTTGATGCCGTCGAGCAGGGAATGGCGGGTGCCGTACTTGTTGTCGAACTTGGACTTCGTGACGGCGTCGTTGACGTTCATCGCCGGGAAGGGCAGGGTGCCCTCGTTGGCGAAGTGGTAAAGGCGGTGGACACCGGTGGTGGTCTCCTCGGTGACGCCCTTGATGGCCTCGGCCGCGCGGGTCCACTTGGTGGCGTCCTGGGCCAGGGTCTCCCGCAGCATGTCCAGGAAGACGATCTGCTCGTCCGGGTCACCGGGCTGGGAGGCGGGGACCACACCGGCCTGCTCGTACTCGCGGCCCTTGATGACGGCCATCGTGGCGTCACCGCCGTCGTCGAGGATCATATTGGGCTCGATGCCTTCGCCCCAGGAGAAGATCTGGTTGAGGCACCACCAGTACTCTTCGAGGGTCTCGCCCTTCCAGGCGAAGACCGGGACACCCTGCAGGTCCTCCGGCGTGCCGTTCTTACCCACGACCACGGCGGCCGCTGCGGCGTCCTCGGTGGAGAAGATGTTGCAGGAGGCCCAGCGGACCTCGGCGCCGAGGTGGGTCAGCGTCTCGATGAGCACGGCGGTCTGCGTGGTCATGTGGATGGATCCTGCGATGCGGGCACCCTTGAGCGGCTGCTCATCGCCGTATTCCTCACGGAGAGTCATCAGACCGGGCATCTCGTGCTCGGCGAGACGGATCTGGTGGCGGCCGGCCTCGGCCAAGGTGAGATCTGCGACCTTATGGTCGATTACCTGCGACATTCGGGGATTACTCCTGTCAACGCGTGATAGTTGTCTCCCCAACTCTAGCGTGCCCTCAGGTGAGAGCCTCCAGGAAGGGTTCGAGGTCCCCGTCGGTCTCCACGGTCTCCAGTAGTTCCGACGCGGCGGCGTTGAGGTCCTCCGGCCCCTGGCCGATCAGCTGCCGGATGAACGGGTGCGCGTCGGCGACCTCACCGGTGCTGAAGGGTGCTCCCGCCCAGATGGCGGCGACGGTTGCCGCAGCCAGCCCGTTGAGCCGCTCATCCGGGGAGACGTTGTCCTGTCGCAGGGCGAACAGGCAGGCGTCCCGGATGCCCTCCACGATCTCGTCGGCGTCGAGGTCATTGAGCTCGTCGAGGAATTCCTCGTTGACGTCCTCCGCGAAGATCTCAGCATCCCAGGTACTCATTGTCCGCTCCCTCATATAGTGATTTTCCGATTGTCATCTGGTGATTTCGAATTGTATTTCTTTTA
>CAZTIZ010000008.1:0-36994 GCA_964613845.1 uncultured Corynebacterium sp.
TGGAAGGCACCGAGGTCGAGGGCTGCGTCTCCTGCATGCTCTGACCGACCTCTAAGAGGCGATGAGGCCCGCACCCCACTTCGGGGTACGGGCCTTTTCGCTTCTCGACGCCGCGGCGCGCGGCATCGAGGGGCATCGACAGTCAGCGCAGGGAGGAACGGACCTCGGTGAGGAGGCGGCGGGACTGTTCCTCGGCCGCCTCTTCGTCGCCGTCGGCGATGGCGTGGGCGAGGGCTTCGTGTGCCTCCAGGGCGTCGGATGCGGGCCGTTGGGGCTGCAGGCCGAAGGTGGTGCGTCCGCGCAGCACGTTGAGGAGGCTGGGGGCGAGTGCGGCGAACATCTCGTTGCCGGAGATCTCGAGGAGGAGTGCGTGGAAACGTACGTCGGCGTCGAGGAAGTCCTCGGAGGCGCCGTGCTCCCCGCTGCCGAGTTCCCGCATGCGGGAGGCCAGTTCGACGAGTTCGGTGCGCTGCTCCGGGGTTGCGTTGCGGGCGGCGCTGCGGGCGGCGAGGGGCTCGACCCCGATGCGCAGTTCGTTGAGGGAGTGTAGCTGGATGCGTCGCTCCTCGGGGGTGCGCAGGCGCCAGTTGATGATCGCCGGGTCGAAGACGGCCCAGGAACTGCGCGGCAGGACGGTGATGCCCACCCGGCGGGAGGATGAGACCAGGCCCAGCTGTTCGAGGGCGCGCATCGCCTCGCGGGCCACGGTGCGAGAGATGTCGAAGCGGTCGCTGATGTCCTGGAGGGTGAAGGTCTCTCCCTCCGCGAGGACACCGGCGACGATGTCGCTTCCGAGCTGCTCGAGCACGCTCTCAAGAAGCGGTGCGGCGGGGGACTGGTGGCTGGCGGACATCGTGGGGAGCCCTCTTCTCGAAACCGATGGTGTGTCGGACGGTGCGGGATGGAGACGGCGGGCCGCCGACGGCGGATGGTGAAACTTATTATCTATAATAATTGGTCATCTTAACGTTCACCCCATCCGGTGGAATGGCGGTCACCTCGTGTCACCTCATAGCTCCCCGGCTGCCCGGGCCCCGGGGCGTCCCCCCGACGGTGGGGGAGGGGCGGGAGGGGGCGGACGGGAACCGCAGACGTCGGTGCGGCGTTGACGGTGTGACGATCCACCTCAATCGCGTGCATATATTAGGCGTGCGTAGCGGGGGCGCTGGCCAATCCGGTCCACGGTGGAGGCGCCGGCGAGGTGGGGTGCATGGTGTTCCCACCCGGCGCAGCCCCTCAGCCCAACCGAAAGGTTGATACCTACCGGGGGTGGTGGGCATCAGGTCGCGGGCACGGATCCCACGGATCTACCCACCAGGCCCTGTGTTCTGTGTCACTGTGAGGGCTCTGTTTGCTGGTAATCAGCGTGGGCGGGGATGATTCCCCCTCCTTTGGTGGGGGGAACCCGGGGGGTGGGGGTTAGACTGAGCTGTGTCTCCAGTCGGTACGGGCTGGAAAAAATTCTTACGCGTCCTCTATCATGAGACGTTGTAAATCTTGATGGTCCGGCCTGCCCGGATTGTCTCGTAGTCAGGAGGATCGAATGACCGCTGTGGCGCCGAGGCTTGACGATTACGTCGAACCTTCACGTCCCGCACCTTCCGGGCATGAGCGTAAGGGCTCCAAGGCCTGGCAGATGCTTACTACTACTGATCACAAGCTGTTGGGCATCATGTACATCATCATGTCCTTCGCTTTCTTCTTTATCGGTGGCCTGATGGCTCTGCTGATCCGTGCGGAGCTCTTCACCCCGGGTCTGCAGTTCCTGTCGAACGAGCAGTTCAACCAGCTGTTCACCATGCACGGCACTGTGATGCTGCTGCTGTTCGGTACCCCGATCGTCTGGGGCTTCGCGAACTTCGCGCTCCCGCTCCAGATCGGTGCCCCGGATGTTGCCTTTCCCCGGCTGAACGCCTTCGGCCTGTGGATCACCACCTTCGGTGGCATCATCATGCTGTCCGGCTTCCTCACCCCGGGTGGCGCAGCCGACTTCGGCTGGACCATGTACTCCCCGCTCTCCAATGCCACGCATACGCCGGGCATCGGTGCCGACATGTGGATCATCGGTGTCGGTATGACCGGTATCGGTACCATCATCTCCGCGATCAACATGCTCACCACCATCCTGTGCCTGCGTGCACCGGGAATGACCATGTTCCGCATGCCGATCTTCACCTGGAACATCTTCGTCACCGCCGTCCTGTCGCTGATGATCTTCCCGCTGCTGACCGCCGCTGCGCTGGGTGTGCTCTACGACCGTAAGCTCGGCGGCCATATCTTCGACACCGCCAACGGCGGTGCCATCCTGTGGCAGCACCTGTTCTGGTTCTTCGGGCACCCCGAGGTCTACGTCCTCGCCCTGCCGTTCTTCGGTGTCATCTCCGAGGTCATCCCGGTCTTCTCCCGTAAGCCCATGTTCGGCTACATCGGCCTGGTCTTCGCGACCCTGGCCATCGGTGCGCTGTCGATGGCCGTGTGGGCCCACCACATGTTCGTCACCGGTGCCGTCCTGCTGCCGTTCTTCTCCTTCATGACCTTCCTGATCGCCGTCCCGACCGGCGTGAAGTTCTTCAACTGGGTCGGCACCATGTGGAAGGGCCACATCTCCTGGGAGACCCCGATGATCTGGGCGGTGGGCTTCATGTCCACCTTCCTGTTCGGTGGTATGACCGGCATCATGCTGGCCTCCCCGCCGCTGGACTTCCACCTGGCTGACTCCTACTTCCTGATCGCCCACTTCCACTACACCCTCTTCGGTACCGTCGTCTTCGCCTCCTTCGCTGGCGTGTACTTCTGGTTCCCGAAGATGACCGGTCGCATGCTCGACGAGCGTCTGGGCAAGATCCACTTCTGGCTGACCTTCGTCGGATTCCACGGCACCTTCCTCATCCAGCACTGGGTGGGCAACATGGGTATGCCGCGCCGTTACGCCGACTACCTGGACACGGACGGCTTCACGCTGTTCAACCAGATCTCCACGACCTTCTCCTTCCTCCTCGGCGCCTCCGTCATCCCGTTCCTGTGGAACGTGTTCAAGTCCTGGCGTTACGGTGAGATCGTCACCGTCGATGACCCGTGGGGCTACGGCAACTCTCTTGAGTGGGCCACCTCCTGCCCGCCGCCGCGCCACAACTTCGTCTCTCTGCCCCGTATCCGCTCCGAGCGCCCGGCCTTCGAGCTGCACTACCCGCACATGGTCGAGCGCATGCGCCTCGAGGCGCACGTCGGTGCCCACGATGAGCGTGCAGAACTTCAGAAGACCCCCTCCCCGCATGCGGTCAGGGAGTCCAAGAAGCAGTAGGGGACCACACTCATCCCCCTGACTACGACATACCCCCGGTAGATAACATCTACCGGGGGTATGTCGTCCCTTCCTTAACCCCATGAGACAATGGGCCGCGTGACTGAACCCAGAGCATTCCAAGGTATTTCAGCTGATTCGGCGGAGATGGCCGTGACCCTGCGAGAGGGTCTCAATCCCGCGGTCATCACCATCACGGGCAAGGACCGTCCCGGTGTCAGCGCAGCTTTCTTCCGCGTCCTCTCCTCCCACGACATCCAGCTCCTCGACGTGGAGCAGTCCCAGTTCCGTGGGTTCCTCTCCCTCGCAGCCTTCGTCGGCATCGAGCTCAGCCGGGAGGAGGAGCTCCTGGAGGGGCTGAACGAAACCCTCCGGGGGTACGGTCAGCGCGTGACCCTGGAGGTGGGGGATCTGGAGGCGGCTTCCCAGCCCCGTTCCACCCACGTCGCCGTGGTACTGGGCAACCCCGTCACCGCCACCGACATCTCCGCGGTGGGCCAGACGCTGGCCAACTACGATGCCAACATTGACCGCATCCGTGGCATCAGCGACTACCCGGTGACCGGCCTGGAACTGTACATCACCATCCCGAACCCGGAGCCGGGCGGCGGCCAGGCGCTGCGTAAGGCGCTGGCCGAGCTCGCCCCCCAACTGGGCGTCGATATCGCCATCGAACGCGCCGGCCTGCTGCGCCGCTCCAAGCGTCTCGTGATGTTCGACTGCGACTCCACCCTCATCACCGGTGAGGTCATCGAGATGCTCGCCGCCCACGCCGGCAAGGAAGCCGAGGTGGCCGAGGTCACCGAGCGTGCGATGCGCGGTGAGCTCGACTTCGAGGAGTCCCTCCGTGAGCGCGTGGCCACCCTGGCGGGCCTGGATGCCTCGGTCATCGACAAGGTGGCCGCAGACATTGTCCTGACCCCGGGAGCACGCACCACCATCCGTACCCTGCGGAAGATGGGCTACCGCACCGCCGTGGTCTCTGGTGGTTTCATCCAGGTTCTCGAGGACCTCGCTGAGGAGCTGCAGCTGGACTACGTCCGCGCCAACACCCTCGAAATCGTCGACGGTAAGCTCACCGGCCGCGTCACCGGTGAGGTCGTCGACCGCGCGAAAAAGGCGGAACTGCTGCGCGAGTTCGCTGCCGATTCCGGACTGAAGATGTTCCAGACCGTCGCCGTGGGGGACGGTGCCAACGACATCGACATGCTCTCGGCCGCCGGCCTGGGGATCGCCTTCAACGCCAAGCCTGCGTTGCGGGAGATCGCCGACACCTCCGTCAGCTACCCCTTCCTCGACGTGGTGCTCCACATGCTGGGTGTGCCGCGCGAGGAGATCGACTCCTCCGACCTGGAGGACGGCACCTACCGTCGGGTCGCTCTGGAGCAGTGACCGGGACGATGGACCCGTTGGCGTTCACCCACGGTCTGCTGGTGACGAGGATGTCCTCGGGCCCGCACTCCGAGGACCCCGACCGCCCGGAGACCGTGCAGGCAATGCAGATCGCCCTGCACGTCCCGAAGATGGACCCGCCGCGCCGCACTGACCTACTGGAGGCCGCCGCCCGCGCCGTCGTCAAGGCCTGCCTCGACGAGCGCGTGGCCACCGACCCGGTCTGGCGGGAGAGCGTGGAGAACTGGTACGGCCACCTGATCCGGAAGGTCGCCCGTCGGGCCCGCAACAAGCAGTGGACCGACGTGCAGGACCTGCCCGGGGTCACGGTGGCGACCAGCGGCGCCGCGGCCAGGGCCTTCCTCCCGAGTGCGGTCTCGCAGGTCCCGTCACTGGTGCGCAAGCTGCAGATCCAGGGGACGGAACTTCCCCAGGACGGGCCGGGTGAGCCGGACCCCGCCCTGCCCACCATCCTCATCGATGCCGGGCTACGCATGAGCCTGGGCAAGGCGGCCGCCCAGGTTGGTCACGCGAGCATGCTGCTTGCCGCCCGACAGGATCTGAGCCGGATCCGGGACTGGGCCGGACAGGACTTCGCCCTGAACGTCCGTGAGGTCGCTTCCGGGGTCTTCGCCCGCCACGCGGCGGATCCCACGGCCGTGCGCGTGCGCGACGCCGGTTTCACCGAGGTGGCCCCGGATTCGTTGACCGTCTGTGCCTTCCCCCCAGTCAGCTGATCAGTTCCTCACCTGCCCTGGATGAGGTCCTCCAGCGCGTCCGGGTCAGTGATGGCGACCCACTCCCGGCCGGCGTCGATGATCCCGTCGCGCTTCATCTTCGTCATGGTGCGGGAGGTGGACTCCACGGTGGTGCCGGCGATACCTGCGATGTCATCGCGGCGCAGTTTGACCTGCAGGAGGCTGGATCCATCAGGGCGGAGCTCACCGAGCCTGCGGTCGAGGCCCTGCAGGGTCGCGGCCACCCGCTGGGCCACGCTCCCGGTGGCCTGACCGATCTTCCGCTCGCGGGCCTGGGCCAGCCGATCCTGCTGCATGCGCAGGATGGCAAGGGCGAGTTCGGGATACTCGCCCACGACCTCACCGAGGGCTTCAGCTGGCAGGTACAGGGCACAGGTGGTCTCCATCGCCCAAGCTGATTCAGTCGCCGGGGAGGGGTGGGTGTGGAGCGGCCCGATCACGTCCCCGGGAGCGGCGATATCGATGGTGAGCTCCCGCCCGTCAGCGGTGTCCCGGGTGACCCTGGCCCGCCCTGAGACGATGAGGTAGCTGCCG
Organism: uncultured Corynebacterium sp.; assembly: GCA_964613845.1. GTDB lineage: Bacteria > Actinomycetota > Actinomycetes > Mycobacteriales > Mycobacteriaceae > Corynebacterium. Next base: position 5,986 of record CAZTIZ010000008.1, read on the forward strand.
CCGATCTCCTGTCCGGCCACCACCATCGGCTCGTCCTCGGACCACGACCAGGCGCTGAGATAACGGTCCAGGGCGCGGTGGCGGGAGGGGTCGAGGTCCCGGGTGAGCGGTGCCCGGGCCATGGCCTCCAACCGCACCCCCACGGGACACTGGTGTGGCTGGGCACAGTTCTGGCGGACGGGATTGCGGGACATGATCCCACCCTATCGGGTCAGCGGGCCACCAACCGCTGTAGTGCGCCCCGCACCACCGACGGGTCCCGCGTCTCCCAGAAGGCGGGCATCGACGCCCGCAGGAAGCCTCCGTAGCGCTTGGTCACCAGCCGGTTGTCCAGCACGGCGACCACACCCCGGTCATCGACCGAGCGCAGCAGACGCCCCGCACCCTGCGCCATGAGTAGCGCTGCGTGGGTGGCGGCGACCTCCATGAAGCCGCTGCGCCCCTCAGCGTCGGCGGCCTCCTTGCGGGCCTGTAGTAATGGGTCGTCGGGTCGGGGGAAGGGGAGGCGGTCGATGAGCACCAGCGAACAGGACGGGCCCGGTACGTCCACTCCCTGCCACAGGGTGAGCGTGCCGAACAGGCAGACGTTCTCGTTGCGGGCGAAGCGGTCGACGAGTGCGCCGGTGGTGTCCTCCCCCTGGCACAGCACGTCGAAGGGCACCCGCAGCCGCATGGCCTCGGCGGCCTGTTCGGCGGCACGCCGGGAGGAGAACAGTCCGAGGGTGCGCCCACCGGCAGCCATGATCAGGTCGTGGATCTCATCGAGGGTCTCGTCGGCGAGACCGTCCCGGCCGGGCGGAGGCAGATGCTGGGCGGTATAGAGGATGCCGGATTTTCGGGGATCGAAGGGGGTGCCCGCGTTGAGGGAGTCCCAGCTTCCCGTCGGGAGACCCCAGGCGGCGGCCATGGCCTGGAAGTTGCCGCCCACGGTCAGGGTGGCGGAGGTCAGGATCACGGTCTGGTCCGTGAAGAGCCGCTCGTGGAGCAGACCTGCCACCGACAGTGGGGCCACGGTGAGTAGATCACCCCGACGATCGTCCCGGTCGAGCCAGACGACGTCGCTCTGCGCGGCGGCGTCGGTCTCGTCGAAGACCTCCAGGATGCGCACGATGGCGTCGTGCAGTTCCTGCAGGTGGTTGGCCAGGTTCTGGCGTTCGGCGAACTTCTCGGGGTCGTTGGCTGCCTCCCCCTCGGGCGCACGGCTGATGGTCTCCCGACAGGACCAGAGTCCGTCACGCAGTGCGGAGAGGCTGCCGCGGGCCGCGGCGTCAAGGTCGGTCCACCGGCCGTCGGACAGGGAGTCGGCGGTGGTCGCCCAATCCTCGGTGAGGCTGTCCAGCCGCTCGTCGCGGCCCTCGGCACCGAGCTTCCCGGCGCGCTTGGCGGCCAGGCGGAGGGCGGTGGGGGAGATCTCGGCGGTGGCGACGGAGGTGATGCGGCCGTCGAGTTCGTGGGCTTCGTCGATGATGACGACGTCGTGGGCGGGGAGGATGTCGGTGTCTGCGAGGGCGTCGATGGCCAGCAGGGCGTGGTTGGTGACGATGACGTCGACGTCGTGGGTGCGGGCGCGGGCGAGTTCGGCGAAGCAGTCCGCGCCGTGGGGGCAACGGGAGGCACCGAGGCATTCGCGGGAGGTGACCGAGACCTGCCGCCAGGCCTGGTCGGGGACGCCGGGTTCGAGGTCGTCGCGGTCGCCGGTCTCGGTCTCACCGGCCCAGTCGTGAACGCGGGCGATGTGGCGGCCGAGCCAGGAGACCTGGGATTCGTCGAGGAGTGCATCTTCCGGGTCGTCTTCGCGGCCGAGTTTGTTCATGCACAGGTAGTTGGAGCGGCCCTTCATGATGGCGAAGGTGGGGGCGCGCTCCAGCAGTGGTTCGAGGGCCTGGGCTAGTCGGGGTAGGTCGCGGTCGACGAGCTGGCGCTGTAGGGCGATCGTGGCGGTGGAGATGATCACGGTGGTGTCGGTGGCCTGGGCGTGCCGGATGGCGGGCACGAGGTAGGCCAGTGACTTGCCGGTGCCGGTGCCGGCCTGGACGGCGAGGTGACGTTCCGTTTCGATGGCGCGGGTGACGGCCTCGGCCATGGCGACCTGGCCCTCGCGCCGGGTCCCGCCGAGGGCGTCGACGGCGGCGGAGAGGAGTTCGTCGGTGGAGTGGGAGAGGGTTTCTTCTGACACGGTGGAGTTACCGTACCTGCTCTGTGTTCGGGTCCGGGAATCCGTGGAATCGGGTGGTGATGGCGGGTTCGTCGCGCGATAGGGCCAATCCCTCCCAGGGCAGGGTGCGCAGCTGTTCGGCGAGGTGGGTGCGTGATTCCTCCAGGGTGGGCAGGTCATCGACGACGCCGCCGTCGCGGGCCAGGGGGATGGTCAGGGTCCTGGTGGTGAGCTCCGCGTCGGGTGTCGGCGGCGGGGTGCCGAAGGGGTGGACGATTTCCTCGACTGCGACGCCGGTGTCGCGGTAGGTGCGGGCGGCACCCTTGGTGCCGCCGGTCATGGCCTTGCCGCGGGAGCGCTTGGCCACGGGGTGGCCGCCGACCTCGACGAGTTTGTAGACCAGTCCGGCGGTGGGGGCTCCGGAGCCGGTGACCACGGAGGTGCCCACGCCGAAGCCGTCGACGGGGTCGCCACGCAGGCCGGCGATGGTGAATTCATCGAGATCGGAGGAGACGATGATCTTCGTGTCGTGGGCGCCGAGGGAGTCGAGCTGGCGGCGCACCCGGTGGGTGAGCACACCCAGGTCACCGGAGTCGATGCGTACCCCGCCGAGGCCGGGCCCCGCGACCTCGATGGCGGTTTCCACGCCGCGGGTGATGTCGTAGGTGTCCACCAGCAGGGTCGTGTCGACGCCGAGGGTCTCGACCTGGGAGCGGAAGGCTGCGGCCTCGTTGGGTGTGCCGTCCCCGTTGATGTGGAGCAGGGTCCAGGCGTGGGCGGCGGTGCCGGAGGCGGGGATGCCGTAGCGGTGGGCGGCCTCCAGGTTGGAGGTGGCGGAGAAACCGGCGAGGTAGGCGGCCCGGGAGGCTGTGACGGCCGCGTATTCGTGGGTGCGGCGGGATCCCATCTCGATGATCGGTCGGCCGTTGGCTGCCGTGACCATGCGGGTGGCGGCGGAGGCGACCGCGGAGTCGGCGTTCATCACCGACAGGATCACCGTCTCCAGGATGACGCACTCGGCGAAGGTGCCGCGCACCGTGAGGATGGGGGAGTAGGGGAAGTAGAGCTCGCCTTCCCGGTAACCGTCGATCTGACCGGCGAACCGGTAGTCGCGCAGGTAGTCGAGGGTGCGGGCGTCGAGGAAGTCGAGGGTGGCGAGCTGTTCATCGGTGAAGACGAAGTCCTGCACGGCCCGCAGTACCCGGGTGGTGCCGGCGACGACACCGTAGCGGCGTTCGTTGGGCAGGCGGCGGGAGAAAACCTCGAAGGTGCAGGGCCGGTGGGCGGTGCCGTCACGCAGCGCGGCCTGCAGCATCGTCAGCTCGTATTTGTCGGTGAGCAACGACGTCGAGCGGGTGGGGGGAAGAGCGGACGCCTGGAGGAGATTCACCCTGCCCATCCTAGTTCAACCGTGCCTGGTGGGACGTGAGGGCGGGAAGCGAGGTGACCTACCCGGCCAGCCTCAGGATGACTAGGCTGAACCACATGAAAGGTGCATATGAAGTCCAGGCGATGAGCTCACCGATGGCCACCCCCGAACTCGACGAGGCACTCGAGGTCGATGTCGCCACCGCGGAGAACCTCCCGTGGATGTGCGTCGTGTGGGATGACCCGGTCAACCTGATGAGCTACGTGACGTACGTGTTCCAGACGGTGCTCGGCTACGACCGCAAGCGGGCCAACGAGCTGATGATGGAGGTCCATAACGAGGGGAAGGCGGCGGTCTCCAGCGGTGAACGTGACAAGGTGGAGGGTGACGTGAAGAAGCTGCACACGGCTGGCCTGTGGGCCACCATGCAGCAGGCAGGCTAGACCGGAGAAAAGGGAGACGTGACGCATGCAGGCGTGGCGCAGGAAGAAAGGCCTCATGCGGGCCGCGAAGTTCAGCACGGTGCTCGAACCCATGGAACGTGAGGTGCTCGGGGACCTCACCGCGTCGGTATCTGAGGCGTTGATCGCCCGGGCCCAGGCCACCCCCAAGGACGAGCTCGCTGAGCTGACCGGCATCCCCACCGGCCACAAGGAGGGTCCGGAAGACCCCTCCCTCGCCCGGCTGCTGCCTGATTTCCAGCGTGAGGGCGATGAGGAGTACGACGGTGACGCCTCTCTGCTGCGTAGTTTGCATGAATCCGATATCACCCGGGGGAAACTGGAGAACCTGCAGGTGATCACCCACGCGCTCGGCCCCGACGGCGGCGTGGAGATCTCCCTGACCGAGCAGGAGGCACACGCCTTCCTCGCAGGCCTCAACGACCTGCGTCTCTATATCGCCGCGGCCCGGGTCGCCGGTGGGGAGGCGGCGGAACAGGACCGCGACAACCTCGTCGAATGGCTGGCCTTCGCCCAGGACAGCCTGCTGGACGTCCTGGTCGGCCCGTGACCCCCGGCGGGGCGCTCATCGACGTCCCCGGCATCGCCGTCGGCCACGCCGGTCTCGGTGACACCGGCGTCACCGTCATCCTCGCCCGCTCCCCGCGGGGTGCCACCGCCGGCGTCGATGTGCGCGGCGGCGGGCCCGGCACCCGGGAGACGGATCTGCTCGAACCCCACAACACCGTCGACCGTGTCCACGCCATCGTGCTCAGCGGCGGTTCCGCCTACGGGCTGGCCGCCGCCGACGGTGCGATGGGTGTCCTGGAGCGGGCCGGACACGGCTTCCCCGTCCTCGGTGAGGGGCGGGGCGGCCCCATCGTGCCGATCGTGCCCGCCGCCGTCATCTTCGACCTGCTCGTCGGTGACCCGGACCACCGACCCACCGCCGCTGACGGCGCCCGGGCCACCCGGGCGGCACTGGCAGGCGGGCAGGACCGTACCTCGGGCAGCGTCGGTGCCGGATCAGGAGCCACCGCCGGGGTGCTGCGCGGTGGCTTCGGCCAGGCCTCCCGCAGTGTCGGGGGGTACACCGTGGCCGCGGGCGTGGTGGCCAACCCGGTCGGCGAGGTCGTCGACCCCCTCACCGGTCTGCTCCACGGTGACCCCACCCGGCCGCCCGTGGACCCGGCACGCCTGAGCGCGCTGGCCGCGCCGGGCGCGAAGCTCAACACGACGATCGGGGTGGTGGTCACCGACGCCCCGGTGAGTGGTGCGCAGGCGAAACGGCTGGCGATGGTGGGCCATGATGGCCTGGCGCGGGCGGTGCGGCCGGCGCATTCCCCGCTCGACGGGGACACCCTGTTCGCGATGTCGACCGCGGAGCGGGCCGGGGGAGTGGACCTGGCGACGATGGTGGAGTTGAGCGCTGTGGCCGCGGAGGTGGTCACGGCGGCGATCGTCGACGCCGTGGTCTGTGCGGTACCCGGCCACGGGTTGGAAACCTACAGCGGACTTTCCGCCCATTGACAGGTGCCCGGTGCCACCGGGTATTACCCTGGGGGCATCATGAGTTTCCCTGATCCGTATCCCCAGTACCCGGACCGGGGCCGTGAGCGGAACCTGTCCGGTGGTTTCGGTCCCGGCACCGGCCCGGGCGCGCCCCTGTCCCCGATGGGGAGTCGAGCGCCGCAGCGCACCCCGACGCCGACGTGGCGGCAGCGTTCCCGCACGGGGCTGGCCTGTGCGGCCGGTTATGTGGTGGCCATCTGGATCGTCCATGTCGTCAACACGTTCGCCTTCGGGGGGCTGCTCACCGCCTTCGGCATCAACCCGCTGGACACCAGCTCGCTGTGGCACGTGTTCACCTCACCGCTGTTGCACGCGAACTTCAGTCACCTGATCTCGAACACGGTGCCCGGGGCGATCTTCAGCTTCCTCATCGGGGCCTCGGGTGCCCGGGCGTGGTGGGGCGTGACGTTCCTGGTGGCGATCATCGGTGGGGCCGGGGTGTGGTTCTTCGGTGGGGTCGGTACCAACCACATCGGGGCCTCGGGGCTGGTCTACGGCTGGTTGGCCTACCTGCTGGTGCGGGGCATCTTCAACCGGAGTATCGGGCAGCTGGCGATCGGCGTTCTCCTGGGCATGGCCTATTCGGGTCTGATCTGGGGGGTGTTGCCGGGGACGCCGGGGGTCTCCTGGCAGGCGCACCTGTTCGGCGCGGTGGGTGGTGTGCTGGCGGGCATGGTCATCACCTCGAACGGTTCCCTGGCCCTGACGAGGGCGCAGCGGCAGAAACAGTTGGGCGGGGGAGGCTGAATTAGGACAAAGGTCCAGGTTAACCGGGGTGGCGGGAAATTCGGTCAAATAAAAACAACTATGATACCAATTAAGAAAGTTTCTTAAGTTGTAGCGTAAGGTGACTTTCTGTGATTGAAGACAACGTGCAATGGCTCGATGAACAAGAAGCCGAAACCTGGCTGAATGTGTGGTCCTTCCACGCCTGGCTACCCTCCCGTCTGGACGCCCACCTCAAGCGTGACTTCGGGATCAGCCACTATGACCACTTCGCGATGGCGCAGATCTCCATGGCGGAGGAGGGCAGGCTGCGGATGAGCGCCCTGGCGGCGCAGTCCGACATGACGCTGTCCCACCTGTCCCGGGTGATCACCCGCCTGGAGAAGCAGGGCTGGGTGCGCCGGACCCCGGACCCCACCGACGGCCGATCCACCTTCGCGGAACTCACCGACGCCGGCCGGGCGCTGGTCCGGGCCGCCGCCCCCGCGCACGTCGAGCAGGTCCGCCGGATCGTCTTCGACAACCTCACCGCGGAGGAGGGCGCGCAGCTGGGCACGGCCATGCGGAAGATCGTCGCGGCCCTGCGCCCGGCGGGTGCCACCACGCCCTGATCCTGCCGCTCCGGCGGCTAGCATGGGTCGGTGTGAGTGATTCTGTGAGCACCGACCCCGCCGCCCCGATCGGTATCTTCGACTCCGGTGTCGGCGGGCTGACCGTGGCGCGCACCATCATGGACCAGCTGCCCCACGAGTCGATCATCTACATCGGCGACACCGCCAACGGACCCTACGGGCCCCTGCCGATCGCCCGGGTCCGCAGTCACGCCACCCGTATCGCCGATGAACTGGTGGAACGCGGCTGCAAGATGTTGGTCATCGCCTGTAACACCGCTTCCGCGGCCTTTCTCCACGACGCGCGGGAGCGTTATGACGTCCCCGTCGTCGAGGTCATCCAGCCCGCCGTGCGCCGGGCGATGGCCACCACCCGTAACGGGCGGGTCGGCGTCATCGGTACCCGCGGCACCATCAATTCGGGGGCCTACCAGGACCTGTTCTCCATCAACCCGGGCGTGGAGGTCCACGCGCAGGCCGCCCCGGGCTTCGTGGATTTCGTTGAGCGCGGCATCACCTCCGGCCGCCAGATCCTGGGCGTGGCCGAGGCCTATGTGGAGCCGCTGCAGGCGGCGGGCGTCGATACGCTCGTGCTCGGCTGCACCCACTATCCGCTGCTCTCGGGCGTGATCCAGCTTGCCATCGGCGACAACGTCACGCTGGTGTCCTCGGCGGAGGAATCGGCCAAGGACGTGCTGCGGGTGCTCTCCCAGGGGGACCTGCTGGCCGACCCCGGGGTCCACCCCGCCCCCACCCGGGTCTTCGAGTCCACCGGTGACCCCGTCCTGTTCGCCCAGCTGGCCCAACGCTTCCTCGGTCCGGGTGTGATCGACGTCCACCGGATCAAGGGTTGGTGACCTGGAAAATTCCTGTCCGTTTAGTTCGAAAAAAGTGCCTGGGCGTGGCACAGTAGCGTCATGCAGTTGACTATCCTCGGTTCCTCCGGCAGCCTCGGCGGCCCAGGCAACCCCGCCTCCGGATACCTCCTCACCGTGGACGACTCCCCAGCCCTGATCATGGACCTCGGTCCGGGCGCGCTGGCGGCACTGCAGGAGGTACACGACCCCTGCGATGCGCACATGCTCTTCTCCCACCTGCACTCCGACCACTGTGGGGACTTCCCCTCGCTGATGGTGTGGCGCCGCTACCATCCGACCCACCCGGCGAGCACCCGGCACCTGTGCCACGGGCCCTCCGACACCGCAGAGCACCTCGGGGCGATGACCGCCGCCACCGCCGGCAAGATCGACGACATGTCCGACACCTTCGAGTTCTCACCCTGGGAAACGGGGCGGGAACACGAGGTCAGCGGGCTGCGCATCACCCCCTACGAGGCCGTGCACCCCGTCGAGGCCTACTCCCTGCGCATCACCGATCCGGCCACCGGCCGGGTCCTGGTCTACTCCGGGGACAGCGCCTGGACGGAGGAGTTGATCGACTGTGCCCGTGACGCCGATGTCTTCCTCTGCGAGGCCTCCTGGCCCACCGAGGAAGGCCCACGGCCTGACGGCATCCACCTCTCCGGTGCCGAGGCCGGCCGGGTGGCCCGCCTGGCCGGTGCGAAGAGGCTCATCCTCGTGCACATCCCCCCGTGGGAGAGCGCCGAGGAGATCCTGGCCGCCGCCCGCGCGGAATATGATGGTCCCCTGGCGGTCGGCGTCCCCGGAATGGTCGTGCAGGTCTGACGGACCCGCCCGGGTAGCCTGGGGGCATGACAGATTTCCAACGTGCCGACGGCCGCGCCCTCGACCAGCTGCGCTCCGTGCGCATCACCCGTGGTTTCACCGCCAACCCCGCCGGATCCGTGCTCGTCGAGTTCGGTAACACCCGCGTCATGTGCACCGCCTCCATCGAGTTCGGTGTGCCGCGTTTCAAGCGTGACTCCGGTGAGGGGTGGCTGACCGCTGAGTACGCCATGCTGCCCGCCGCCACCCACGACCGCATGCCGCGTGAGGCCATGCGCGGCAAGGTCAAGGGCCGTACCCACGAGATCTCCCGGCTGATCGGCCGTTCCCTGCGGGCGGCCGTGGACCTGTCCCAGCTGGGTGAGAACACCATCAACATCGACTGCGACGTCCTCCAGGCCGACGGCGGTACCCGCACGGCCGCCATCACCGGTGCCTACGTCGCACTGGCCGACGCCATCACCGTGCTCAAGGAACGCGGCGTGGTCCCCGGGCAGCCGCTGCTGCCGCCGGTCGCCGCGGTTTCCGTCGGGATCGTCGACGGGCACGTGTGCCTCGACCTGCCCTACGAGGAGGACTCCCGCGCCGAGGTCGACCTCAACGTGGTCATGACCGGGGCCGGTGAGTTCGTCGAGATCCAGGGCACCGGCGAGCAGGGCGAGTTCAGCCGCACCCAGCTGGGTGAGATGCTCGACGTCGCCGAGAAGGGCTGCCGCGAACTCGTCGCCGCGCAGCAGGCCGCGCTGGAGGGCTAGGACCATGCGCCTGCTGATGGCCTCGAACAACGCCGGGAAACTCCGCGAACTGGAACGTATCCTCGCCGACCACGACGTCGACGGCGTGGAGCTCGTTCCCCTGTCCGGCGTACCCGCCTACGGTGAACCCGTCGAGGATGGCCGCACCTTCGCGGACAACGCCCTGATCAAGGCGCGCGCTGGGGCCCGGGAAACGGGTCTGGTGACCATTGCCGACGATTCCGGCCTGGCGGTCGATGAACTCAACGGCATGCCCGGGGTGCTCTCCGCCCGGTGGTCGGGTGGCCACGGTGATGACGGGGCCAACAACGCCCTCCTGCTGGGGCAGATGGCGCACGTGCCCGATGAGCGACGCGCCTGCGCCTTCGTGTCGGTGTGTGCCCTGGTGACCCCGTCAGGGGAGGAACACGTGGCCGAGGGCCGCTGGGAGGGCACGCTGCTGCGTGAGCCGGTTGGCGAGAACGGTTTCGGTTATGACCCGCTCTTCCTGCCAGCGGATGAGCTGGTGGCCGGCCGCTCCTCGGCCCAGTTGAGCCCCGCGGAGAAGAACGCCCTGTCCCACCGGGGCAGGGCACTGGATCAGCTGGTGGAGACCATCCGGCGGTTGACCTCCCGGTGACCGGGGTGCCACCTCGAAAATGATCCCGGCGGTGGAGTCGACTAGGCTTCGACGAATGACCCCGCTCAACATCGATGACCCCCGTAACCGCCCGAGCGGGCGGACGGCGGAACGTCAGTACGTTCTCACCCTCGGTTGCCCCGATGCGACCGGTATCGTCGCCAAACTGTCCACCTTCCTGGCTGAGCAGGGCGGTTGGATCACCGAGGCCGCCTACTTCACGGATCCGGAGAACAACTGGTTCTTCACCCGGCAGACGATCCGTGCGGACTCCATCGAGCAGTCCGTTGATGAGCTGCGGGAGGCCTTCGCCCCGGTGGCGGAGGAGTTCGGACCCCGGGCGCAGTGGCGGCTGTGGGACACCGCGCAGCTGAAGAAGGTTGTCATCCTCGTCTCCCGTGAGGGGCACTGCCTGCACGACCTGCTTGGACGGGTGGCGGAGAACGACTACCCGATGGAGGTCGTTGCCGTGGTGGGTAACCACGAGAACCTGGCCTATATCGCCCGCAACCACGGTGTGCCCTTCTATCACGTGCCGTTCCCGAAGGATGCGGTGGGCAAGCGCCGTGCCTTCGAGGAGGTCGCCGAGATCGTTAACGGCCATGATCCGGATTCGATCGTGCTGGCCCGGTTCATGCAGATCCTGCCGCCGGACTTCTGCGAGATGTGGGCCGGCCGCGTGCTCAACATCCACCACAGCTTCCTGCCCTCGTTCATGGGGGCGCGCCCCTACCACCAGGCGCATCAGCGTGGTGTGAAGCTGATCGGCGCGACCTGTCACTTCGCCACCTCTGACCTGGATGACGGGCCGATCATCGAGCAGGACGTCATCCGCGTGACCCACAAGGACACCCCGGAGGAGATGCAGCGCCTGGGCCGTGACGCGGAGAAGAACGTGCTCGCCCGTGGTCTGCGGTGGCACCTGGAGGACCGTGTCCTCGTCTACGGCAACCGCACCGTCGTCTTCGACTGATCACCTTCGTATCATCCCCACGCACTGACAAAGGGGCGCTCCGGCCGAACCGCCGGGGCGCCCCTTGTTGTCCGTCAGCCGGGTCAGGACTGGTTGAGCTGGAATTTCTCGACGACCTCGCGACGCCGGTTATTCTCCACGAAGAAGGAGAGCAGCGGCACCACCCCTGAGATGGCGGTGGTGAACCACACGACGGGCTTCCACCGCGCCTTCAGTCCGAGGTTGAGGGTGGCCAGCAGGTAGATCATGTAGGCCCAGCCGTGGAGGATGGCCACCCAGGTGGCCCAGGACGGAATGTTCATGTCGAGGGCGTACTCCATGACCATGCGCACCACGAGAAGGATGAGGAAGACGCCGGTCACCCATGCGGTGACGGAGAACAGCGTCAGCGCCGTGCGTACGCGCCGCTTACGTTCGGGGTGGATCTTGGGGATGGTCTGCGTCTGCGGTGTCATGAACTCGTCTCTCCGGTGGGGTCGTCATGGCCATCGCGCTGCGGGAGTCCGGTCACGGAGTCGCGTCCACGGCGCGGGGTGTTGATCTCGTTGAAGGTGTCGACGTCCAGGGCGGGCCGCCGGGGGAGAAAGTCCGCGTCGATCTCGGTGACGGTCTCCCCGAACTCGGCCCTGTCCGCTTCGTAGAGGAAGTTCGGGTCGTCAGCGTTGTTCTCGGCCTCGATCATCTCGTTCTCGTACTCGAGGTACTTGCGGTAGGCGAAGACGAAGAACGCGCCGAACAGGGGCCACTGGAATGCGTAGCCGAGGTTCTGGAAAGTGCCCGATCCCGCCTGGAAACGGGTCCACTGCCACCATGCGAGCGCGATCGTGCCGACGACCGCGAGCGTGAGGAAGATGAGGTGCGAGGCCCGCACCTTCTTCTTCTGCCTTGTCTGGCCCTTATTGTCACTCACGAAACATCAGGATACCTCTTATCAATCAAAAGGTGGAGTCGCCGCTGTCCGGCCGTGGCCTTCCGGGCCTGTGCCCACCTCTCGCCGGACCCTCCCACCCCACCGGCTAGGCTGTGTCATGCACGCGCCCGTGGCGGAACTGGCAGACGCGCTGGATTTAGGTTCCAGTGTCCTCTGGGACGTGAGGGTTCAAGTCCCTCCGGGCGCACCACGAATTTCTGCGGCGGTACCCTGCGGTCATGAGCATTGACCGTCAGTTGGACGCCTATTTTGAGCACCGTCAGACCCACCCTGTCGTTGAGGTGGTGCCTGATCATCCCTGTCAGGACTTCACCCCCGCACCTGGTGTGAGTATTCTGGCGCGGCCCGCCCGGGGTGTCGTTGCTCACATGAAATCGCCTGCCGATCCGGGGCTGGAGGCTGCCCGCGCGCTCGTCGAGAATGTCCTGCGCCCCTGAACATCTGCGTTGATGTGAAAAAAGGGCATCCTTCCGACGTTAGCGTAACTTCCGGTTACGGAACCGTCAGTTGATTCCTGGGCACGCGTCGCCCCCGGCAAAGATGACGCTTTCCTCATGATTCTGTGGCATATTTGGCTATTAAAACTTGTGGGACCAGTGTGCCCACATGTCGCCATGCACAAAGTAGGAAACACAGGAGCGAGTTCTCACGTGACCGATTACAGCACCTCCTTCGGGACGGACCGTCTGATTAACCGCTTCGACCATGAGCCGTTCGCCCTCGCCTTCGCCGGCCAGGGATACGACTGGTTGAAGACTCTGCGCGCCTCGGTGGCGGCCGGTGTAGGCCCTGCCATCGACGGGCTCATCGCCCGCGCCGCAACCAAGCTGGAGCCGGTCTCCGATGAGCTGGCCGGCACCCGTCCCTTCGGCTTCGACCCCATCGCCTGGGCCCAGGACGACTCGGCCCCGGCCTTCGACACCGCCCAGGCGGCTGTCTCGGTGCCCGGTATCTTCGCCTCCCAGCTCGCCACCTGCGAGTCCCTGGAACGGCAGGGCCTGGACCTGGGTAAATCGGTCGCCGCAATCGGCCACTCCCAGGGCGTGCTGGGATCCCTGCTCCTGGGGGGTCGCGCTGAATCCGACGACCTGCTGGCCATCGCCCAGCTCATCGGTTCCGCGATCACCCGCACCGCCCGCATGACCGGCCTGATCCAGCAGGGTGGACAGATGCCGATGGTCGCCATCGCCGGTATCACCGCCGAGCAGCTGCAGGCCACCATCGACCGCGTCTGCGCCGATGTTCCGGAGGAGATCCGCCCGGTCATCGGTCTGCGTAACGCACGCGACAACTTCGTCCTCGTCGGTCGTCCGCACGACAATGCCGCCGTCACCGAGGCGCTGACCAAGCTCGCCGCCCGGGACGCGAAGGCCATCGAGAACAAGGAGCGTGGTGGCACACCCTTCAACCCGCGCTTCACCCCGCTTGAGGTGCAGACCGCCTTCCATCACCCGGCCATGTCCGCCGCCGCTGACCAGGCTGTCGCCTGGGCGCAGCAGTGCGGCCTCGACGCCGAGGTTTCCCGCGCCGCCGCTGACGCCGTGCTCGTGACCCCGGTCGACTGGCCCGCCGAGGTCGACACCGCCGTGGCCGCCGGTGCCCGCTGGATCCTCGACGTCGGCCCCGACGGCGGTGTCGACCCGCTGACCCGCCGCATCGTCGCCGGCCGCGGCATCGGCACGCTGGCCGTGTGTGACACCGATGGCCAGGCCACCCTCTTCGACGCCGGCCTCGCCCCCGAGCTGCCGATCGACTGGTCGGTCTTCGCCCCGCGTATCGAGCGCCGCAACGGTCGCCCCCAGCTGGTCACCCGGTTCACCGAGCTCACCGACCGCAGCCCCATGCTGCTGGCCGGCATGACGCCGACCACCGTCGACCCGGAGATCGTCGCCGCCGCCGCCAACGCCGGCCACTGGGCCGAGCTGGCCGGCGGTGGTCAGGTCACCCCGGAGATCCTCGACGAGAACCTCGACAAGCTCGACGAGTTGCTCGAACCGGGTATCACCGCCCAGTTCAACACCATGTTTCTGGACCCCTACCTGTGGGGTCTGCACTTCGGCGGCAAGAAGCTCGTCACCAAGGCCCGTCTCAACGGTGCTCCGCTCGACGGCGTGGTCATCTCCGCCGGCATCCCCGAGCTCGACGACGCCGCCGCACTCATCCACGAACTGCGTGAGGCCGGCTTCCCGTGGATCGCCTTCAAGCCCGGCGCGGTCCGTCAGATCAACCAGATCCTCAAGATCGCCGACGCCGTACCGGAGGTGCCGGTCATCCTCCACGTCGAGGGCGGCAAGGCCGGTGGGCACCACTCCTGGGAGGACCTCGATGAGCTGCTCATCGCCTCCTACGGTGATATCCGCGCCCGGAGGAACACCGTCCTGGCCGTCGGTGGCGGCATCGGTACCCCGGAGCAGGCCGCTGACTACATCACCGGTTCCTGGTCCGCCCGGTACGGTCTGCCCCCGATGCCGGTCGACGGCATCCTCATCGGTACCGCCGCCATGGCCGCCAAGGAGGCCACCACCTCCCCGCAGGTCAAGCAGCTGCTGGTCGACGCCGCCGGTGGCGACGACTGGGTGGGTGCCGGTTCCACCAACAACGGCATCGCCTCCGGTCGTTCCCAGCTGGGTGCCGACATCCACGAGATCGACAACTCCTTCGCCAGGGCCGGCCGCCTGCTCGACGAGGTCGCCGGAGACGCCGGTGCCGTGGCTGCCCGCCGCGAGGAGATCATCGCCGCCATCGGCAGGACCGCCAAGGTCTACTTCGGTGACCTGGACACCATGAGCTACCGCGAGTGGCTCGATCGTTACCTGGAGCTGTCCGGGCCGGATGAGCGCGGCTGGACCGACGTGTCCTGGCACCGTCGTTTCGTCGGCATGCTTGAGCGTGCCGAGGCCCGTCTCGTCGAGCAGGACCACGGCGAGTTCACCCCGATCACCGACCTGGCCCTCGACGGTGACGCCGCCGCGGCCGTGGCCCGTCTGGCCGAGGCCTACCCGGCCCTCGACGACCTGCTGCACCCGGCGGATGTCGCCTGGTTCCTCGACCATTGCCGCACCCCCGGCAAGCCGGTCAACTTCGTGCCGGTCATCGACGCCGATGTGCGTCGCTGGTGGCGTTCCGACACCCTGTGGCAGGCCCACGACGACCGCTACGACGCCGACGCCGTCTGCATCATCCCCGGACCGGCCGCAGTGTCCGGCATCACCCGGGTCGACGAGCCGATCGCCGACCTGCTGGACCGCTTCAACGCCGCCTCCATCGACCGTCTCGACGCCGCCGGCGAAGAGGTCACCGAGGATGAGCGCACCGTGGTGGAGCGGGTCCTGACCGCGCCGGGCACCTACTGGGCCGGTCGTCACCAGCCCTCCTTCATCGGTCGTCTCGGTGGTGCTGAGACCTGGGAGCTCAACGCCGACCGCAGTGGCGCCACCCACGGTCTGAGTGGCGCCACGCTGGTGGCCGTCGACCCCGAGCACGCCGAGCTGACCATCCCGCTGGCGGGTTCCACCGCCGCGGGCACCAGCACCGACCTGGTGGTGCGCTTCACCCTGCCGGCCGACGCCCCGCTGGCGGTGTCCCCACAGGTCACCCAGGACGATGCTGAGGCCGCCATGGCCGAGCTGACCCGCGTGGCCGCCGGTGGTGAGCTCGCCGAGGTCACCGACGGTGTGGCCCGCTGGACCACCACCCTCGATGCGGGTCTGATGGCCGACTACGACAACGTCACCGCCGGTTACCTGCCGGCTGACCTGGAGACCGCCTCCACCGCCCCGGACGTGCTCGTGGGCCGCGCCTGGCCGGCGATCTTCGCCGCCGTGCGCTCCGCCGTCATCCCGGGTGCCGATTCAGCCTCCGTGGTCGAGGGCATGCTCTCCCTGGTCCACCTGGAGCACCACCTGACCATGACCGGTCAGCTGCCCACCGCCACCGACGGTCCGGTGGAGCTGTCCGTCAGCGCCACCGCCGATGAGGTCTCCGACACCGATATGGGTCGGGTCGTCGTGGTGCGTGCGAACCTGGAGATCGACGGGCAGCCGCTGGCCACCCTGTCCGAGCGTTTCGCCATCCGCGGCCGTAACGGCCGGATGACCGCGCGCACCAACACCTCGGCGCTGCCGGGCGTGGTCGATGCCCCGCGTTCCTTCCGTTCCTTCGCGCGTGTCGCAGCCCCCGAGTCGATGAAGCCCTTCGCCATCGTCTCCGGTGACCGCAACCCCATCCACGTCTCCGACACCGCCGCCAGGCTGGCCGGCCTGCCCGGGGGTGTGATCGTCCACGGCATGTGGACCTCCGCCGTCGGTGAGCTCGTCGCCGCCGCCGGTTTCTCCGAGGAGGGCATCGGCACCACCGAGCCGGGCCGCGTCGTGGAGTACACCGCCACGATGCTCGCCCCCGTCCTGCCGGGCGAGGTCATCGAGTTCACCGTCGAGCGCTCCGGCGTCGACAACCGCCCCGGCCGCGGTGAGGTGCGCACCCTCACCGCCACCGTTAACGGCAACATCGTCCTCACCGCCACCGCTGTGATGGCCGCCCCCTCGACCTTCTACGGTTTCCCGGGCCAGGGCATCCAGTCCCAGGGCATGGGCATGGAGTCCCGCGCCGCCTCCCAGGCCGCCCGCGAGGTCTGGGACCGCGCCGACCGCCACACCCGCACGAAGCTGGGCTTCTCCGTCCTGGAGATCGTGCAGAACAACCCCACCGAGGTCGTCGTCAAGGGTGAGCGTTTCCAGCACCCGGACGGCGTGCTCTTCCTCACCCAGTTCACCCAGGTCGCCATGGCCACCCTGGGCTGCGCCCAGATCGCCGAGATGGAGGAGGCCGGGGCACTGAACCAGCGCGCCTACTTCGCCGGCCACTCCGTCGGCGAGTACAACGCCCTCGCGGCCTACGCCCGGGTCCTGAGTCTGGAGTCGGTCGTCGAGATCGTCTACCGCCGCGGCCTGACCATGCACCGCCTGGTCGAGCGCGACGCCGAGGGTAACTCCAACTACGGTCTCGCCGCCCTGCGCCCCAACAAGATGGGCCTGTCCGCCGAGGACGTGTTCAGCTACGTCGAGCAGCTCAGCGAGCACACCGGCGAGTTCCTGGAGATCGTCAACTACAACATCGCCGGCGTCCAGTACGCCGTCGCGGGCACCCGCGCCGGGCTGAACGCACTCCGTGCCGATGCCGAGGACAAGGCCCCGGGTCAGCGCGCCTTCATCATGATCCCGGGCATTGACGTGCCCTTCCACTCCAGCCACCTGCGGGACGGCGTGGATGACTTCCGCGAGCACCTCGATACCCTGATCCCGGACCAGGTCAGCCTGGACATCCTGGTCGACCGCTACATCCCGAACCTGGTGGCCCGTCCCTTCGAGCTCACCCTCGACTTCGTCGAGTCCATGGCCGGGGTCGTGGACTCCCCGTACCTGCGCCCGATCCTCGACGACTTCGAGACGGCCGCACGCGATGAGCAGAAGCTGGCCCGCACCCTGCTCATCGAGCTGCTGGCCTGGCAGTTCGCCTCCCCGGTCCGGTGGATCGAGACCCAGGACCTCATCCTGCGCGGTGAGGACAGCAACGGCCTGGGCATGGAGCGTTTCGTGGAGGTCGGTGTCGGCTCCTCGCCGACCCTGGCCAACATGCTCGGCCAGACCCTGCGCCTGCCGCAGTACGCCGGCACCCCGATCGAGGTCCTCAACATCGAGCGCGACCGCCCGGTCGTCTTCGCCACCGATGAGATCGTCCGGGAGATCACCGCCGATACCGCGGATGAGGCAGCGTCCGTCGAGGAGCAGACCGCCGCCATCCAGGCTGCGGCCGCCCCGGCACCCACCGAGGTGGCTCCGGCCGCCCCGGCTGTCGGCGGCCCCCGCCCCGAGGACATCGAGTTCACCCCCTCCGACGCCACCGAGATGCTTATCGCGGTGTGGACCAAGGTCCGTCTGGACCAGATGGGTGCCACCGATTCCATCGAGACCCTCGTCGAGGGCGTCTCCTCCCGCCGCAACCAGCTCCTGCTGGACTTGGGCGTGGAGTTCGGCCTGGGTGCCATCGACGGCGCCGCCGACGCCGAGCTCGATGATCTCAAGGTCACCGTCACCAGGATGGCCAAGGGCTACAAGGCCTTCGGTCCGGTGCTGGGGGACTCCGTCGCCGACTCCCTGCGCCGGATCACCGGTCCGACCGGTAAGAAGCCGAACTACGTCGCCGAGCGCGTCACCGGCACCTGGCAGCTGGGCCAGGGCTGGTCCGACCACGTCGTCGCCGAGGTCGTCATCGGTGCCCGCGAGGGTGCCTCCCTGCGCGGTGGGGACCTGGCGTCCCTGCAGCCGGCCGTGCCGGCCAGCGCCGCTGAGCTCGACCAGCTCATCGACGCCGCCGTCCAGGCCGTCGCCGCCCGTCGTGGCGTGGCCGTCTCCCTGCCGTCCGCCGGTGGTGGGGCAGGCGGGGTCGTCGACTCCGCCGCCCTGGGCGAGTTCGCCGAGCAGATCACCGGCCGGGAGGGTGTCCTGGCCGCGACCGCACGCACGATCCTCACCCAGCTGGGTATCGAGGAGGTTCCGAGCGAGAGCGTCGAGGAGGAGGAGACCGACGTCCTGTTCGATCTCGTCTCCCGCGAGCTCGGCTCTGATTGGCCGCGTCAGGTCGCCCCGCGCTTCCGTGAGGAGGAGGCGGTGCTGCTCGACGACCGTTGGGCCTCCGCCCGCGAGGACCTCACCCGGGTGTCCCTGGGTGAGATCGACTCCGGTGACCTCGACGTCACCGGTGCCGGCGAGAACGTCGCCCGGCAGGCCGAGTTCCTGGGTCTGGCTGAGCTGGCCGCCCAGGCCCGCGACACCTCCACCCTGGCCTACTCCGGCGATGTCGCCGTGGTCACGGGTGCCTCCCCGAACTCCATCGCGGCCTCCGTCACGGAGCAGCTGCTGGCCGGGGGCGCGACCGTCGTGGTCACCACCTCGAACCTCTCGCACAGCCGCCTGAGTTTCTACCGGGAGCTCTACGCCGGTGCCGCCCGGGGCAGCGCCGCCCTGTGGGTCGTCCCGGCCAACCTGTCGGCCTTCGCGGACCTGGACGCCGTGATCGACTGGATCGGCACCGAGCAGACCGCCACCGTCAACGGTCAGAAGAAGGTCCTCAAGAAGGCCCTGATCCCGACCCTGATGTTCCCCTTCGCCGCGCCGCGCGTGTCCGGTTCCCTGGTGGATGCCGGGCCGGCCGCCGAGTCCCAGATGCGTCTGCTGCTGTGGGCCGTCGAGCGTCTGATCGCGGGTCTGTCCGCCATCGGCGCCGACACCCACGTCGGCAAGCGCCTGCACGTGGTTCTGCCGGGCTCGCCCAACCGTGGTCGCTTCGGCGGCGACGGTGCCTACGGTGAGTCCAAGGCCGCGCTCGACGCCGTGGTCACCCGCTGGCACGCCGAGCCGGTGTGGGGCGATCGCACCAGCCTCGTCCACGCCCTGATCGGTTGGGTGCGTGGCACCGGCCTGATGGGTGGCAACGACCCGCTGGTCGAGGCCGTCGAGGCCGAGGGTGTGCGCACCTACTCCACCGGGGAGATCGCTGAACTGCTGATCTCCCAGGTCACCCCCGAGGTCCGTCAGGCCGCCGCCGAGTCCCCGGTCACCGCCGACTTCACCGGTGGCCTGGGCGAAGCCGACCTCAACCTGGCCGAGCTGGCCCGTAACGCCGCGGCTGCCGCGGGCACCGCCACTGACGGAGCCGTCGAGGAGCCGCGCACCCTGGCGGCCCTGCCGACCCCGTACCGCCGCTTCGAGTGGACGAGGCCGGACTTCTCCGGTGTCAACCAGAACCTCGACGAGATGATCGTGCTCGTCGGTGCCGGCGAGCTGGGCCCCTACGGCTCCTCCCGCACGCGTTTCGACGCCGAGCTCACCGGCGACCTCACCGCCGCCGGCGTCACCGAGCTGGCCTGGACCATGGGTCTGATCCACTGGGACGCCGATCAGGGCGGTTGGTACGACGCCGAGGAGAACGAGGTTCCGGAGGAGGAGATCCACGAGCGCTTCCACGATGAGGTGCTGGCCAAGGTGGGGGTGCGCCGTTACCACGACGACTTCCACATGATCGACAACCTCGCGCCGGAACTGACCACCGTCTACCTCGACAAGGACCTGTCCTTCACCGTGGCGGACAAGGCCACCGCGAAGACCTTCGTCGATGACTCGCCGGAGCTGACCTCCGCCTACTTCGACACCGAGGTGGGGGAGTGGACCGTGGTCCGCCACGCCGGTTCCGCCGTGCGTGTCCCGCGCCGCACCACCATGTCGCGCTTCGTCGGCGGCCAGATCCCGGAGGGCTTCGACCCGGCCGTCTACGGCATCCCGGCCGACATGATCGACAACCTCGACCGCCTGGCCCTGTGGAACCTGGTGTGCACCATCGACGCATTCCTGGCCTCCGGTTTCACCCCGGCGGAGCTCATGCGCGACCTGCACCCGGCGCGCGTGTCCTCCACCCAGGGCACCGGCATGGGTGGCGTGGAGTCCATGCGCTCGCTCTACATCGACGGTCTGCTCGCGGAGCCGCGTGCCAACGACATCCTGCAGGAGGCCCTGCCCAACGTCGTGGCTGCGCACGTCATGCAGTCCTACGTTGGTGGCTACGGTCAGATGATCCACCCGGTCGCCGCCTGTGCGACCGCGGCGGTCTCCCTGGAGGAGGGCTACGACAAGATCGCGCTGGGCAAGGCAGACTTCGTCGTCGCCGGTGGTCTGGATGACCTGTCCATCGAGGGCATCACCGGCTTCGGTGACATGGCGGCCACGGCCGATTCCGCGGAGATGGAGGGCAAGGGCATCGAGCACCGCTTCTTCTCCCGTGCGAACGACCGTCGTCGTGGTGGCTTCATCGAGTCCGAGGGCGGCGGCACCCTGCTGATGGCCCGTGCCTCCCTGGCAGCGGACCTGGGTCTGCCGGTCCTGGGTGTCATCGGTTTCGCGGAGTCCTTCGCGGACGGTGCGCACACCTCGATCCCGGCGCCGGGCCTGGGTGCCCTGTCCGCCGCCCGTGGTGGCGTGAACTCCCGACTGGCCCGCCAGCTGGCGTCACTGGGTGTGTCCGCCGACGAGATCTCGATCATCTCCAAGCACGACACCTCCACCAACGCCAACGACCCGAACGAGTCGGACCTGCACGAGCGCATCGCGGCCTCCATCGGCCGTAGCTCGGGCAACCCGCTCTACGTCATCTCCCAGAAGACGCTGACGGGTCACGCCAAGGGTGGTGCCGCAGCCTTCCAGATGATCGGCCTGACCCAGGTGCTGCGTTCCGGCCTGGTGCCGGCCAACCGCTCGCTGGACTCGGTGGACCCGGTCCTGGAGCGCCACGAGCACCTGGTGTGGCTGCGTAAGCCGCTGGACCTGGGTGCGAAGGCCCCGAAGGCTGGTCTGGTCACCTCCCTGGGCTTCGGTCACGTCTCCGCCCTGGTGGCCATCGTCCACCCGGCCGCCTTCCTGGAGGCCGTGCGTACCGAACGTGGCGAGGATGCGGCTGCCGAGTGGGAATCGCGTGCGGCCGCCCGCGAGGAGTCCGGCCTGCGCCGCATCCTCGATGGCATGCACGGTGGTTCGGCCCTGTTCGAACGTCCCGCCGACCGTAACCTCGGTGGTACCGGCGACGCTGTCAAGGAGCGCGAGGCCGCGGTCCTGCTCGACGACGACGCCCGCCTGGTCGACGGTGTCCTGCGCACCGGCGAGGAGATCTAGCCCCGACTCACCCGCCTGAGCGGGTGGGGCACCCCACCCGCGTTCAGTACCGACAACGGCCCCACCGGAAAGAATCTTTTCCGGTGGGGCCGTTGTCGGTGGGGGCCAGATCAGCCCGGGCTACGGCTCTGATCGGCGGGGTCGGTGAAGTCGGTCTCGGGGTCCTCGGGCTGGGAGTCACCGCTGGGCTGGGTGTGGGCGGGGGCGTCGGCGTCCACGATGGGGGCGGGTTCAGTCTGCCCGGTCTCGGACGGGGTGGTCTCGGCGGCATCGCCCTTCCCGTCCTTCTTCGAGTGGGGCTGGTCATTCTCGGTGGTGGCTCCGAAGATCCGTTCCTTCATTCCCATGGCACTCAACTCCTCGTATCGGGATGTGGTGAGCGCCACTCTAGTTGCTTCGCCCGGCTGCCGCCATGACCTGAGGTGAGGCGTGCGACGATGGGGGACATGCATTTCATCGGCGTCGATCTCGTCCATGTCCCCGCCTTCCGCTCCCAGCTCGCGACCCCGGGCAGCACCTTCGAATCCGTGTTCAGTGCCCTGGAGCTGCGGGTGGCGGCCGGTAAACCCGACCGCGCGGTCCATCTGGCGGGCCGGTGGGCGGCCAAGGAGGCCTTCGTCAAGGCCTGGTCCCAGGCCCTCTACGGGCGTCCGCCGGTGATCTCACCGGACCTGCTCAACTGGCGGGAGATCGAGGTCCGCCCCGACCGGTGGGGCCGGGTCGCGGTGCTGCCCACCGCTGAGGTCGCCGCCGCACTCACGGCCTCGGTGGGGCAGGTGGACACCTCGCTGAGCATCAGCCACGACGGGGACTACGCCACCGCCACGGTGCTGCTGGAAAAGTGAGGCCCGCCCGCTTCAGCCCGTGGCCACGGCGAACAGGTAGGCCACCAGCATCCGCTTGATCTCGGTGACGATGATCTCGAACTGGCTGTCATCACGCCCCAGATCGCGGATGGCGTAATTGAGCAGCGAGGAGACGGTATGCACCAGCAGCCCCGCCAGCTGCATCCGTTCCTGCTGGCTCGCCTCCGGGGAGAGCGGGTGAACAACCTCGGCGATGATGTCGAGCATCTGCCGCTCCGTGGCCGCAGCCGTCGCCCGGGTGGCGGGGGTGGACTGCACGGCGTGCCACACCGCGCGCCGGGAGGGGTCCTCACGCCACAGATGGGCGAGGTGGCCGATGAACTCATTGAGAATGTCCGGCCACTGCAGGGCAGGCACCCGCTCCGAGAACTTCGTGAGCTCGGTGACGGTATCGGCGGTGTCCACCCGGTCGAGCTCACAGATCAGTGCGTATTTGTTGGCGAAGAACTGGTAGAGCGTACCGATGGGAACCTCGGCGCGCCGGGCGACCTCGTCGAAGGTGAAGGACTCAAATCCATGTTCGACCAGGACCTCGCGGGCGGCACTGAGGATGCGGTCGAAGCGCTCCCGGCTGCGCTGCTGGGCGGGGCGGCGTCGGGGTACGAGCAGGCCGTCCTCGGTGACGCCGTCTTCGGCGGTCGGTTCTGTCTCGGTGTAGTCCTTCCTCATAGGGCCTAGCCCAGATCCCGCAGGACGCGGGCGACGTGACCGGTGGCCCGGACGTTGTAGAGCGCCATGCCGATGGTGCCGTCGGCCTCGACCAGCAGGGTCGACCGGATGACCCCCTGGACGATCTTCCCGTAGTTCTTCTTCTCACCGAACGCGCCCCAGGCGGTCATGGTCTCCCTGGATTCGTCGGACAACAGCGGGAAGTTGAGTCCGTGCTCATCGCGGAAGGCCGCCAGCTTGTCCACCTTGTCGGGGGAGATGCCCACGACCCTGATCCCCAGGTCATTGAGTTCAGTCAGCGTATCCCGGAAGTCACAGGCCTGCTTCGTGCAGCCGGGGGTGTTGGCGCGCGGGTAGAAGTAGACGAGGACGCGCTCGCCGGCGAAATCGGTCAGCGAGGTCTCGGAGCCGGAATCGTTGGGCAGGGTGAATGCGGGGGCGACATCGCCCACGGCGAGACGTGAGGAAACGGTCATGTCTCCCACCATACCGCCCCACCCGTCCGAGACCGCGCACAGGCGCTGGCCCCACGGATGGTCCCGGCACGTTAAACTATCGGGGGAATATCTGACGTGACGTCACGTCCGTGAGCAACGCTGATTTTGGGAGACTTCTGTGGCACGCAACATCGATGACATCCAGCGCGACATCGAGCGCACCCGGCGCCAGCTGGCCAGTACCCTCGACGAGCTCGCCGAGCGCGCCAGGCCGCAGAATCTGGTGGATGACGCCAAGCGCGGCGCCACCGAGAAACTGCAGGAACCGACCGTGCAGAAGGTGCTCGCCGGGGTGGGCGCGGTGATCGTCGGCGGTATCGTCATCGCCGTCCTGCGCTCGCGCAAGCACAAGAAGGAGATCGCGGAGATCCAGCGCATGCTGGCCGCCCGTTAGGGCGGCAACGGAGGAAGGGTCCGGTGGTGCGTCTGAGCACACCACCGGACCCTGTGCCGTCACTAGACGAGTTCGGCGCCGGCGCGCTCCATCTCCTCCAGGGCGGCGTCGCCACGGCTGTGGTCGACGGCCGCGCACATGCCGGTGAGCACGCGCACCTCGAAGCCCTCCCGGAGGGCGTCGAGCGCGGTGGCGCGAACACAGTGCTCGGTGGCGATGCCCGCCACGTCGAGCTTCTCGACGCCGCGCTCCTTCAACCACGCGGCCAGCCCGACGCCCTCGGCCTCGCCCTCGAAACCGGAGTAGGCGGCCGAATGCTCGCCCTTTCGGAAGACGGCGTCGATCCGCCCGGTGCGGATCTCCGGGTGCAGCTGTGCGCCCTCGGTGTCGGCGACACAGTGCGGCGGCCAGGAATCCACGAAGTCCGGCTCCGCGGAGAAGTGCCCGCCCGGGTCCACGTGCCAGTCCTGGGTGGCCACGACATGGGCGTAGGAATTGACCTCCGCGAGCTCGGACTCCTGGTAGCTGCCGATGAGAGCTGCGACCTCGTTGCCGCGTTCGGTGGCCAACGATCCGCCGGGGCAGAAGTCGTTCTGGACGTCGATGATGATCAGTGCGCGCATGGGACGGATCTTCCTTCAGGCGTGATTGGGTACCGCCAGCCTACCCGCGGCAGGCGGCACGGGGCAGGCCGCGGCCGGGGCTTCAGCGCCACTGGGCCAGCGACTCCTTCAGCAGCTCACCGGCCTCCGCCTGCCACAGCGGACCCCAGCTCACCCGGCCCACGCCGAGGGACTCCAGGGTGGCCAGGTCGCCGGGCCGGTTGGCGCCGGGTGCGACAGTGACATTGACGGGCACGTCGACGGCGCGTACCAGCCGGCTGATCTGCTCGTGTTCGGTGACCCCGACCGGGTAGACGGCCCGCGCACCGGCCTCAACCATGAGCTTCATCCGCTCGATGGCCTCTGCCTCAGGGTCCTCGAAGTCCGCGGTGCCGCGCTTGATGGCGTCGGTGCGGCCGTTGATGACCAACTGCAGGTCCTGGGCGTCGGCGGCCCGTCGGACCCCGGCGATGTACTCGGCGTGCTCGGCGCGGGTGCGGATGCGCCCCTCCTCCAGGTGGAGGGTGTCCTCGATGTTCATGCCCACGGCGCCGGTGTCGGCGACCTCATCCAGCAGGTCGGCGGGGTTGATCCCGTAGCCGGACTCGACGTCCACGCTGACGGGTACCTCCACGGCCTCGACGATGGCCCGGGTGATGTCCATGTAGTGGTTGAAGTTCATCTGCTCACCGTCGGCGGAACCGATGGCGTCAGCGACCGGGTGGGAACCGACCGTCAGCCCGGTGAAACCGGCCTCGACGGCCAGCCGCGCGGACCACACGTCCCAGACCGTGGGCAGGACGAGGATGCGCCCGGCGGAGTGTGCCTCGGCGAACTGGCGGGCGAGATCGTGATTGACGGGCATGGGGACCTCCTGATGGCGGACGATGGCTTACTGTAACCATGATCACACAGTTTTCAGATCGGGGTCGGGGTGGTGGGCCGGATGTTTTCTTCCCGCCGGAACCACAGGTGTGCCGGTAGCCTCGAAAGGGTCCGTGAGTACAGAAACGCCCCAATCGGGGTCCGAGGAGTTGTTCTTCGATGAAACCGCCTATTCCCGATTACCTCGATGAGATCCTGGATTCGGTCCACGATCTGGATGACGGTGCCCCCGCGGACTACATCCCGGAACTGGCCTCCGCGGTCACGGAACGACTGGGTCTGGCGCTGTGCACGGCCAGCGGGCGGATCTACAGCGCCGGCGACGATGAGGAACTGTTCACCATCCAGTCGGTCTCCAAGCCCTTCGTCTACGCCCTGGCGCTGCAGGAGTGTGGGCCGGATGCGGTGGACCGGGTGGTCGGGATGGAACCCTCCGGGGAGGCCTTCAACGAGCTCTCGCTCGACCGCAACGACAAGCGCCCGATGAATCCGATGATCAATGCCGGTGCCATCGCCGTCAACCAGCTGATCCGGGGGCCCGACGCGAGCGTCGAGGACCGCTCCGAGCACATCCGTGCCCTGTTCTCGAAGCTGGCGGGCCGCACACTGGAGATCGACGAGCGCATCTTCGGTTCCGAGCTCGCACTCGCCGACCGTAACCTCTCCATCGCCCACATGCTCCGCAGCTACGGGGTGATCCAGGACGAGGCGCATGACGCGGTGGCCAGCTACACCCGCCAGTGCTCGATCCTGGTCACCGTCAAGGACCTGGCGGTGATGTCGGCGACGCTGGCCAACGGTGGTGTCCACCCGCTCACCGGTGAGCGGCTACTCAACACCAGTGCCTGCCGACTAACGCTGTCGGTGATGAGCTCGGCGGGCATGTACGACGCGGCGGGCCGCTGGATGGCCAACGTCGGCATCCCCGCCAAGTCCGGTGTCGCCGGTGGACTGATCGGAACGCTGCCGGGGCAGCTGGGCATCGCCACCTATTCACCCCGACTGGACCAGCAGGGCAACAGTGTGCGCGGCGTCCAGATCTTCAACCGGCTCTCCCACGACATGGGCCTGCACCTGATGGCCTCCGATCCCCGTGACGTGCACGGCATGCGCTCGATCGCGCACGATGGCGACCGGACGGTCATCCGACTCCAGGGCATGATCAACTTCACCGCAGCGGAGAACATCCTCCACGAGCTCGCCCACCACAGCCTCGGCGGAGAGGAGCTGGTGCTCGATGTCTCCCGCGTCACCACCTTCAACCGCATGGGTCGCCGGATGGTCAAGGAGGGACTGCGCCGCCTGCGTGAACAGGGCTACGAGTGCGCCATCTACGACCCGGAAGGGGTTGTCACAGATCTGGAGTTCTCCGATGGCACCTACGCCGACACGGTCAGGCAGGTCTGATCCCGCCTGCATCCCGACCTGAGCACCTGCATGGTGAGGGGTGGCGGCGTAGGCTGGGGCTTCCCCGAGGAACAGGAGGCGATATGGCCGAGAAGAACCAGAGGGAAGAGCCCGGCCCCAGCGTCAGGGACGAGGAGCTCTACGAGAGCCTGCGCGAGGACGGTGCGAGCAAGGAGAAGGCGGCCCGCATCGCCAATGCGGCGGCGGCCAGTTCCCGTGGCGAGGTGGGGCGGAAGGGCGGTCGGGCCGGATCCTATGAGGACTGGACCGTGGAGCAGCTGCGTGAACGCGCCCGGGAGATCGGCATCGACGGCCGGTCGACGATGAAGAAGGACGAACTGATAGACGCCCTGCGCAATCACTGAGGCGCGGGGTTCCCGGAGATGACAAAGCTCGGGGCCGGAAGTATCTTCCGGCCCCGAGCTTCATGTTGTGCGCCATCAGGGAATCGAACCCCGAACCCACTGATTAAGAGTCAGTTGCTCTACCAATTGAGCTAATGGCGCTTCTTCTGTCGTGCAGCCTCGGCCTCGCGGCTGTGCCCTGCAACGAGAAGAAATATAACAGGGTTTCCTCCGGTTAGTAAAATCGCCTGTTCAGGGGAGGTTTTTCAGGGCTCTCCAGCGAGGCTTCCCACGCCTCTTTCTGATCTCGGCCGTCCGCTCTGGAGGTGGGGGCGTCCATCGGATCAGGCTAATCCCGTTTCTGTTTGTTGCCCATAGTAACGGGGCAAGGGCTATTGTGATCAGGTATTCATTCTTTTTCAAGGGCGTGAGAAGGTGTCTGTGAAGTTCCGCGTGTCGACGGTCCGGCGAGCTCTGGCGGTGGCCACGGTGGTGGCGATGGGTGCGGTGGGCCTCACCGCGTGCACCATCGGCAACCCGACAGGCTCCCCGGCGGCAGCCAATGAGAAGAACGCGGAAATCGCCGCTGACCTGCCCCCGGAGATCTCCATCGCGAGCGGTGCCACCGATGTCGACCCCTCTGAGCCGGTGACCGTGGTCGCCGGTGGCGAGGGGCTGGCCGAGGTCACGATGACCAACGAGGAGGGCGGGGTCGTCGATGCGGAGCTGTCCTCGGACGGCACCACCTGGACCACAGCTGAGGTGCTCGGCTATGACCGGACCTACACGGTGGAGGCGGTGGCCCGCAACGGCAAGACCACCACGACCGCGTTCAGTACCACGGCCCCGGCCATGACCACGACGGTGGCGCTGTCACCGATGGCGGATTCGGTGGTGGGCGTGGCCCAGACCATCGGGTTCCGTTTCGGTTCCGCGGTGCAGGACCGGCAGGCCGCCCAGGACGCGATCACCGTGACCACTACCCCTGAGGTGGAGGGCGGTTTCTACTGGCTCAACAACCAGGAGGTGCGCTGGCGTCCCGCCGAGTACTGGGAGCCGGGGACGCAGGTGACCGTCACCGCCGATATCTACGGCACCGACCTGGGTGATGGCATGTACGGGCAGCAGGACAACGCCACCAACTTCACCATCGGCGACGAGGTCCTCACCGAGGTCGATGACGCCACGAAGTCCATGAGCGTCTACCGCAACGGTGAGCTGCTGCGCACGATCCCGACCTCGCTCGGCCGGGCCGAATGGGCGACCCCCAACGGCACCTACATCATCGGCGACCGTCACTCCTCGCTGGTGATGGACTCCACCTCCTTCGGTCTCGGCTATGACCAGGGCGGCTACCGTACGGAGGTGGATTACGCCACGCAAATGTCCTATTCGGGTATTTTCGTGCACGCCGCTCCGTGGTCGGTATGGGCACAGGGCAGCCAGAACACCTCCCACGGCTGCATCAACGTGACCGCGGAGGCCGCCCAGTGGTTCCAGAACACCGTCAAGCGTGGGGACCCGGTGGTGGTGAAGAACACCGTCGGCCCCACGCTGAGCGGCTATGACGGTCTCGGTGACTGGAATATCCCCTGGGAGGTCTGGGGAGAGGGCAACGTCAACGAGACCTCTGCCTGGTAGCGGCACGCTTGAGGACGCCGCGGCACCCCGCTGCGGCGTCGAGCGCTTTTAGGGCGTGGGGGCCCCACCGGTGACAGCGAGGGTCTCGCCGACGACGTAGGAGGCTTCGTCGGAGGCGAGGAAAACGAAGGCTCCGGCGAGTTCGGCCGGCTGGCCGGCCCGACCGGTCTCGTTGTCCTGGCCGAAGGAGGTGACCTTCTCCATCGGTTGTCCGTAGCTGGGCTGGATGGGGGTCCAGATGGGGCCGGGTGCCACGGCATTGACGCGGATGCCCTTCGGGGTCAGCTGCTGGGCCAGGCCCTTGCTGAGATTGTTCATCGCGGCCTTGGTCATGGCGTAGTCCAGCAGTGTGGGGGAGGGCTGATAGGCCTGGATCGATGAGGTGAAGATGATCGCCGAGCCCGGCTTCAGGTGCTTGAGCGCGGCCTTGGTGACGCGGAAAGAGCTGTAGATATTGGACTTCATGGTGGCGTCGAAGTCCTCGTCGGGGATGTTCTCGATGCCGTCGTGCCAGATCTGCCGGGAGGCGTTGTTGACCAGGATGTCCAGGCCGCCGAAAGCCTCGACGGTCTGCTCCACGATGGCCTCACACTGCTCGCGGTCGCACAGGTCGCCGGGCAGGGCGAGGGCCTGCTGGCCGGCGGCCTCGATGGCCTCGATGATGCGGCGGGCGTCAGGTTCCTCCTCGGGGAGATAGGAGATGGCGACGTCGGCGCCTTCGCGGGCGTAGGCCACGGCGACGGCGGAACCGATACCGGAGTCACCGCCGGTGATCAGTGCCTTGCGGCCCTTGAGCCGACCGTGGCCCTGGTAACTGTCCAGGCCGATGTCCGCCTGAGGTTGGAGGTCACGGTCGAGGCCCGGGTGGGGCTGCTTCTGTTCCGGGGGGTCGATGGTGGGGTGCAGGGTGCGGGGGTCGTTCAGGGGGGACATTCAGGTTCCTCCTCAGAGCTATAAGTTATGACTTATCTGCTGCACCGCCCAAGCGTACCGAAAAGAGCCCGCACTGTGTCGGGGGCCACAAAAGGCGTGGGTTCGGAAAAGCCGGAGGCCCGTGGCGGGTGAGGAAGAACTCCCTGCCACGGGCCTGAGGGGTCGGGCTTTAAGCGCCCTACCGGACTAGCTCTGGGAGGAGCCGGAGCTGTTGACCACGATGGAGCTGGTCTCGCCCGGCTGGTTGGCGGCGATGAAGCCCTCCGGGTCGATCAGGAGGTGGAGTGCGTTCGGGATGATGTTGGCGATACCGCCGAGGTCGAAGCCGCCGAGTGCGTTGAGGAGGTCCATGAGGTTCTCTCTTTCAGAAGTGGGGTGATGTCAGGGGTGCACGGATGTGCAGCCGCTAGGAGGAGGCGGAGCTGGTGATGGTGATGGAGCCCTCACCACCCGGACGCAGCTGGGTCAGTCCCTCGCCGGGGTTGGCGAGGAGGCCGAGGATGTCTCCGACATTGCCGATCAGGTCAAACAGGAACATGATGTCTCTTTCGTGGGTCAGAAAAGAGTGGAGGTCATCGCAACTCCGGTGACGGGTCTCACCGGAGGGGCCGGACTAGCTGCTGGTGGACGAACCCGAGGCGGAACCGGCGTCCTGCTCCGGGCTGATGCTGCCAGTGATGAGGTCCAGCGGGGCGGTGATGAAGTTCACGATGGACTCGAGGCCATCGCCGAGAGTTCCCAGGATATTAAGGACAGCGCTCAGCATGACATAGATTCCTTCCGTGGATGACGGGTAGATATGCCCCCTGCGGTGAGGGTGCCGGGCCGCGGGGCAGGCAGCGAGATGGTCACCCATCTGCCTTCTTCGCCTGGCGCCGGCAGGGCACCGGTCGAGGGCGCGATCAGTATTCGTTGATCTGGCATACAGTAATACCCAATATTTCCTGATCCGCCAACCGGGGTTGTCTAAATGGGGTTCAGGGAGAGCTGAACTACCCCATAATGGGGCAGAATGCGCAGCATGAGGCAGTTGTATTCGAATACAAAATGACATCTTCCCTCCCTGTTTGGCGTGACGTAATTCATGGTCACACTCCCACGGGGGGGATATGAAAAGCCCGTGGGCGGGCCCCCGATGTACGGGGCCCGCCCACGGGGCTGGGGAAAATTGTCTCCGTATTTAGCTGAGGCCGCCGAGCAGGCCTTCGACGGTGCCGGA
>CAZTIZ010000008.1:37094-38248 GCA_964613845.1 uncultured Corynebacterium sp.
GCCGAGCAGGCCTTCGACGGTGCCGGAAAGGGTACCGGCCAGGCCTTCGAGGCCGGAGGACAGGCCAGCTGCGACGGAACCGATGACGGGGAGGACAACGCTCATGGGGGTGTTCCTTTCACGATGGGTTGAGGTGATCTACCTGAGGGCACCACGCGGGGAGACTGTCCCCGCATGAGGGGCGCCCCCGTCTAGTTTTACCCCAGAAAATGTTTTGGTGTTGGAGGTACCGCCACAAAGTGCCGTGCCAGCTGATGCTGACTGTATTGACGGAGTGCAGAAAGTGTGCGCGCCCCGGACTCGAACCGGGGGGTAGACCTTTCGCGCTGTCTCGTTGAAACTGTCACTGGTGCGTGTGTGATCAGCTCAGGTTGTGGATGAAGGTGTTGACGTCGTTGGCTGCCGAGTCCAGGGCGGCGCTGGCAGAGTTGAAGGCGCCGGAGACGGAGCCGACGATGGCGCCGGCGACGGAGAGACCAGTGCTGAGCATGATGGTGTTCCTTTCAGGTTCGGAATGCGCACGCACAGAATTGATGCGTGGTGCCATACCGGGGACTCGAACCGCGGCGTGTGCCAGCTCATGGCGGTGCTTTCCGGACAGGCGCTGCACGTCCGGTCACTTGCGGGCCGTGGGGAAGATCCCTGCGGCCCTTCTGCCGGTCAGTGTAATCAGGGCCCGGGGGTCTGGTGGGTGAATCGGGAAAAGAGCAAGGGTGGAAATGGCGAAATCCCCCGAACGGATGAACCGTTGTCGGGGGAGGGCCATCGACGCCGCAGGGTAACCGCGGCTCGGGTGGGGTTTAGGCCGCGTCTCCTGCGGCCTCCGCAGAGCCGGTGATGATATCGGCCACGGAGCCGAGGCCGCCGTCCAGTACCGTGGACAGGCCCGTGGACAGGCCGGTGACGATGCCGGTGGACAGGGAGGTGAGCAGGTCCGCCGCGTTGTCGATGATCAGGTCCGCGATGGCTGCAAGGATGCCGTCAAACATGATTTCCCTCTCAGGAGTATTGGGGGTAGGGCAGTGGCAGACTTAGCTGAGGCCGAGGATGAGGCCCAGGGTGGTTGAGAGTGCGCCTGCGCTTGCGGTGACGAGGGCCTCGACCACGCTGGCGATCAGGCCAGTTGAGACATCTGCGCTGAGACCGCTGCTGAG
>CAZTIZ010000008.1:38348-43298 GCA_964613845.1 uncultured Corynebacterium sp.
TCGGGGGTAGCTTCGTAGCCGAAGAGCTCAGCCAGGCTCTCGAAGATCGGGCCGGCGATGGAGCCGACGACCGGCAGTGCCTCGAAGAGCTCGGAAATGATGTTGAAGATGTCACCCATGGTTTTTCCTTTCAGAAACAGAAATAAGAGAGCACCCAGCGGCGCGGACTTGCATCCCAGCAGGACCGGTCGGCCCGCAACTGCTTGTGGGTGGGCCGGGTCAGTGTGTTATTCGACATACTCCGAGTCCGACCTCGAGTGATCTTAATGGCGGGCTGACGATCGCGCAACCCGTATCATGGCAGGTGAGAATGTGTATTTGTGATAGAAAGTACATGGAGTTCAGGGCTGTTCACCCCAGTAAGCAGGCACCGTCGACATGAACGACCCCCGCCGATAGGAGGCGGGGGTCGTTCGGGGACGGTAGCCGGGGCGCAACCCCGGTCCGGTACTTAGGCGGAACCGTTGTCGCCGTTGCCGCCCGGCAGGACACCGTCGATGGAGCCGGCGACCCACTCGATCGGGGTCCACAGGAGATCAAAGGCGGAGCCGATGACCGGCAGCTCGGTGGAGAAGTTGGAGATGGTCTCAACGAGATCAGCAAGCATGGGAAGATTCCTTCCGGTTGGGACGGTGCACCGTGTGCGCACCTGCCGGGGTACGGGCGTTCCGTTCCGGCCTTCCGGCGATCCGGATGGGAAGATCACCGGCATGGGTCCGTGTCTACCGCATGTCACCGACCTCCACAAGGGCCCCTCCCCGCCTTCCGGGCCACATCCGCGCCCCTTCTGGACCCGTGACCTGGTACTCCTGGAGACATGAGCACCCCCTTCACTTTTTCCCTCCTCGACCGCGCGAACAGCCTGGCAGGCGCCAGTGACGCCATGGCCCTGCAGGCCACCGTGACCCGGGCGCGTCGGGCGCAGGAGCAGGGATACCGCCGTTTCCTCGTCGCCGAGCACCACGCCGTGCCGGGCATCGTGGGTTCGGTGCCGACGGTGCTGGCGGCCGCGGTGGCGGCTGCGACGACGTCGATACGCGTGGGGACGGGTGGCATCATGCTGCCCAACCATCCACCCCTGGTTGCCGCGGAACAGATCGCCACTCTGGAGGCCCTCTATCCGGGGCGTATCGACGCGGGCATCGGCTCCTCGGTGGGCTTCACCGAACCCGTCCGCAGGGCACTGCGGCAACGGGACCCGCTGGGGGCGAAGGCCCGCTACCCCGAGGACCTCACGGAACTGCTGGATTATCTGCGCGGGGAGGCGGAGGTGACGATGCGGCCGCTTCCGACCACCCTGACCCCCATCTATCTGCTCGCCGGTTTCCGCTCGGCCCTGCTCGCCGCCCGCTTGGGCCTGGGGGTGATCCTCGGAGGGCCGAGTCTGCTCGACCGTTCCACGGACACCCACCAGGGCCTGAGTAGGTACCGTGAGCAGTTCGTCGCCTCCGAATTCCATGACCGGCCCCGGGCGATCACCTCGCTCAACATCGCGGTCGCGGACACCGAATCGGCTGCCCGCGACCTGCTATTACCCGAGGTGTGGTCGCAGGTCCGTGCGCGTCGCACCGGTTCCTTCGAACCCCTCCGACCGCTCGCGGAGCTGGACGAAGCAGGCCTGAGCGCACAGGAACGCAGGCGCATCGCGGAGGGGCTGCAGCTGTCCATCTACGGCACGCCCGCCCAGGTGCGGGAACGGCTGCGGGATCTGCGCCGCTTCACCGGCGTCGATGAGGTACTGGTCACCGGCGGGATGAGTGATGCGCAGGGGCAGGAACGCAGCGACCTGCTCCTGGCAGAGCTGGGAGTCTGACACCACTCACTCCACAGCGAGGATACTGAAAACCAATGTCACTGGCTCAAAGCCGGGGCGGTGAACGGTGAGGTTCAGGGCAAGGTCACCTGCCTGCGGGATGATCAGTGGGACATCATCTGCGCAGCTGTCATGGTGGCCGGTTTGCTCATCCTCGAAAGGGATGTCGCGGCCGGTCTCGTCGGTGAAGAACCAGGTGAGTTCACAACTGTCCTGGTTCTCGAAGGCCAGGTTGAGGCCATAGGCCCGCCAGGACAGCATGGACAGCGACTGCGGGGGAGTGTCCGGTGACGTGACCGGGAACTGGGCGGCCGCGTTCTGGCCAGCTGCGCTGATCTTGATGTCCAGGCGGCTGACGCCGTGGTCCGCCAGATCCTGAACCTTCCAGCTCAACTCGCGCGGGGCTCCCTGGCCCGGGGGCACTGGGCTACGCAGGTAGAGCCGAGGTGAGTGGGCCGGGGCGGGTGCGGTGTCGTCAACCACCCTGGGCGGAGCAACCGGGCCGGTAGGGCCGGCGGGAGCAGCAGGGACAGCGGGGGTAGCCGGACCCACCGGGCTAATCGGGCGATCTGGTTCTGTCGGATCTGCCGGCTGGGCAGATTGCCCCGGCGGTGGTGGCGGTGCCCCCGAATCCTCCGGCTCGATGATGTGGGCCGGATCGACGGGAGCGCCGTCTGGCGTGAACAACCGCTGGACCTGGGCGTTGGCCAGGTCATCTCTCGGAGGGTCCTCCACGATGGTGAACCGGTCATCCAGCTGCTCGGTGTCGGGCTCGGAAGTGCAGGCGGTGGCCAGGAGTAGGAGGGAGAGAAGGGGTGGCAGGGCGCGTAATCTCCGCTTCATTGTTGGCGCTCTCTCCCTCGGCTGCCCCCGGTGATTAGTGTCTGATGTCCTGCCACTCTAGCTGTTTGGTGAGGAAAGTTTTGTGAGGTTTTCCCTGAGTGTCCCCGGGCTAATTCGGGAGTGCGCTCAACACACGGGGACTGCCAGCCGGAGTGTCTCCGCTGAGGCCCCGGAAAGCCGCAGCGCGAAGTTCTGTTGGCTACTCAGGGGGAGCAGATAGTACTCGCCGGTGCGGGGATCATGGATGCTGGTGGCCTGGCAGCTGGCACTGGCCAGCTGTTCGACCTCGCCGGTGGTCTGGATGATCTCGTGGGCTCGGTCGCGTTCTCCCACGGTCGGGTACTGCAGGATCCGGATATCCAGGTCCCTGCTCTCGCAGTCCACGGCGGCCACTGTACCGGGTGGGGCATCTGCGGCCCGGCAGGTGAGGTCGTTCCAGGCCGGGGTTCCCTGCTGTCCGGCGATCAGGTCGGGAAAGGTGTCCACCAGTTCTGCTTCCTGCTCGCCCCAGTCCTGTGCCCCGCCCGAGGAGAAAGCCTGGGGGAGCAAAGCGATCAGGACACCGAGGATGACGATGGCCGAGGCCACCGTCCACCGGCGGCGTCGGTAGACCGCGCGGGAGTGCCGGGGTTGCGGGGCGGGGCGTACGCCTGATGCTGCGGTGGGCTGCGGGGCGGATGGGGAGGCTGGGGCCGGATTCGGCGGTGATCCCGGCTGCGCCGGGGAGGGGGTGCGGGCCTGGGCATCGCTCTGCCGCAGCGTCTCCGAGAGGGAGACCCCTGTCCCCGGCCGTCGGGCCGGGGCCTGGGCCAGTTCCCGGATGAATTCACCCGATGTGGGGTGGCGGTAGGCGGGGGCGGGGGCCAGGGCCTTCCGTAGGGCCGGTTCCGCCTGCAGGAGATCATGCAGGAAGGGATCAGGCAGGCTCATGCGCTGCAGATCCGGGAAGGGGCGGTCGGTCTGCCATTGGGCGACTGACATCGTCTCCTGGAGGTGGCGCAGCGTGAGCATCCGGAAAGCGATCAATGCCAGGGCGTAGTTGTCGGTGGCCGGGGTGGGGGTGCTGTGGGAGAGGCCGGTGGGGCCGTTCTCCCGGCCCGGCAGCAACTCCGGGGCCAAGTATTTCTCTGTGCCGATCATGAAGTGCAGGGAGGTCAGACGGGTGCCCTCCGGAGTGAGGCTGATGCCGAAGTCGGTGAGCAGGGAGCGGGGTTCGGCGCTGGGATCGTGGGGGACCAGGATATTGGCGGGTTTGATGTCGCGGTGGATGATCGGCGGATTCATCCGCAGGTGGATGTGATCGAGCGCCGAGGCGATCGGCCCCAGCAGGGCGACCGTCTCCTGGATACTGAAGGGGGTGTTGGTCTCCCGGCGCAGGCGGATTAGGTTACTCAGCGTGGTGCCGTTGACGTGGTCCATGACAAAGTAGGCCTCGACCTCATCACCGGCCGATCCGGTGTCACCGGCGATATTGGCCAGGTGAATCTGGACGACAGCGGAATGGCGGATCTTGCCCAGCATGACCATCTCGCCCCGGAACCGCTGTAGCGCGTTGGGATCATGGAAGACCTGCTGCGACATC
Organism: uncultured Corynebacterium sp.; assembly: GCA_964613845.1. Lineage (GTDB taxonomy): Bacteria > Actinomycetota > Actinomycetes > Mycobacteriales > Mycobacteriaceae > Corynebacterium. The sequence goes on from CAZTIZ010000008.1 coordinate 42,587, forward strand.
CGCTTGACCGCGACATGGCGTTGCAGTTGCGCATCCCACGCCCGGTAGACCACCCCCATGCCCCCGCGGCCAATTTCAGAGAGATCACTCAGCCCGTGTCGCGCCTCAATTTCGGCGGCGAACTGACTGGTTTTCATCAACTCTGCTTTCTTTCACTGCCTCCGCGTGGGGTGGACAGCACGCCCACTCAGGGGCAGATGACGGTGAACGGCCAAGTCCTCTGCGAGCATGTCCTGCCCATCACTATAAAGCGAGAGAATCGCCGTGGCGCTCCATTGGGGGGCTTGCGGGGCAGGGGCTGGGGTGCGCACGGGCTGTGGGCTCTCTCCCTGTTCTTCGGGAAAGGCGTCAGAAGTGTTACGACAGGGTGCTAAACATTGTGCAGGCCATTAGAAAACCCTACCCCATGGGAAACTAATTTCTCCGAAAACATTCACCTTCTTTTGGTTGGCCAGCCCACCCCTGGTGTGGTATTCCCTCTCTCGATGGCGGGCCGGCATTGCTGTGGGCCCTCTCGGCATTCCAGGGGGGGATCAGGGGAGTCCAGGGGAATTCAGGGGAGTTCGCACCCTAACGCAGCCGCATATCTGGGGATGGGAACAGAAAAATGAGGCCCGGCCCCCTTCCGTTGAGAAGGGAACCAGACCTCATCCAGTAGGGGTGGCTGACGGGGCTCGAACCCGCGACACCCAGGATCACAACCTGGTGCTCT
>CAZTIZ010000009.1:0-42883 GCA_964613845.1 uncultured Corynebacterium sp.
CTAGTTGTTGAGGCGCAGAACAACGCCGCCCCGACCACGGCCCCGGGCGATGTCCGGGACCCAGGCGGGGCGGTTTTTCTGCGTCTCTGGTTGTTTCCGGGAAAGTAGAAGACCACTGGCGCAGTGGTCAGCCCGGCCAGAAAATCAGCCCCTAGCTGCGAAAACACAAATGAGGGCAAATCGTTACTGAATGAAAATCTGGCCAGGCCGTCATGGAAAAGTGACTGTGGTTACACTCGGAAAAAATGCAACCGATTAACCGAAAGGAGTCATGACATGCGTGGAGGCGGCTTAATTTGGACGATCGTCGGCATTCTGGCAATCATCGCCTTGGTGATCTGGATCCTCTCGGCAATGTAAGCCTGCAACCCCATTGACCCGATGGGGCCTCGTGGCCGTGGAACGGTTTATCCACGGCCATTTTTGGTCTTCAGGAGCCGCAGGGCGCTTCTCTCGGGCGGGCGGGGGCGTCGATCTACGTCAGCGGACGTCGATAGTGCTGGAAACTGCATGAAAACCTCCCGGTGGATCGTGGTGGCGTGCACCCCTGCCATAAGGTGTGTGAGGAGCTGAACCAACCGCTCTGCACCACCCCCAGAAACGAGGTCTCTTAGCCATGCTGGCCGCCGCCCAGGCCCAGATCACCCCCACGACGACCGTGCTCGGTGTCCTCGGCATCCTCCTGTCCCTGCCCGCCTGGTTCCTGTTCCTGCGGGGGGCGTGGCGGATGTACCGGCTGATCGGTTCCGGCCAGCCCTCACCGGGCCGGATCGACCGCCCCTTGCGCCGTTTCGGGCAGATGCTCAAGGAGGTCTTCCTCCACCCCGACATGCTGCGTAAACCGGCCGTGGGTATCGCGCACTGGTTCGTCATGGTGGGGTTCATGTTCGGTGCCGTCGTGTGGTTCGAGGCCTATATCCAGACCTTCGACCCGGCCGGGGGCTGGCCCTGGCTCGGCGGTTGGGTGGTCTACCGCTTCATCGAGGAGATCCTGGCCCTGGGCACGATCCTGGGCATCCTCCTGCTCATCGGTGTGCGCCTGAAGCTCGGCCGCACCGAACGCGGTTCCCGTTTCTACGGCTCCGACCACACCGCCGCCCGGGTCATCGAGGCCGTGGTCCTCATCGAGGGACTGGGCATGCTCGCGGTCAAGGCCGGCAAGATCGCCACCTTCGGCGGAGGTGATCCGGTGGCGGACTTCGTGTCCGTGCACCTGGCGGCGCTCCTGCCCGCCTCCGCGACCATGGTGAGTATCTTCGCCCTGGTCAAGCTACTGGGCGGCATGTTCTTCCTCATCATCATCGCCCGCTACCTCACCTGGGGCGTGGCCTGGCACCGTTTCCTGGCCTTCTTCAACATCTTCTTCCAGCGCAACGCCACCGGTGAGAAGGCCCTGGGCAAGATCAGGCCGATGGTCTCCAACGGCCGTGAGCTCACGCTCGACAACGTCGACGACGATGACACCCTCGGCGTCGGCACGCTGCCCGACGCCTCCTGGAAGATGCTTCTCGACGCCGCCACCTGCACCGACTGTGGTCGCTGCCAGGAGCAGTGCCCCGCCTGGCACACCGATAAGCCACTCAGCCCCAAGCTACTGATGACCGACATCCGCGCGATGGCGATGGCCAACGCCTCCTACCTCATGGACCCTTCCGCACTGAAGGCCGACGAATCTCATGCCGGCCTCGACGTGCTCAAGCTCGTGGGTGAGACCGAGACCATCCACCCCGACGTCCTGTGGTCCTGCACCAACTGCGGTGCCTGCGTGGAACAGTGCCCCGTCGACATCGAGCACATCGACCACATCACCGACCTGCGTCGCTTCCAGGTGCTCGCCGAGTCCGAGTTCCCCTCCGAGCTGACCGGCATGTTCAAGAACCTGGAGACCAAGGGCAACCCCTGGGGCCGTAACACCTCCGAGCGCGCCTCCTGGGTCACCGAGGCCCGCCGCGACGGCCTGGAGGTGCCTGTCGTCGGTGAGGACGTCACCGACTTCGCCGACACCGAGTACCTGTTCTGGGTCGGCTGTGCCGGCGCCTACGACGAGGAGGGGAAGAAGACCACCCGCGCCGTCGTGGACCTGCTCGCCACCGCCGGTGTGAAGTATGCGGTGCTGTCCACCGGTGAGACCTGCACCGGTGACCCGGCCCGCCGAGCCGGCAACGAGTTCCTCTTCCAGATGCTGGCCAGCGAGAACATCGACACCCTCAACGGTGTTTTCGAGGGCGTGCCCGACGGCCAGCGCAAGATCATCACCACCTGCCCGCACTGCTTCAACACCATCCGCAACGAGTACCCCGATTTCGGCGGCAACTTCGATGTCTTCCACCACACCCAGCTGCTCAACCGCCTGGTGCGCGACAAACGCCTGACCCCCGTGCCCCGTGGCCCGGAGAACCGCAAGCCCATCACCTACCACGACCCGTGCTTCCTGGGCCGCCACAACAAGGTCTTCGACCCGCCGCGGGAACTGCTCGGCGCCACCGGCATGGAACTGCGGGAGATGGACCGCAACCGCAACGAGGGATTCTGCTGCGGCGCGGGCGGCGCCCGCATGTTCATGGAGGAGAAGATCGGCACCCGCGTCAATGAGAACCGCAGCGCCGAGGCGCTGTCCACCGGCGCCGAGGAGATCGCCGTCGGCTGCCCCTTCTGCAACGTCATGATCGACAACGGCGTCAAGGCACTGTCCGACGCCTCCGCCGCCGACCGGCCCCAGGTCCGCGACGTCGCCCGCATGCTGCGCGATTCCGTGCTTGTCGACGGCGCCCTCCCCACCCCCCACGAGAAGAGCTTCCTGGAGCGCCCGCTCCGCCTCACCCCCGTGAAGAAGGAGGAGACGGCTGCCACCACCACCGCTGCGCCTGCGGTGACGAAGCCGGGCCGCGGCGTCGCCAAGGGGCCGGGTGCCGGGGATTCACCCGTCGGCCAGGCACCGGGGGCATCCTCCTCCCTGCCCGCCGCACCGGGAGCCGCACCGATCCCCCCGGCCCCGGGCGCTGCGACGCCGACCGCTCCGGATGCTCCTGCTGCACCGGGTGCGGTCGCGCCGGGAACCGGTCCCGCTGTCCCGCCTGTCCCCACCGTGCCGGGGGCGCCGGGAGCCACCGCGCCGGGCACTGTTCCTCCGGCTCCGGGCGCGCCTGGTGCTCCTGGCGCGACGGCTCCTGGTGCTGTGGCACCCGCTGCGCCCAAGGCTCCCGGTACTCCGGGTGTGGCCACACCGGGCATCGTTCCCCCTGGTGCGGCGGCCCCGGGGGCCGTCACACCGCCTGCCCCCGGTGCCGCAACCCCGCATGTCCCGCCAGCCCCGGGTGTTCCCGGTGCTCCGGGTGTGGCCACGCCCACCGCGCCGGGCGCGGCAGCACCGGGCAGCGTGCCCCCTGGTGCGACAGCGCCGGGAGCCAGCACCCCGCCAACCCCGCCGGCCCCGGGTATTCCTGGTGCAGTAGCGCCGGGCGCAGCAGCCCCGGGTGTCGTGCCGCCGGGTGCTGGCACTCCGTCAGCACCGAACGCACCCTCCGCCCCGGGCGGCGCGATCCCGCAGGCCCCCGGTAGCGCCACTCCCCCGGTGCCGACAGCTCCGGGGGCCACCCCTCCCGGCGCGGTCACGCCGGGTGCCTCGCCGGACTCCGGGGAGACGGAGGATGAGGAGGACGTCGATGGGCGTTGAGTGGACGGTTCCGGCGTGCGGCCGGGGCCGGGGATAGAATCAGGGGCATGAGTCACAGCCACCGCAGGGAAGACGAGGTGCGGCTGAGCGACGCGGAGCGCTCGGCTGCGATGGCCTCACTGGGGCGGGCGCTGGCGGAGGGTCGGCTGTCCGTCGACGAATATGACCGGCGCTGCCGCGATATTGCGGCCGCCGAGCGACGCGGGGAGCTATCGCCGCTGTTCACGGACCTGCCTGTAGAGCAGACCGGGGTGTCGGGCTCGGCCGTCGAGAAGCTGTACAGCGCGCAGGAGATCGAGGCCGCCCACCAGGCCGGGCGACGCCCGCGGGCGGGCCTGCTCGGCCTGTCGACGGTCGGTTCCCTCGCCGGGGCAATCGCGCTCAGCGCCACCACGCCGCTGTCGTGGCTGCTGCTGGCCATCATCCCCATCGTGGCGATCCTGCTCTACGTCATGAAGGTCGGTCCCGACACGTGGTACGTACCCAGCCCGCGGGAGCTGGAGAAGGCACGCATCCGGGAGTTGAAGGCCTCCGACCGGATTCGCAGCGCCGAACTCCGGGCCGAACGCCGGGAACGTACCGCTGAGCTGACCGGTGAGGCGATGGACTTCGCCAAGCGTGCCCTGGACCGTCGTAAGCCGCGCTGAGCCCGGTCTGACACCCCCGGTGTGATGGGCGGCCGGTTTACGTGTTCCCGTCGCGGGTGGCAGAATGCACTCCATGAGCGAGACCGACACCCCTGATCAACAGCCGCAGAAGACCGCCCGGCGTCGTGCGCCGCGAACCTTCGACCAGTCCGACAAGATGAAGGACGTCCTCTACGAGATCCGTGGCCCCGTCGCCGCGGAGGCGGAGCGGCTGGAGCTCGACGGGCATAATATCCTCAAGCTCAACACGGGTAACCCGGCGGTGTTCGGTTTCGACGCCCCCGATGTGATCATGCGCGACATGATCGCCGCGCTGCCCACCTCGCAGGGTTACTCCACCTCCAAGGGCATCATCCCGGCCCGCCGCGCCATTGTCACCCGCTACGAGGTCATTGACGGTTTTCCCGATTTCGACGTCGACGACGTCTTCCTCGGCAACGGGGTGTCCGAGTTGATCACCATGACCACCCAGGCGCTGCTCAACGACGGCGACGAAGTGCTCATCCCCGCCCCCGACTATCCGTTGTGGACGGCGGCGACGTCGCTGGCCGGTGGCAAACCGGTGCACTACCTCTGTGATGAGGAAGACGACTGGAACCCGTCGATCGAGGACATCCGCTCCAAGATCACGGAGAAGACCAAGGCCATCGTGGTCATCAACCCGAACAACCCCACCGGTGCGGTCTACCCGCGCAAGGTGCTGGAGGAGATCGTCAGGATCGCCCGGGAACACGAGCTCCTCATCCTCGCCGACGAGATCTACGACCGGATCCTCTACGACGGTGCCCAACACATCAACCTGGCCTCCCTGGCCCCTGATCTACTGACCATCACCTATAACGGCCTGTCCAAGGCCTACCGGGTGGCCGGCTACCGGGCGGGCTGGATGGTGCTGACCGGACCGAAGGAGTATGCCCGGGGATTCATCGAGGGACTGGAGCTGCTCGCCGGCACCCGCCTGTGTCCGAATGTGCCCGCCCAGCACGCCATCCAGGTGGCACTCGGTGGCCGTCAGTCCATCTACGGGCTCACCGGCGAGGACGGTCGGTTGCTGCGCCAGCGCGACACCGCCTGGGAGAAACTCAACGAGATCCCCGGCGTGAGCTGCGTCAAACCCATGGGTGCGCTCTACGCCTTCCCGAAACTGGACCCGAACGTCTACGAGATCCACGACGACGCGAAGCTGATGCTCGACATCCTGCGCGCCGAGAAGATCCTCATGGTGCAGGGCACCGGCTTCAACTGGCCCGAGCCCGATCATTTCCGGGTGGTCACCCTGCCCTGGGCCTCCCAGCTAGAGAACGCCATCGAACGGCTCGGTAACTTCCTGGTCAGCTACAAGCAGTAGGCGGGCTCAGGGCAAGCCGGCTCCCGCCCCCTGCCCTGCCGCATGGGCGGGGAAGTGCGGCACCACGTAGCGGATCAGCTCCTCGAGCACCTCCGGGGCCGGCCGGGAACCCGCCTTCAGCCCGAAGGCCACGTGGTTGAGGCCGATGGCCTCCATCTCACGCAGGATGCGAATCAGGCCGTTACGCCCGACCCGGAAACCGAACGTGATGTTCGCCGGCGGGGCATCCGGGTCCTCGTGCAGATCCAGGGACATCGACTCCCCCACCGGTTTGAACACCCCCTCCCCGACCGCCGCGCGCCACATCGCCACCGTGGTCCGCTGCGTGGGCAGGGGCCGGTGGTAGGTCATCCACCCGTCGCCGTGTTCAGCGTTCCAGGCCATCGTCTGCTGACAGGAACCGGTGATGAGGATGGGCGTGCGCCGGGCCAGGGGCTTGGGCACCAGGTCGGCATCCCACAGTCGCCCCGTCGACCAGCGCGCACCCCGGAAGGAGGTGCTGAACACCCGGTCGATCACGGCCAGGTGCTCGCGGAAGATCTCCGCCCGCTCCGACTGGTTGAGGCCGAAGGCCGGGGCCTCCACGGCGCGGTCGCCCGTCGCCACGCCCAACAGCAGACGCCCGCCACTGAGCCGGTCGACGCTGGCCGCGGCCTTCGCCACGTGCAGCGGATGGCGCACCGGCAGCACCACCGCCCCCGTTCCTAGCGCGATGCGGCTGGTCTGACCGGCCAACAGGCCCAGGTAGACGAAGGGGTCGTAGAGCTGTCCGACATCGCCGAAGTCCGGGTCACGCAGGGGAACATCCCGCAAGAAGGCGGCGGCGAACCCGCCCTCCTCCGCGCGTTGGACCAGTTCCACCTGTCCCGCCATCGCCGGGGTGTCGCCGCGGAAGGACTCGATGGGCAGGAACACCCCCAGGGTGAGCTGGCCCTGCCGGAAGGTACGCCGGAAACCGGGCAGATCCGCAGGCTCTGCCTGAGAGGGGGTGTAGGGCGAAGTCATGTCCACCACGCTAGTCCGGGGGCCGAGGCATTATCATCAACACGGCAATCGGCGGTGGCGAGCGGCAGGCAGGGTGAGGGCATGGGACGACATGCGGCACAGGACAGTGGGCTGACAGGACTGTCGGGGTGGCGGATCGCGCTGCTGGTCTTTCTCATCCTCTCGGTCCTCGCCACGGTGATCGGCCTGTGGCGGCTGTGGCCCGCAGCAACGGAACCGGCGGTCTCACCGGACTTCGCCACCACCTTCAATCTCAACCACACGCAGGTGGAGGGCACGGTCACGCTGGTCGACGACGCGGCCTGCAACTCACCATCCACCGGCACCGCCTTCAGCGGTTCGCCGGTGGTGCCGCTGCAGCAGTCAGATCAGCAGTGCCGCCGCGCGCTCGTCGAGCTGACCTCCGGGGAGAATGCGGGACTGCGCACCATGCTGGTCACCTACGGGATGCCCGGCGAACCCGTGCTGGAGGTCGGTGAGGGGATCCTGCTCGCCGAGACCGTCACCGGGGACGGGTCCCGGCTGTACACCTTCTCCGACTACCAGCGCGGATCCACGCTGGTGGTGTGGGCGGTGGTGGTGGCCCTGACGATCATCGTCTTCGCCGCGTGGCGGGGGGTGCGGGCACTGGTGGGGCTGGCGGTCACCTTCGTCGGGATCGCCCTGTTCCTGCTGCCCGCCCTGGCCCGGGGCGGGGATGCGCTCGCCCTGGCGATCGTGACGGGTGCGGCGATCCTCATCGTGGTGGTGCCGCTGGTGCACGGGGTGAACTGGAAATCGGCCTCCGCGCTGGGCGGCACGCTCATCGCCCTGGGGGTCGCTGCCCTGCTGGCGCACGTGGCGATTGACAGCACCCATCTGCGGGGGCTGGGTTCGGAGGACAACCTCAACATCCTGCTCTACCTGCCGGAGGTGTCGATCATCGGACTGATGCTGTGTGGCTTCATCATCGGCGCCCTCGGTGTGCTCAACGACGTCACCATCTCCCAGTCCTCCACCGTCAACGAACTCTCCCAGTTGGATCCGGGGGCCGGGCCGTGGCGGTTGTTCCTCGGGGCGATGAAGGTCGGTCGGGACCACATCTCCTCCATGGTCTACACCCTGGTGCTGTCCTACACCGGTGCGGCGCTGCCACTGCTGCTGTTGCTGAGCGTGGCGGAGCGTCCGCTCTCACAGATCATGACCAGTGACATCATGGCCACCGAGCTGCTGCGTTCCGGGGTGGGCGCCCTGGCGTTGACGCTGGCGGTGCCGCTGACCACCCTGATCGCCGCCTGGACGGTGCCAGGCACCAGCTCCCGCAGTGCCTCCTAGAGGCTGCGCCCCAGGGCGTGGATGTCCCAGCCGGCGGCCTGCCAGGCCTGCGGGTCCAGGACGTTGCGGCCGTCGATGATGATCTTCTGGCGCACCAGCTCCCCGGCGGACACCGGGTCGAGGTCGCGGAATTCCTGCCACTCGGTGGCCAGCACCACGATGTCCGCGCCCTGCAGGGCCTCGTGGGCGGAGTCGACATAACCCAGGGTCGGGAAGACCCGGGCGGCGTTGGCCATGGCCTGCGGGTCGTAGACGGACACGTCGGCGCCCGCCAGGGACAGGGAACCGGCCACCGACAGGGCCGGGGAGTCACGCACGTCATCGGAATTGGGTTTGAAGGCGGCACCCAGGACGGTGACGCGACGGCCGAGCACGTTCCCCTCGCACAACTGCCTGGTCAGCTGGACCATCCGGTCCCGGCGGCGCATATTGATCGCATCGACCTCGCGTAGGAAGGTCAGCGCCTGGTCAGCGCCGAGCTCACCGGCCCGGGCCATGAAGGCCCGGATGTCCTTGGGCAGGCAACCACCGCCGAAGCCCAGGCCCGCACCGAGGAACTTGCGTCCGATGCGCTCGTCGTGGCCGATGGCGTCGGCGAGCTCGGTGACGTCGCCGCCGACGATCTCGCAGATCTCGGAGATCGCGTTGATGAAGGAGATCTTGGTGGCCAGGAAGGCGTTCGCGGCGACCTTGACCAGCTCAGAGGTCGACAGGTCAGTGACGAGGAAGGGCGAGCCCTCGGCGATGGGGGTGGCGAAGACCTCCCGGGCGATGCCCTCCGCACGGGAATCGTGGCCGCGCACACCCAGCACGATGCGGTCGGGGCTGATGGTGTCCTGGACGGCGTAGCCCTCGCGCAGGAACTCGGGGTTCCACGCGATCTCGATGCTGGTGCCCGGCCCCGCCAGGGAATCGGCCAGTTCCTGCATCTCCTGCGCGGTACCGACGGGCACCGTGGATTTACCGAAGATGAGGTGCTCGCCCTCCAGCAGGGGCACGAGGTCCTCGATGACCGACCGCACATGGCTCAGGTCCGCGGCATAGGAACCACGCTGCTGCGGGGTACCCACGCCCAGGAAGTGCACGTGTGCGAAGTCGGCGGCCTCCTCATAGGAGGTGGTGAAGGCCAGACGCCCGCCCTCAAGGTGACGTTCCAGCACCTCGGGTAGGCCCGGTTCATAGAAGGGCACCTCACCCGCCTGCAGCGAATCGATCTTGGCCCGGTCCACGTCCACGCCCAGCACCTCATGGCCGAGTTCGGCCATGCAGGCGGCGTGCGTCGCACCGAGGTAACCGGTGCCGATCACTGTCATACGCATACCGGCATGTCTACACGGTGCACATGAACGCAGGAAGAAATTTATCTGAATCCTGCCGGGGCGGCCCTGACCTGCCCTCAGCGGAAGTTCAGGTAGTAGCGCGAGGGGGTGGGGCCGCGCTGCCCCTGGTACTTCGAGCCCAACTGCTGCGTGCCGTAGGGCAGCTCAGCGGGCGAGGACATGCGGAAGATCGCCATCTGGCCGATCTTCATGTCCGGCCACAGGACGATGGGCAGGTTCGCCACATTCGACAGCTCCAGCGTGATGTGGCCGCTGAAACCCGGGTCGATGAAGCCGGCGGTGGAGTGGGTCAGCAGACCCAGCCGCCCCAGGGAGGACTTGCCCTCCAGGCGGCCGGCGAGGTTGTGGGGCAGGGCGAAGTGTTCGAGGGTGGAGGCCAGCACGAACTCGCCGGGGTGGAGGACGAAGGACTCCCCCGCCGGGACCTCGACCAGGGTGGTCAGGTCCTCCATCGGTTCCTTCGGGTCGATGTGCGTGTACTTCGAGTTGTTGAACACGCGGAAGAACTTGTCGATGCGCACATCCACACTCGACGGCTGTACCAGTTCAGGGTCGTAGGGCTCGATGCCCAGGTCACCGGAGTCGACGGCTGCACGGAGGTCACGATCGGAGAGAAGCACGGGGCCAAGTCTACGTCACCCGGGGACACGATCGGCCGGGGGTTGTTTGCGACCCCTCCCGAGCGTGGTGCTAGGATGGGCAACGGTTCATTTCGGCTGGGTGCACACCCAGCTGGGACGACAGTGCCGGCGTGGTTTAGTGGTAGAACATCAGCTTCCCAAGCTGAGGGTGCGGGTTCGATTCCCGTCGCCGGCTCCATCTGGCAGAAGGCCGGAATCCGGGGAGATATCTCCCCGGATTCCGGCCTTCTGCCATTCATTCACCGGGAATGGTTACCCGGGACTCACCGCTCTCCCCACCACCGTCGTTAAGAACATCGCACGATCGGCTGCGGGTCGTAGACGGTGGTCGTGGTCTCCCGACTGATCTCGGTACCCGACAGGTCACGGATGATGCGGGTGTCGGAGGTGGTGAAACCGGGTGCCCCGCCGGAGGGAATGCAGTCCGAACCGGAGACAGTGCGTGACTGCGGCTGGGTCTGCGCCCAACGGCCACCGTTGACGGATTCCACCCGGACGGTCTGGACACCGGTCAGCCGGACCGTGACGGACCCGCCACCGACGGTGGTCTCGATGCGCACCGGATAGTCCGAGGTGTTGCGGAACTGCAGGTCGATGACGCCCTCGTAGACCGTGGCCTCCCGGCCGGCCGGGTAGCGGGAGATGTAGTAGCTGTGCGGGGTGTGGGCCACGTCCTCCATGCCGGCGAAGTAGGCGGCGTTGTAGAGGGTGGTGGCGAACTGGCTGATGCCGCCGCCCACGGCCTCCCCCGCCCGGCCGTCGATGATGATGCCGCCGGGCACATAACCCTGCGCGGTGCCCCGAGGACCGGTGTAGCCGTTGAGGGAAAAAACCTCACCGGGGGCGACGATCGCCCCGTTGACGGTCCGGGCGGTCAGCCCGATGTTCACCCCGGAGGTCTGGGAATAACCGGAGGTGGTGAACTCACCGACCACCTCGTTGAAGGTGGCGGTCTGGGCCATCTCGGTGGTGAAGGCCGCCGGTTCCTCCTCGTAGACGGCCTCCCACTCCCGCTCCCCCTCGGAGGTCACGCGCCGGATGAAGTCGTCCAGGGTAGCCTCCCAGTCGATCTCCACCCCGTCGGTGTGTGGGGTGATCTGCCGCGCACCACCGGAGAAGCTGATCTGGGCGTTGCGCACCTGCGACTCGGTCCCGGCGAGGGTCTCGTCGAGGATGGCCCGGGCGGTCTCGACATCGACGTCGGTGCGCAGCTGCCCCTCCTCCGGCGCGAAGGTGACGACCTCGCCCATGCGTTCCACCCCGATGACACCGTCGATGTCATCGCGGCCCCGGACCACCAGTGGCCCGGACACCGCCGCCGCAGCCGGCCCCTGTGCCGCCTCGGTGACCACCTCCTCGTTGATGGGAGGCTCCGTGGTGTCGGCCTCGACCTCCACGCCAGCCGGGTCGACCCAGTCGCTGCGCACCGCCTCCTCGAAGTCGACGCGGTCGACGTCCTGCCCCGTGACGGCAGGGGTGACATCGACGCGACCGTCGATGAGCGCGATCGCACCGTCGGCGGGCTCCAGGGTGAGCTCGGCGTGCATGGCGTCGAGCCGGGGGCCGAACACGGCCTCATCGACGTCGGTGGCGACATCGGCCTCGGTGGTGCGGAACAGACCGGTGAGCAGACTCAGCGGCCGCTGTGCCTGGGTACCCACCTCCGCGACGGCGTGCGCGAAGTTCAGGCTCAGACCCGCCTCGGCGGGGACGAAACCGGTGCTCAGCCCGCCGGCGCGCACCTCGACGGGCTCGTGCACGATGCCACCGAGCTCGGCCTCCAGGAGATCGACGGCCGCCGCGGGTTCCATGCCACCGATCTCGACACCACCGATGGCGGTGCCGCGGGGGACGTTGTCCTGATTCACGGCATAATCGACCCCGTAGGCGATTCCCGCCAGGGCGAACAGGCCGATGATCACCCCGAGAGCGACCTTCAGTCCACGGCCACCCTGCTGCTGGATCTCTGACTGATTCACATGCCCCAGCGTAGTGCGGGCACGGGGAAACACCCAGTCACTGACCGGACTGCAGCAGCTGACGCTGGACCCGCAGCGCGGCGTCGTCGATACGCTCCACGGGGATCTCACCGGCGGTGACGGCGGCATCAACCAGGTCGATGGCCTCAGCCAGGTCGGGGGCGGTGGACCACAGGGCCCGGTCGGCACCGGCGGCCAGCGCCGCGCGCACCGCCTCCGGCGTCGACATCAAGTCGGTGATCGCCCGCATTCCCGACAGGTCATCGGTGTAGACCACCCCGTCGAAGGGCAGGCCACCGGGATAGTCACCGGAACGCAGCAGCTCATAGGCCGCCGGGTCCAGGCTCGACGGACTACGGCCGTCACCGAGCCCCGGCACCACCATGTGCCCCATCATCACCGCGCCGGGGGCCTGCTCCAGGGCGATGGCGTAGGGCGGCAGGTCGTGCTCCCGTACCTGCCCATAGGGCGGGGTGACCGCCAGTTCCTCGTGGGTGTCACCGCTGGCCTGCCCGTGGCCGGGGAAGTGCTTGTACACCGGAGTCACCCCGGCCTCGATGAGACCGCGCCCGAAAGCCGCGCCGTAGATGCCGGCGGTGTGCGGGTCGATGGAGAAGGACCGGTCGCCGACGATCTCCAGGCCGGCGGCGTCGACGTCGAGCACCGGGGCGAAGTCGACGGTGATGCCGTGATCGCGTAACCGGTGGCCCAGGTCGCGGGCCAGGTCGGTGACCTCCTCCGGGCTCATCGTCTCCGCCATCTCCCGGGGGGAGGGTGACTCTCCGAGCACCTCGGAGTGACGCTGCACGCGCCCGCCCTCGAAGTCGATGGACACGGAGAAGGGCCGGCCGACGGCCTCCCGCAGCGCCGCGATATCGCGGCCGGGTTCGGTCAACAGAGAGGAGTCGGCCCAGCTGGGCACGAAGATCCCGCCCACCCCCCGCCGCAGCTTCGCCAGGGCATCGTCGTAGTCGGTGACACCGACGACCATCAGGGAGGCGATCTTCTCCCGCTGGTCCGTGGGCACACGGGAGGCCGCGAGATCCCCGGGATCTGGCGGTGTGACCGTCGTCGTGGTGGTGGTAGAGACCGTCGTGGTCGGGGTGGTGGTCGCCGACTGCTCCTGCGTGGTGGGCGCGCACCCCAGGAGTAGGCCTGTCGCGGCCATGATCACCACCGCTGGTCGCCAGTTCACCTGAACGCATTCTCCTTCCCCGGGTCCGCCCGCTACGTCCCGGTCATCCGCTCATCTTGCCTGACCTGACTCCACCCCGTCACCACCCCCTGCTGATTAGACTCGGGATCATCCCCGGTCCACCGAACAGGAACCAGGAGTTTCCCGCCATGAGCGCTGCCCCGGACACACCGAACGATCAACCGATGACGATGCTCATCGCCTACGACGGTTCCGACCGCGCCCGCCGCGCCCTCGAGTACGCGGCGCGTCTGCTGCGGCCGCGGAACGTGGAGATCCTCACCGCCTGGGAGCCGGTGCACCGCACCGCCGCCCGGGCCGTCGGCATGTCCGGGCTGCACCAGGCGGACTGGGTGGTCGGCACGGAGCAGGACGACCCTGCCTACGACCGGGCCCGTGCCACCTGCCGGGAGGGCGTGGAGCTGGCGGAGGACCTGGGCCTGCGGGCGCGGGCACATCTGGTGGAGTCGGCCACGACGGTGTGGTCGGCGATCGTCGACGCCGCCCACCAGCTGCGCCCGGACGTGGTCGTCACCGGTACCCGGGCGATCTCCGGGCTGCGTTCGCTGTGGCACTCCTCGACCGCAGACAACGTGGTGCACAACGTCGGGGTGCCGGTGTTCATCGTGCCACCGGCCGTGGAGGAAGCGGCAGAGGGCTAGGTTCGGTGGCTGCCCAGCGTGTGGTGCCCGGACGGAATCGACCGGAAACACCACTCCTTCCGGGCCGGTGAATCCGGCTTACCGCTTTCGCCACAGGCTCTGGCACCATCCGCCCCGGACTGTTAGACTTGCCGCCCATGGCTCAGGACAATGTCTCCCTCCGCCGCCGTTCCCTCGGTTCGGCGGTGGCCAGTGCTGTCGTGGGCGTGTCCCTGGGCGTCGTCGCGGTGATCGGGGTGGCCTCGTTCTCTGGCCAGGACTCCGTCCGGCAGGGCAACGCCGTCCCGGCGCAGGAGGCCGTGCTCGGTGGACCGGAGTACGGCACCCGCGGCTGAGCTGCGGCCGGTCCGGCGGATCGCGCGTGCGCATCCGGCCGGCTGGCTCCTGCTGGGCATCCTGGTGTTCCTGCAGCCGTGGGGGCTGACGGCGGCAGACACCAAACACGATCTCAGCGTTGATCCGGCGGGCTTCCTCACCGGCGCGCTGCAGCCCTGGACCGACACGTTCACGCTCGGTCAGCTCCAGAACCAGGCCTACGGTTATCTCGTCCCGCAGGGGTTGTTCTTCCTGCTCACTGAACCGCTTCCGGACTGGGCGGCCCAGCGCCTGTGGTGGTGGCTGGTCACCGGGGTGGGGTACTCTGGGTTTCTGTTCCTGCTGGGGCGCCTGCACGTGGGCACACCGGCCTTCCGGTTGCTCGCGGCCCTGCTCTTCGCGCTCTCACCGCGCACGCTGACCACGCTGACGGCGATCTCCTCCGAAACCTGGCCGGTGATGCTCGCCCCCTGGGTGATCGCGCCACTGCTGGGTCGGCTGTCCGCCCGGGCTGTGGCCGCCGCCCTGATCCCGGTCGCCCTGATGGGGGCGGTCAACGCCACCGCCACGCTGGCGGCCTGCCTGCCCGCGGGCCTGGTTCTGGCCTGGCGGATGCTGCGTCGCGATGCCCTCGCCGTGCGCGCCAGTCTGGGCTGGCTGCTCGGCTGCGCCGCCGTGTCCGCGTGGTGGATCGGCCCGCTGCTGGTGCTGGGCCGCTATTCCGCCCCCTTCACCGACTTCATCGAGTCCTCCTACGTGACGACCCGGTGGCTCAACCTCCCCGAGATCCTGCGGGGTGTGAGCAGCTGGGCGCCCTTCGTCGATACCGAACGGGCGGCCGGGAACCTGCTGGTCACCGAGCCGGTCTTCGTGCTGCTGACGATGGCGGTGGCGGCCGCCGGGCTCGCGGGGCTGGCGCTGCCCGACACCCCCCACCGGGGCCTGTGGGTGGGCATGCTCATGATCGGGGTGGTCATCCTCGGGGCCGCCCACGGCCCGCTGGGCACCCCGTGGCTGAACTTCCTCGACGGGCCCGGTGCCCCCCTGCGCAACCTGCACAAGTTCGACCCCCTGGTGCGCATCCCGCTGATCATCGGCTTCGCGGCACTCGGCTCCCGGCTGCCGCTGCCGGTGTCCCGACGGCAGTGGGCGTGGCCGGGGCGTCGTCATGCGGTCGCCGTCCTGGTGGTGGTCGTGGCCCTGGCCTCCCTCTCGCCGGCGTGGACGGCGCGCCTGCTGCCGCGCGGGGCCTACGAGGGGGTGCCCGCCCACTGGGCGGAGGCCACCGACTTCCTCAACGAGCGGGCCGGGGGCACGCGCACCCTCATCGCCCCGGAGGCCTCCTTCGCCCGCCAGGAGTGGGGCTGGACCCGCGACGAGCCCGCCCAACCGCTTCTCGACGTCCCCTGGGCGGTGCGTGATGCGGTGCCCCTGGTACATCCCGAGGCCATCCGTGGTCTCGACGGGGTGATGGACGTCCTCCACGCCGACCCGCAGGCCGGTGCGCAGGCGCTGTACCGCCTGGGCATCGGGGCGTTGCTGTTGCGTCACGACCTCGCGGACGGGGTGGGTGGGCCGACACTCGACGGGGAGGACTTCGCCGGACTCGGACAGGTCCACCGCTTCGGCGACGGGCAGATCGAGGTCGTGCTCCTCGACGAACAACCCGACCTGCTGATCAGCGGGATGGAACCGGTACCGGTGGCAGGTGGCGGGGAGGTGCTGGCGCTGCTCGATGCCCTCCACGGACCCGCCACCCGACAGCTGGTGGCCACCGACGCCCTGATCGTCACCGACACCCCGATGCTCAGCGTGCGCAACTACGGCACCCTGCAGGACGCGGTCTCCGCCCCGCTGGCCGACTGGGGCGAAGGCGCCGATGTGCGCAACGCCGTGCCCGACTACCCCTCCGCCGGGCCCCGCACCCGGGTGGTCGAACACGGCGGTCAGGTCGTGGCCTCCAGCTCCGCGGCCGACGCCACCAGCTTCGGTGGGGCCGACCCGGCGCGCTCGGTCACCGCTGCCGTCGACGGGGATGGGGACACCGCCTGGTGGCCGACCCCGGGTCCGGCGGCCGGCCAGTGGATTGAGCTGGCTGGCCAGTTTCCTGATCCGGTGCTGGAGATCACCGTCACCGACGACACCTCGGTCACCGTCTCGGCTGGGGAGGCCTCGGTGGCGGTGGAGCTGCGCGGCGGGGAGCCGGCGGAGATCGTGGTACCCGGTGGTGGTGCCAGCGCGGTGCGGGTGACCTTGGGTGGGACTGCGGCCGTGGGGGTGGCTGAGCTGGGTGTGCGGGGGGTGCCGGTGGAGCGGGTGGTCACGGTGCCTGATTCCTCGCCGCAGGTGCGGCAGTTTCTCTTCCAGCGGGTGCACGTGGACACCGGGGTGATCATCCGGGAGTTCACCGCGCCGCGGGACATGCGGGTGGAGATCGCCGTGGCGGACGGTGGTTCGCTGTTGCTCGACGGGGTGGAGCACGGGGACGGGCAGGTCGTGGGGCTGGCTGCGGGCACCCACCGGGTGCAGGCCACGGCGGAATGGCTGACGCTGACGGAACCGGGTTTTGTTCCGCCCCCCGCCCCGGTGGCGGTGGGCCGGGAGATCAGCGCCGATGACACCGACCGTGTGCTGGTCACGGGTCGGGCCGCCAACCCCGGGTTGCGGGCCACCCTCGACGGGGTGGAACTGGCCCCCACCGTCGTCGATGCGGGGACCCAGGCCTTCCACGTACCCGCCGGGGTGAGCGGTGAGGTGGTGTTCTCCTTCGCCGGTACCGCCACTTACCGGGCCACGTTGCTCGGTGGTGGGGCCCTGGGGTTGCTCACCCTGCTGCTGTGCGTGGGCGTCGTGGTGCGTGGGCGGCGGGATGGGCCTGTGCCCGCCGCCCCCCGCCCGGCTTCGACGTCGTTGCTGCTGGCGGCCACCGCCGCGACGCTGACGCTGGTGGCCAGCTGGCCCGGGCTGCTCGTCGGCCTGGCGGTTCTGGTCGTGCGCCGCCTCACCCTCATCCCCACCCCGGTGCTGGCCGCCGTACTCACCGGCATCGCGGGGGCCTGGCTGGCGCGTGCCCCCTGGCCCGGGCTGGCCTACGCCGGCGACGTGGGCTTCGTCGCGCTGTCCTGTGCCGCCGCGCTCGCCTGCCTGCCCCCGGCTGCGGGGCCGCCCACGTCATCGACAGGCCGGAACCGGGCACGGAAGAACTTGCGGGCCGGGTCCTCCACCAGCACGTAGCTGGCCGCCGCCAGCGGGACCGACACCACCACCGTCAGCATCAGGACCGCTAGGAAACCCCCCTGGAACAGGCCCTGACCCAACAGCGGGAACACCACCGCCAGCACCGCCACGTGCCACAGGAAGATCCCGTAGGACCACCGGCCCAGCGCCTGCATCACCCCACCGGTGAGCCAGCCCGGCCCCGGCGCCAGGGCGTAGGGCAGCACCACCAGCGCCGCGAAGACGGTGCCCGCCACCACGCGCAGGACGAACTCCCCCGGCTCCGGGTGCACCAGCCCCAGGGGGCCGAACCATTCCTGGCCCGCCACCCACGCCGTCGCCAGGGCCACCGCCCACCACAGTGCCCGCCAGCGCAGCACCCGGTCCAACCAGGCCGGGACCTGTCCCTCGGCCTCGGCGGCCAGCAGTCCCACCGCGAACCAGGCGATATAGGCAGGCGGCCAGATCTGCCGGTTGGCCACCCCCTCCGCCGGGCTGCCCGCCACAAAGGGCAGGTACGCCCACCCCAGGCTCAACGCGGCGGCGACCACGAAGACGAGGACGCGGGCGCGCCGGGGTAGCCTGCCCACGGTCAGGGCGATCAGGGGCAACACCAGGTAGAAGGCCATCTCCACGGACAGGGACCACAGGTGCGTCAGGCCCGGGGCCAGGCCGTCCGGGTGGTAGATCTGGGTGAGCGTGAGGTTGAGGGCGATCTGGATGCCGGACATGGTGGCGGCGTCGGGCAGCAGCAGGACCACGGCGACCACACACACCAGGTAGGCCGGCAGGATCCGACCCAACCGGTTGAGGTAGTAGCGGCCGACCTGCCTGCCGGTGCGGTCGGTGCGGTGGCGGCGCCACAGCAGAAAAGCCGACAGGGCGAAGAAGACGGCCACGAAAAAGTCGAAGCGGGCCAGGAGCGAGCCGAGGGCACCACCCGGGTCGACGCCGGTCTGGAAGGCCACGTGGGTGAGCACCACGCCCAGGGCCGCCACCGCCCGCAGGCCCTCCAGTGAGAAGATGTAGGAGCCTTTGTAAGATGAGGCGGACACCGGCCCCCGGGCCGGATGAATCGCGGAGGCTGTCACGGTCGCCTTCACCCCCTCACCGTCGGGATCAGTCCCCGGTGATCCTACTGGAAGGAAGACGTTGGCCGAGTTGCGCAGCCGGGGCCCCCGGCCCGGGCGTTCCCTCACCCTGGTGCTCGCCGCAGCGGTCATCGCCATCATCATCGGTTCCTTCGTGCCCCCGGTGATCATCAACTCGATGAAGCCACTGCCCACCGACCACCTCAGCAGCTACTCCACCGAGCCCGCCCCCACCCTGCTCGCGGACCTGGCCGCGCTCCAGGCCGGGCAGGTGCCAGCCGGGCGCGCCAACGATCCGGCCTGCGCACCGGAGGACCCCGATTTCTCCTGCCTGGTGTCCGAGACCACCACCCGGCTGGAGCGCGTCACCACCACCGCCCCCGTTCAGGAGGGCAGCCGGGAGGCGTGGGTGGAAAGCGATATCCGCCTGCTCGGTGAGGAATCGGACGCCCTGCTGGAGATCACGGACCAGGCGCGGGTGGTACGTCGCTCCACCTACCCGGTGGCCCAACCCGTCAGCCGGATAACGGTCAGCCTGCCCCGGATGGACGGGGGGATCGACACCGGCGAGTTCGTGCGTTCCGGCCTGCAGTACTTCTTCCCCTTCGCCGTCGAACGCCGCTCCTACGACCACTTCGACCCGCTGGCCCAGCGAGTCGAGCCGATCGACTTCGTCGAGGAATCTCCCCGCAACGGACTCGACACCTACCAATTCCACCACCGCCTCAGCGGCCTGCCGCTGAACCTCGCCCACGGGGAGCTTCTCGATGCCCTCTCCGATGGGCGAGAGCAGCCCCACTACGCGGTGGACCGCACCGTGTGGGTCGAGCCGCGGACCGGGACCATCATCGATTCCGTGGAAGAGGTCCACGTCTATCTGGCCGCCGGGGGACAGCAGGCCCGCGAGCGGGCCGACCGGCCGGCGACCGGGCACACCATTTACCACGCGACCCTGCGCTGGGACGAGCGGACCCAGGGGGCCCAGCACGATCTGGCCGCCCCCCTGGTGAGCCGGTTGCGAGGCCTGCAGGTCCTGGCCACCCTGTCGAAGGCGCTGGGCATCGTGCTGCTGATCACCGCGGCGGTCATGATCGTGCGGCGTCGTGGGGTGGAGGCCCCCTGAGGGCGGTCGCGAGGATCCTGCCCGCCGCCTGGGCGGGCCTCCTCATCGGCCTGCTCACCTGGGCGTTGTGGGCCCCGGGACAGCTGGCCCTGCGCGACATGCTGGTTCTCGACACCCCGGCGTTCTCCCCCTCCGCACTGGGCTTCGGTGACCTGCCCGCCCGCAACGTGCCCCAGGACGGCCTACTCGCCGTACTCGGCACCGTGCTCCCCGCTTCCTGGGTGGCACGGTCACTGATCCTGGCCGCAGCGATCGCCGGGGCGGTGGGGGCAGCGTGGCTGGCCGGGCAGGGCCGGGTGCGGCCGGGTCGGGTGCGGCCGGGTCGGGTCTCCGGCTGGGCGGTGGCCGCGGCGGTGACCGTGGTGCTGTGGAACCCCTTCGTGGTGGAACGTCTGCTGCAGGGTCACTGGTCACTGGTGATCGCGGCGTGGCTGCTCCCCCTGATCGCCGCCGCCAGCCTGGCCGGACGCACCTGGCTGGTCTGGGCTGCCATGTGGTTGGCCTCCCTCACCCCCACCGGGGCACTGTTCGCGCTACTGACCGGCGTGGCTGTGAGTCGGGGTCGACGGGCCCCCACGCTGCTCTTCGGCCTGCTGACCTGCCTGCCCTGGCTCGTACCCGGCCTGCTGGCCGCCGACCGGGCGGTGTCGACCCCCTTCTCCGTGGCCGCTTTCGCCCCGCGAGCTGAGGCGGGCGTCGCCACCCCGGGTGCGCTGTTGGGGTTGGGCGGGATCTGGAATGCGGAGGCGGTGCCCGCCTCCCGGGAGGCGGGTTTCGCCCTGTTCAGCGTGGTGCTGCTGGTGGTGCTGCTGAGCGCGGTACGCCGCTGCCCACCGGTGCTGCTGGGGCTGGGGGCGCTCGGGCTGGGTGGTGCGCTGCTGGCCTGGCTGCTGCCCGGGGTGCTGGGCTGGGTGGTGGCCACCGTGCCCGGCACCGGCCTGCTGCGGGATTCCCAGAAACTCGTGATGCTCGCCCTGCCCGCCTACGTGGCCCTGGCGGGGCGACTGCGCAGCGACTGGCTGGCCGGACTGGCGCTGGCGCTGGCGCTGCTGCAGGTGCCCGACGCCCCGCGCGCACTGGGCCAGCTCGCACCGGTGGAGTTGACCGTCGACGCTGAGTTGGTGGCGCTGGCCGGGGGCCGCGACGTCCTGTTCGTCGACCGACCGCCACTGACCACCAGGGAGGACGGTGCGGTGATCCTCGATCCGCACCTCAAGGCGCTGTCGGCGGTCGAGTCGGGGGCGTTGAGCGTGGACGGCCAGACGGTGGATCCGCCCTCACCCCGGTGGTCGGCGGCCATGGCCGCCTGGTCGCGCGAGGATATCGGGGCGCTGGCGGAGCTGGGGGTCGGTGTGATCGTCGACGGCGGGCAGGTGGTGGAGACCGGTGCCCCGGCCCCGGCCCCTTCCCCGGGCCCGGGCCCGGGGCTGCTCGCCGGGTGGCTGCTGTTGCCCGCGGTGCCGGTGGTGGCCGTGATGGTGCGGCGGCGACGCAGGCCTACGGTCTGAACGCTCAGTCCAGCTGGCTGAGCAGCCTCTCGAAACGCATGCCGGTCTCCTCCCAGGAGAAGGTGCCCGCCCAGTCCCGGGCGGCACGGCCCAACCCCTCGCGCAGGGATTCGTCGGTGAGCAGACGGGTGGTGTGGGCGGTCAGTTCCGCCGGATCATCGGCCAGCAGTCCGGTGCGGCCGTGACGCACGGAATCGTTGAGGCCACCGGCGGTGCGGTAACCGACCGTCGGTACGCCATGCTGGGCGGCCTCCAGCACCGCCAGCCCCCACCCCTCCTTCCGGGAGGGCATGAGGTGCACCACGGCGCGTGCCAGCAGCGCGTGCTTATAGTCCTCGGTGACCTGGCCGTGGAAGACCACCCGCCCGGCCACCCCGACATCATGGGCGTACTCCCGCAGCTGTTCCTCCCACCAGCCGGAACCGATGACGTCGAGGACCACGGCATGGGGCAGCCGCGCCAGCGTGTCCATGGCGTGCTCGATCTGCTTGTGCGGAACCAGGCGGGAGAGCGTGACCACGTGCACCGCCCCCTCCCCGTCGAGGTGGGGCAGGTGCCCGGGCACCGGATCAAGGCCGTTGGCGATGATGCTCACATCCCCGCCCCGCACCCCGAGGTTGAGCAGGTCCGTGCGCGAGGACTCCGAGACCGTCACGTACGGTCGACCCCGGTAGACCAGCGGCGCTACCCGCGACTCCAGAAACCACCCCAGCCGGGCGAGCACCGGCCCCGCCACCGGCCACTGCTCCTGATGGCAGTGATGCGTCAGCAGCACCGTCGGCGCCCCACTGACCAGGCGCGCGAAAAACGGAATGCCGTTCTGCGTATCGACGACCACGTCCACCCCACCGAGCGTGCCGATCCCCACCCTCCCCAGCACGATCCCCGCCCACGCCTTCGGATACACACTGAACCTGCCGCCGCTGCGCGAATAACGCACCCCGTTGCGGTGCGAACGCCGAGGCGCGTCAGTGTGCCCGGCCGTCCGGTAGACCACCTCGTGTCCCCGGGCCGCCAGGTACTCACCGACGCGCTCCAGATAACGCTCGGAACCGCCACCCTGCGGGTGGGTCGAATCGCGCCAGCACAACAGAAGAATCTTCATCCCGGCCCAGCTTATCGGCATCTAGGATAAACCCCATGTCCTTCCCCCGCACCCGCCGACTGGCCACCCTCGGTCGCGCCCTGCACCTGCTGCGCTCCGTCCGGCAGGAACAGAGCCGACCCGACCTCTTCTACAGCGGACTCGCCGAGGACACCGCCGGCCTCCTCGCCGCACTCCGCCACGATCTCACCGGCACCGGGCTCGCCGGCGACACCATCCTCGACGTCGGCGGCGGCCCCGGCTATTTCGCCAGTACCTTCGAGAACCGCGGAGCACGCTACATCGCCGTCGAACCCGACGTCGGCGAGATGTCCGCCGCCGGCATCGAGGTCGCCGCATCAGTACGCGGCTCCGGCATGGCCCTGCCCTTCCGCGACGGTGCCTTCGACATCGTCTACTCCTCCAACGTCGCCGAACACGTCCCCAGACCCTGGGACATGGGCGAGGAGATGCTGCGCGTCACCCGCCCCGGTGGTCTCACGGTGCTCAGCTACACGGTCTGGCTCGGCCCCTTCGGCGGCCACGAGACCGGGCTGTGGGAGCACTACGTCGGGGGCGACTTCGCCCGCGAACGCTACACCCGCCGCCACGGACACCCACCCAAGAACGTCTTCGGCGAGTCACTGTTCAACGTCTCCTGCGCCGCGGGTCTCGACTGGGCGCACCGGGTGGAGGAGCGCGGTGAGGGCACCGTGGAACTGGCCTTCCCCCGCTACCACCCGTCGTGGGCGTGGTGGCTGGTGCACGTGCCCGGGGTGCGTGAGTTCCTGGTATCGAACCTGGTGCTGGTGATCCGCAGGCACGGGTGAACGACGACACCCCGCCGCTCCCGGTGCGGGAGGGGCGGGGTGTCGTGGAGCAGGCCGGGGTGTGTGCCGGTGACTACTGCTGGGCGGTCTCGATGCGCTGCTTGAGCTCGGCCAGCTGCTCGTGGACCTCAGCGGGGACGCGCTCGCCGAGGAAGTTGAGGTACTCCTCGTTGGACGCGACGTCAGCGGCCCACTTCTCGGCCGGGGCGGACAGGGCCTCCCTGACGTCCTCGATCGGGGTGTCGAGGCCGGACAGGTCCAGGTCCTCGGCGCGGGCGGTGTTGCCCACCACGGTGGGCTCGGCGTCGACGCGGCCCTCGATGCGGTCGATGACCCACTTGAGGACGCGGGAGTTCTCGCCGAAGCCCGGCCACAGGAAACGGCCGTCCTCGCCGCGACGGAACCAGTTGACCAGGAAGATCGACGGCATACGGTCGCCGCCCTTCTCCCCCATGTCGATCCAGTGCTGCAGGTAGTCACCGGCGTTGTAGCCGATGAACGGCAGCATGGCCATCGGGTCGTGGCGCAGGGAACCGACCTTGGCCTCTGCGGAGGCTGCGGTCTGACCGGAGGCCAGGGTGGCACCGATCATGGTGCCGTGCTCCCAACCGAAGGACTCGGTGACCAGCGGGA
Source organism: uncultured Corynebacterium sp. (assembly GCA_964613845.1). Taxonomy (GTDB): domain Bacteria; phylum Actinomycetota; class Actinomycetes; order Mycobacteriales; family Mycobacteriaceae; genus Corynebacterium. Next base: position 23,605 of record CAZTIZ010000009.1, read on the forward strand.
CGGTGTCGGCGCGACGGCCACCGAACAGGATCGCGTCGATCTTGACGCCCTGCGGGTCGTTGAACTCAGGTGCGGCGACCGGGCACTGCTCGATCGGGACGCAGTAACGGGAGTTGGGGTGCGCGGCGTTGGTGCCGGACTCCGGGGTCCAGTCGTTGCCCAGCCAGTCGATGAGGTGGTCCGGCTTCTCGCCGTCCATGCCCTCCCACCAGATGTCACCGTCATCGGTCAGCGCGACGTTGGTGAACAGGGTGTTGCCCGGCTCCATGGTGCGCATGGCGATCGGGTTGGATGCATAGTTGGTGCCCGGCGCGACACCGAAGAAACCGTTCTCCGGGTTGACGGCGTAGAGGCCGTCCTCGCGCAGCTTCAGCCAGGCGATATCGTCGCCGACGACCTCGGCCGTCCAGCCCTCGATGGTCGGGGTGATCATCGCGAGGTTGGTCTTACCGCAGGCGGAGGGGAAGGCTGCGGCGATGTGGTAGCTCTTGCCCTCCGGGGAGTTGAGCTTGAGGATGAGCATGTGCTCAGCCATCCAGCCCTCCTCCTTGGCCATGACGGAGGCGATGCGCAGGGCGTAGCACTTCTTGGCCAGGATGGCGTTGCCGCCGTAACCGGAGCCGTAGGACCAGATCTCCTTGGTGTCGGGGAACTGGGTGATGTACTTGGTGTCGTTGCACGGCCACGGCACATCCTCCTCGCCCGGCTGCAGCGGGGCGCCCACGGAGTGGAGTGCACGGACGAAGGAACCGTCGGTGCCGATCTTGTCCAGGGCCTCGGCACCCATGCGGGTCATGACGCCCATGGACAGGACGACGTAGGCGGAGTCGGTGAGCTGGACGCCCAGCTTCGGCTCCGGGTCGGTGATCGGGCCCATGCAGAAGGGAACCACGTACATGGTGCGGCCCTTCATGGCGCCACGGAAGACCTCGGTCATCTCGGTCTTCATCTCGTCCGGTGCGACCCAGTTGTTGGTCGGGCCGGCGTCCTCCTCCTTCTCCGAGCAGATGAAGGTGCGCGACTCGACGCGTGCGACGTCGTCCGGGTTCGAGCGGGCGAGGAAGCTGTTGGGGCGCTTCTCCTCGTTGAGTTTGATCAGGGTGCCTGCCTCGACGAGTTCCGAGGTGAGGCGGTTCCACTCCTCCTGCGAGCCGTCGGCGAAGACAACCGTCTCGGGCTCGAACAACTCAACTGCCTCTGCAATCCAGGAGAGGAGCTTCTCGTTGTTGGTAGGGGCGGGGCCCACCAGGCCCTTGATGGAAGTGGTCATGTGTTCTCCTGACATGTGGTCACTCGGCAGAGTTTGTCTCTCCTTAGGGTATCTACTCCATTCTTCCGTGGGGCGCTTCCCCGAGTGCTGTACGTCACCCACCACCTGTTATGTGCGGGTTTACTCCCATTCCAGGGGATACCAGGCGCCCTTCCGTCCACCCTGCACCCCATCACCATACCCAATTCCGGGGGTGGTATCAGCTGGTAATCCCCACTTTTCCGTTCCGTCAGAGACGTTATTCACGGCTCTGTCCGGCGGTAGCCCCCAGGCCGCGGCGAGTGGGTCCGCGGACCACACCTCCACTGTGCCGCTGACGTGCACGGAGGTGATGTGGTCGATTTCCCCGTCGGCGTCGAGGTCGGCGTAGACGCTCACGCCCCCGTCATCGGCGAGGGTGACCGAGTCCCCCGGGTCCCCGGCCAGGTGCCGGTCCCCGTCGATGCCGGGCAGTCGCAGCCCGCCGCCGTCCGGCTCCCCACCGGCAAGTCCGTCCAGTCCGTGCAGTCCTGCCCACCAGTCGATGTCCATTCCCGTGCCCCGCCTATTCCGCGGCCCGGGCCAGCGTGCGGCGCAACCAGGCCCGTGGCCCGTCCACCGCCGCCGCGCCGCGCAGTCGGGCGGCCTGTTCCCCGGCCCAGCGCAGCCACCGTTGCCGGTGCAGCCCCCGCCACCGCACCGCCACCAGCACCCCGGCCAGGCTCAGCCCGGCCGCAGCTCCCAGGGTGGGGTCGAGGACCCACAACAGTCGGCCGAGCGCCAGGCCGGCCACGAGTGAGAGCACCAGCAGCTGCACCAGCGGTTCCACCAGGCCCCGGCGCGCCGGCCCCGGCACCTCCCCGACGCCCAGCTCCCGGCCGAGGGCACGGAACTCCGTCAGGGCGGCGGGGCCCTCCCGCCCGGCCAGTTCCACGGCATGTCGGATGCGTTCCTCCACGCTCCGCCGTCGGCGACGTTCCAGCTGCTCGGCTGCCCGCGCCCATGCACCGGGGCGGGACTCCGGCAGCGGACCCTGGCGGGGCCGCTCCAGCACGAGTTCCAGCAGGGATGGCAGCTGCCCGGCCGTCGCGCGGTGGCCGGGCACGCCGGCCGGTAGCGGCGCGGTGGAGACCAGCCGTCCGACACGGCGGGCGGCATCGGCCAACGTCGGGGTGTCCGCCGGGCCCCAGCCGCCCGGTGGTGCGACGGCCACCACCGCCTCCACATCACCGTCGCCGACGACCTCGAAGCGCTCCGCCAACTGCGTGGCGACGCCGCGCCGGCACCGCTCGTCGGGGCCGATGACGGTGATGCGCCCGCCCCCGGCCCGGGGCGGGGGCACGGTTCCGGCCACGGTCTCCAGCTCACCGGCCAACCCGGGGTGGCGCACCGCCAGCGAACGCAGTTCCCCAGCCAGCAGGCGGGCGCGGACCGCCACCACCGTCGCCGGGTCGAGGTGTCCGGCGACCCGGCGGCCGGACTCCACCGTCAGGTCCGGTACGGGCAGGAACAGTGCCGGTCCCGCAGCCATGCGGGACCGCGCGCGGGGCGGGACGGGGCCGTCGTGGACGAGCACGACGACGTCGATGCCCGCGGTGGGTGCGGGCCAGCACACGCCGACCTCGCGCACCGCTACGCCCGGCGGCCAGTCGGCGGGCAGTGCCACGGGCGTGCCGAGCGTGCAGGCCCCGACGCGGGGCGGGCCGGTCAGTTCGCCGAGGACGTGCCGCAGGCCCCGGCCCGCCGGGCAGCCGAAGGGGCGGGCGTGCGCCCAGTTCGCCGCACGCGTGAAGATCGGTGGCGTGGCCGTCATGGTTCTCCCCCGAGAAGTGGACAGTGTCGTTGCGGGGCACCTCAGGTGCCCTCCCCCGCGCCCATCCTCACCCGACGGGCACGGGGGCGCAACCGGGCGGCAGGAACCTCCCCGAACTGGTGCCACATCTGCCACAATCAACACTCAAGCCTTTTTATTTCACTATAATTAAGACATTTATCCAGTTCCGGAAATTGAAGTTAACCCCCACGCGGGGAAGAATAGGCACGATGACTAGTACTGATTCCTCTGCTGACGCGGTCGGCGATGACCGCCCCCTCGGCGACCTGCCCGCGGGGCGCCCGCCACAGACCGAGTTCGATGACGGCCGGGACTACCCGCGCCTGGGTGCGGTGAGCTTCCGCCGCGGCACCCTGACCGACAACCAGGAGCAGCTGTGGGAGGAGAACTGGCCACACCTGGGCCGACTCCTGTCCGACGAGCAGATCAACGTCGACGAGTGGTTCGGCCGCACCGGTGCCCCGACGATCCTGGAGATCGGCTCCGGCACCGGCACCTCCACCGCCGCGATGGCGCCGCTGGAGGCCGACACCAACATCATCGCCGTCGAGCTCTACAAGCCGGGCCTGGCGAAGCTGCTCGGTTCGGTCGTGCGGGGCGGGATCGACAACATCCGCATGGTACGCGGTGACGGCGTCGAGGTCCTGGCCCGCATGTTCCCGGAAGGCTCACTGGATGGGGTCCGCATCTTCTTCCCCGACCCGTGGCCCAAGGCACGCCACCACAAGCGCCGCATCATCCAGTCCGGCACCCTGCACCTGATCGCCTCCCGCCTCAAGCCGGGGGGTGTGCTGCACGTGGCCACCGACCACGCCGACTACGCCGAGTGGATCAACGAGCTGGTGGAGGTGGAGCCGCTGCTGGAGTACCGGGGATGGCCGTGGCCGGAGTGCCCGCAACTGACCGACCGGCAGGTCATCACCAAGTTCGAGGGCAAGGGTCTGGAGAAGGACCACGTCATCACCGAGTACCTCTGGCGGCGCACCGACGCCCCGCTGAGCTGACACACCGCTACCATCCCCGATTCCCTGATTCTGAAATGAGCACGCCGTGAGCGACATCCACGAGTCCACCCACCGCTACGGTGCCAACGCGGCCCACGGCCCCCAGAACCTGCTGCTGATCTGGGACGCACCGAACCTAGACATGGGGCTCGGGGCGATCCTCGGCGGCCGCCCCACGGCCGCCTACCGTCCGCGTTTCGACGCCATCGGCCGCTGGTTGCTCGACCGGGCCGCCGCACTGTCGTCGGAAACCGGCCTGAGCATCGAGCCCGAGGCCACCGTCTTCACCAACGTCACCCCCGGTGGCGCGGACGTCATCCGCCCCTGGGTGGAGGCGCTGCGCAACGTCGGTTTCGCGGTCTTCGCCAAGCCCAAGATCAACGACGATTCCGATGTCGACCCGGACATGATCGAGCACATCATGCGCCGCCACCGCGAAGGGGTGATGCGCGGCCTGGTCGTGGCCTCCGCCGACGGTCAGAACTTCCGCGAGGGCATCGAGGAGCTCGCCGACAACGGCGTGCCCGTGACCGTCATCGGCTTCCACGAGCACACCTCCTGGGCCGTCGCCTCCGAGAAGATCACCTTCCTCGACCTGGAGGAAATCCCGGGCGTGTTCCGGGAGCCGCTGCCGCGCGTCAGCCTCGATCAGCTGCCCGATGAAGGTGCCTGGCTGCAGCCCTTCCGCCCCCTGTCCGCGCTCCTGCAGAGCCGTCACCACTAGGAAGGACGCCCACCGTGTTCCTGAAATGGGGTCACTACTCCTACCGACACCGTCGGATCGTCCCGCTGATCGTCATCGCCGCGATCCTGCTCGTCTACCTGCTCTTCGGTCTGCGGCTCGGCGAGCGCATGAGCCAGGAGGGCTGGGAGGACCCCGGCGCGGACTCGACCACCGCGGCCGCCATCGAGCTGGAGACCTTCGGCCGGGACAACAGCGGCGACGTCATCCTGCTGTTCACCGCGGATGCGGCGCAGGACAGCAACCTCAACGATCCCGCCACCTTCGGGGCTCTGGCCGACCACCTGGCGGAGCTGCAGGCGCAGTATCCGGCCGAGATCGATCACGTCACCAGCTACTTCGACACGCGCAACAACCAACTGCTCTCGGAGGACGGCACCACCGCCTTCGCGGCCATCGGCCTGCAGGGTGACGAGGAGCAGACGCTGCGCGACTTCCGCACCATCGAGGACTCCCTCGTGCCCGACGATCTGCCGGCGGGCGTGACCGTGGAGGTCGCCGGTGCCACGTCCGTCGCCGACGCCCTCGACGATGGCATGGCAGGTGACATCCTGCGCGCCGAACTCGTGGCCCTGCCCCTGGTCGCGCTGCTGCTGCTGTTCGTCTTCGGGTCGGTGGTGGCGGCCTTCATGCCGCTCATCGTGGGTGTGCTGTCGATCATGGGTTCCCTGGGCATCCTGTCGATGCTGGCCGGCGTCGTCCAGGTCAACGTCTTCGCCCAGTCCGTGGTCACGCTGCTGGGTCTGGGTCTGGCCATCGACTACGGCCTGTTCATGGTCTCGCGGTTCCGGGAGGAGATGGACAAGGGCTCCGAGATCGAGGACGCGGTGGCCACCACCACCGCCACGGCGGGCAAGACGGTGGTCTTCTCCGCCCTGATGGTGGCCGTGGCCCTGTCGGGCCTGCTGGTCTTCCCGCAGGCCTTCCTCAAGTCGGTGGCCTACGGCGCCATCGCGGCCGTCGCCCTGGCGGCGCTGTTGTCGGTGACGGTGCTGCCGGCGATCTTCGGCATGCTGGGCACCAGGATCGACAAGTGGTCGATCCGACGGACCAGCCGCACCGCCCGGCGCCTGGAGGACACCGTGTGGTTCCGTCTCCCCCGCTGGGCGATGAAGCACTCGAAGGTTGTCACGGTCGCCATCGTCGCCGGCCTGCTCCTGCTGACCCTGCCGTTGACCGGCATCCGGTTCGGTGGCATCAACGAGACCTACCTGCCGCCGGACAATGAGACCCGCGTAGCCCAGGACTCCTTCAACGAGACCTTCCCGACCTTCCGCACCGAGCCCATCAAGCTCGTCGTCACCGACGCCACCGACCAGCAGCTGGTCGACGTGGTCCTGCAGACCCGCGAGATCGAGGGCATCACCACCCCGCAGTTCAACGTCTCGCAGCCCACCGCGGAGGGCACGACGGTGCTCTCGGCGGGCATCACGGACCGTTCCCTCAACGAGTCGGTGATCGAGCAGCTACGGGCCATCGACGTGCCGGAGGGCGCGCAGATCTACATCGGCGGTACCCCCGCGATGGAGGTCGAGTCGATTGAGGCGCTGTTCGACAAGCTGCCCTGGATGGCGATCTACATCGTCCTGGCCACCTTCATCCTCATGGCGCTGGTCTTCGGTTCCCTGGTGCTGCCGGCGAAGGCCATCACCATGACGGTCCTGGGCATGGGCGCCACCCTGGGCATCCTGACGCTGATGTTCGTCGACGGGGTGGGCGCCAGCCTGTTCAACTTCACCCCGGGGCCGCTGATGTCACCGGTGGTGGTGCTGATCATCGCGATCATCTACGGCCTGTCCACGGACTACGAGGTCTTCCTCGTGTCCCGGATGGTCGAGGCCAGGGACAAGGGCATGTCCACGGACGAGGCCATCAAGTACGGCACGGCCCAGACCGGCTCCATCATCACGGCGGCCGCGCTGATCATGATCGTGGTGGCCGGTGCCTTCGGCTTCTCCGACATCGTGATGATGAAGTACATCGCCTTCGGCATGATCGCCGCCCTGGCCCTCGACGCCACGATCATCCGCATGATGCTCGTGCCCGCCGTCATGCACATGCTCCGCGAGGACAACTGGTGGGCGCCGCCCTGGGTCAAGCGCGCCTACGCGAGGCTCGGCCACGGCTCCGAGGCCGTGCCCGCAGACCACGTGGCGGCCCCGGTGCCCGCCACCGTCGCGGTGGCACCCGAACCGGTTCCGGCCCTCGCAGCGAGCACGGTCGGCCGGGGGACGGGCACGGAGGACGACGTGGCTTCCGGGCCGGTGTCCGACGACACCCCCGACCACGCCGAACAGGAGCACGGCACGTCGGACCCGGACGTCGGTGAGCAGGACTGGTACGAGGCGGAAATCGTCGAGGACCACCTGCACGTCGACGACACCGTGGTCGTCGGTGACGGCGAGGCCGTGCGCGGTGGCCGCAGCACCGGGGAGGACAGCGAGCTCATCCCCTTCGCCGAGCTGATCAAGCGCCTGCAGGAGCAGCGGGACCTCCCCCGGGAGCTGGACGAGTGAACCCATGACACAGCTGCGTCGACTGCTTTCCAACCCCTGGTTCAGGTGGCTGATCCCCCTGGTCCTGCTGGTTGCACTGCTGACGACGTTTGGCGGTCAACTGTCCTTCCTCGGTGAGGGGGTGCGGCGGCTGTCCGGGGCCCACCCCGGCGCGGTGGCGCTGGCCATCCTCGCCGCGGTGCTGTCACTGTTGGCGATGGCCGAGGTGATGCGGCTGCTCATGCACGCCGGCGGGGTCCGCGTGCCCCTGCGGGAGACAGGTGCCATCACCCTGGCCTCCAACTCCTGGTCGACGACCCTGCCAGGTGGGCCCGCCTTCTCCGCGATCCTCACCTTCCAGATCCAGCGCGGCTGGGGGGCCGGCGTGGTGCTCTGCGGCTGGTTCTTCGCGCTCTCCTCGGCGATCTCCACGATGTGGCTGGTACTCATCGGCTTCGCCGCGGTCATCTTCCTGGGGGCGGCGGTCAGCATCTGGTCCCTGCTGGCCACCCTGCTGGCCGCCCTCGCCCTGACCTGGGCGGTCTACTGGGTTACGGCCCACCCCCGGCTCCTGGAACGCTGGGCCCGTTCCCTACTGCCCCGCCTGAACCGGTTGCTGCGCCGGGAGCGCGGGGTCGGTCTGGATGCCGTCCTGCGCCAGGTCCGGCAGCTCGACACCGTCCGGCTCACCAGGGGCCGGTTCCTGCTGGTGTCCACCCACTCGCTGCTCAACCGGGTGCTCGACATCATGGCGCTGTGGGCGTGCGTGTGGGCGGTCACCGGCACCCTGCCCGGCCTGAGCGCCGGCCCGGACCACACGACCCTGATGGGGGTGGTGTTGGCCTACGTGACCGCCAAGCTCGCCGGTTCCGCACAGGTGACCCCGGCGGGGCTGGGGACCGTGGAGGCCGCCATCATCGCCACCCTGGTGGCCACCGGCATGACCGCCGTCGACGCCACCGGCGTGGCCATCATCTACCGGCTGATCTCTTTCGCACTGATCACCACCGTGGGCTGGGTGGTCTACTTCCTCCACTACGCCCGCCGCGGGGTTCGGGCCCGGGACTTCACCGGTCAGGTCGAGCGGACCGCCGGGGTAACACCGGTGCTGGAGGGCGCCGCCACCGAGGGGCTAGACTCACCGGTGTCTGATCGTCCCCGGGAAGGAAAACAGTGAGCAGGTACAACGGACTGGTCGCCGACGTCATCGCGATCGCGGTCTTCGCGCTGCTGGCGCGCATCGCCCACCAGAGCGAGGACATGCCCCTGTCCTTCCTCGGCTGGCTGAACACCCTCTGGCCCTTCCTGTTGGGCGTGCTGGCGGCCTGGGCGCTGATCGCGCTGCGTCGCTGGGACGGCACCCGCATCGTGCCCGCCGGTCTCAGCGCCTGGGCCGTCACCGTGCTCATCGGCCTGGGCATCTGGTCGGTCCGCAATGGCGACATCCCCCACTGGTCCTTCATCCTCGTGGCGACCATCAGCTCCGCTGTCCTCATGTTCGGCTGGCGGGGGCTGGCACGACTGCAGCATCGGCGCAGTGCCGAGCCTGTGCTCACCGCCTGAGGTTTATTCAGGGGCGCAGTTCCAGCAGTCGGCCCCCGGCACCGTCCTCCAGGAGCCAGATCGCGCCGTCGGGGCCCTCCTCGACGGCGCGGATGCGTTCCCCCATGTCCCATTCCGCAACGGGCGTGGCCACCGAACCGTCGAGCTCCACCCGCACCAGTGCCTGCCCCGACAGGCCCCCGAGCAGGGCGCTGCCCTCCCAGTCAGGGAAGAGATCTCCCTGGTAGATCAGCAGATTGCCCGGTGAGATCGCGGGCACCCAGTACTCGGCGGGGGCCCGGAAATCATCGTCCCCACTGTGATCGGGGATGTCCGCTCCCCCGTAGTGCACGCCCATGGACACCTCGGGCCAGCCGTAGTTCTCCCCCGCAACGAGCAGGTTGAGTTCATCGCCGCCCTGCGGGCCCATCTCGGACACCCACAGGTTGCCCTCCCCGTCCTCCGCGATACCCAGCGGGTTGCGGTGCCCGATGGTCCACAGCTCGGGATTCTCCTCCCAGGGGTTGCCGGGGGCTGGGTGGCCGTCGAGGTCCAGGCGCAGCACCGCCCCCAGGTTGTTCCCGGTCTCCTGCGCGGGATCGAGCTCCTGCCGGTCACTGGAGGTGAGGTAGAGGTGATTGTCCCGGATGAGCAGGCGCAGGGCGAAGTGCCCGTTGCCCGCCGCCGGTTCCTGTTCCCAGATCACGTCGAGATCACTCAGCTGACCGGTATCGACGTCGAGGTGGCTCCGCCCCAGCACGCCCTGCGCACCCTCGGGGTGCTCGCGCACCCAGCTGAGGTAGAGAGTGCCGTCGACCTCGAAATCGGGGCCGGGCACCACATCGTGGAGGCCGGCCTGCCCGGCGTCATGGACCTGCGGGGTGCCGTCGACCTCGATGACCTCGCCGGTGTCCGGGTCGCGCAGCTGCAGGGAGCCACCACGCTCGGAAATGAGCAGCTGCCCGGAGCCCGGTAGGAAACTCATCGCCCAGCCCTGGTCAAAGGTGCCGTGTTCGGTGACGGTGAACTCGGCCGCCCCGACCAGAGCACCCGCCGCACCATCGTCGGCGCAGGCCACCAGCCCGAGGGCGAGGGCCGTTGCGGCGGTGAGGGCGGGCAGGCGGCGCATGGCCGCAGTTTAGCAACTAGGAGCTCAGGCCACCGCCGCTCAGCTCCGAGCTCAGACCGTCGCTGCTGAGCTCAGAGGAACCGATACCCAGTCGGGTGCCGATCGCGTTAACGCCGTCGATGATCCAGCTGACCAGGTCGCCGACCAGATCCAGGGCGAAGCTCAACATATATCTCTCCTAAAAATCGAGGTGTCCCAGGCCGGGGTACGCCGCGGCCCTGAAGAAGAATCTACACGCCCGCCCCCTCCCCCTCGTGGCGTGGTTCGCCCCCCGAAGCACGCAAAATGCCCCGCTCCTCCGGGCGGGAAGAGCGGGGCGGGAGCTGCGGTGTCAGCCGCTCAGGCCGTTCGCGCCCAGGTGGGAGGAACCCAACCCGAACTGCGTGCCAATCCAGTTGACGGCCATGACGATTCCGTTGATCAGGTCGCCGACCAGATCCAGGGCGAAGCTCAACATATGACTCTCCTCAAAGCACAGGGTTGCTTACGCTGAGTACATCGCCCAACGGTGACGGTTTCGTTACACATTCGTCACCACAGAGCTACATGGGCATGATGTTGTGCTTCTTCGGCAGGTCACTCACGTCCTTGGTCGCCAGCTGACGCAGTGCCCGACGCAGCGCGATCCGCGACTCGCCCGGCTGGATCATCGCGTCGATGTAGCCGCGCTCGGCGGCCACATAGGGCGAGGTCATGTTCTCGTCGTAGAAGTCCATGAACACCTTCTTCATGTACTCCCGCTGCACGGGGTCCTCGATCGCATCGAGCTGCTTGCCCTGAATCATCACCACGGCCGCCGCGGAACCCATCACCGCGATCTGGGCGGTCGGCCAGGCCAGGTTGATGTCACCGGCCAGGTTCTTCGAGCCCATCACCGCATAGGCGCCGCCGTAGGCCTTGCGCACCACCAGCGTGACCTTCGGCACGGTCGCCTCCACCGCGGCGAAAGCCAACTTCGCCCCACGGTGGATCAGACCGGCCTTCTCCTGCTCCACGCCGGGCAGGTAGCCCGGGGTGTCCACGATGAAGACAACGGGGATGTTGTAGGCGTCGCAGATGCGGATGAAGCGGGCGGACTTGTCGGCGGCGTCCGCGTCGATGCAGCCGGCCAGGTGCATCGGGTTATTCGCCACATAACCGACGGCGCGGCCGTCGATACGCCCGAAGGCGGTGATCATGTTCGGGGCGAAGTTCTCCTGCAGCTCGATCAGGTCATCGTCGTCGCCGAGCTGGACCAGCAGATCCCGCATGTCATAGCCCGCATTGGAGTCATCGGGCATGAACAGGTCCAGCTCCGGGTCCTCGGAGATGTCCTCGTCGGTGGGCGCCAGGAAGACTGGGGCGGGGTCGTGACAGGTCAGCGGCAGGTGATCGAGCAGGTCCCGGACCAGGTCGAAGGCCTCCTCCTCGTCTGCGACGACGGCGGAGACATTGCCGTTGAGTTCCTGCTGACGGGCACCGCCGAGCTCCGCGGAACTGATGTCCTCGCCGGTGACCTCGCGGATCACGGCGGGTCCGGTGACGTACATCTCGGCCTCGCCGTCGACGGCGATGACGAAGTCCGTGGTCACCGGCGCGTAGACGGCGCCACCGGCGGACTTGCCCAGCATGATCGAGATCTGCGGGCTGCGCCCGGACAGCGGCATCTGCCGCCGCGAGATCTCCGAGTACATCGCCAGGGAGGTCACCGCATCCTGGATGCGGGCACCACCTGAATCCTGGATGCCGATGACGGGGCACCCGATCCTGATCGCCATCTCCATGACCTCGACGACCTTGCGGCCGAAGGTCACGCCGACGGAACCGCCGTAGACGGTCTTGTCGTGGGCGTAGATGGCCACCGGGCGGCCACCGATCCGACCGTAGCCGGTGACCACGCCGTCGGAGTAGATGGCGTCGGGATCGCCCGGCGTCTTGCCGAGGGCGCCGACCTCCACGAAGCTGCCCTCGTCGAGCAGCGCGCTGATGCGCTGACGTGGCGTCGTGCGGCCGGCGTCATCGCGACGTTTCCGGGCGCGTTCGCTGCCGGGATCCTGCGCCTTGTCGAGGCGTGCCCGCAGGTCAGCGAGCTTGGCTGCGGTCGTGCTCTCAGTCACAGATCACCACTCGATTCATCTTCCTTCAGCTGTCCAGTTCCGCGAGACGACGAGTCAGGTGTGCCCCCACCGTCCCGATCTCAGGCTCATCGACGACCGCCAGGTGGTCACCGCGGAGCTGGACAATGTCCAGTTCATCAACGATAGCGGACCAACCGCCGTCAGGGTCAATCTTCGCGTAACGCGGCTCCAGCTCGACCGCGCCCTCATGCATCCGCTCAGCGCGGAAGAGCAGCACCGGCACCCGCACCCCGGCCCAGCGCCCCAGGTCCATGCGACCGAGGATCTGGTTGTCCACGAAGCTGGCGCGCTGGTGCTCCAGCACTCCCGAGGACAGGCCGTGCTCGGAGGCATCTGTGGTGGTCAGGAACTGCTCCAGCATGCCCAGCAGCGCATCCTCACCGGCGGACTCCAGCAGCTCGAAGGGCACCGGGAAATCCAGGCCGTAGGTCTTGGCGGCGAAGTCGCTGTAGCGCTGCCAGCGCGCCCGGGTCTCCTCCATGGTGTCCGGGATCGGCTCGGCGGGCTTGACCGTATCGAGTAGCGCGATGGTCGCCACCTCCACGTCACTGCCCTGCAGCTGGTGCGCCACCTCGTAGGCCAGCGCGCCACCGAAGCTCCAGCCCCCGAGAATCACCGGGTGACCGGCCGCGTACTCCCGGATCTCCTCCAGGTAGGCCTTCGCACGCTCCGCCAGGGAACCTTCGAGGCGCTCCACCCCGTAAACCGGGACGTCCTCGGGCAGGCGACGCATCAGCGGCTGGTAGACCACCGAGGAACCACCGGCCGGGTGGAACATGAACACGCTCGGCCGGGTGGAGCCCTCCGGCCGGTCGCGCAGCACCCGGATGTTGCCCTCGACCTCGGTCTCCAGGCCCTTGCGCACGAGGTCGGCCAGCGGTTCGAGGGTCTCGGCCGCATGTACCTGCTCCACGGAGATCGTCATGCCGGAACGCTCACTGAGCCGGTCAGCGATCCGCTGACCCTGCTCTTCCGTCAGCGCGGGCAGCTGGCTGGTCACCCCGGCCGCAGCGGCCCCGGTGACAGTAGCCCAGGTGCCGAAGACCATCCGCTCGGAGGCGTCGCGGGGGGCCACGCCCACGCCCTGCGGGGCAGCGTGCTCCCCGGCCGTAGCCTGGGCCGGCACACCCTCACCGGCGGTGGGCGGCAGCGAGGCATCCACGAAGGGGGCAGCACCGCTGCCCTGTGCCGCGACGGCCTCCTCGACGATCCTGACGACATCGGCCACGGAGGCGTCGCGAAGCGCCTGCACCTGCAGCGGCGGAATCTGGAAGTCGTTCTCCACACGGTTCTTGATGCGCATGCCCATGAGCGAGTCCAGGCCGAGGTCGATCAGCGGGAGCTCGCCCGGCAGATCGTCGACGTCATAACCCATGGACTCGGAGACGATGGCGCGCAGCCGGTCCTCGACGCTCTCCCCGGAGGCCGGATCCCAACGCACGGCGTCCACCGAGAACTCCGCCTCGGCATCGGCCAGCTCCTGTGCGGGCGTGGCGGACGCCTCGCTGACCCCCTGCACGGCGACGGGCGCGCCCAGGTTCAGGGTGGTGGCGAAACCCTCGGCCAGCAGGGTCGTGCGGGCGGGATCCCCGGCCTCCACCTTGTGGACGGTGATGGCCAGACCACCCAGGCTGCGGGTGACCAGGGTGGTCACCTCACCGCTGGGCGGGAGCAGGCCGTGCTCCTCGGAGGCGGCGAGCTCCGCACCCGGCCGGACGGCCCGGGCGGCCAGCTCCAGCAGGGCCAGCGCGGAGGGCACCTGGTCGGCGTCGACGGAGAAGGCCACCGCGCCGTCGGGCAGCGTGACCTTCGTACCCGGCAGCTCCGGGGCGCGGGTGCTGGAGGGACGGGCGTTGGTCCAGTAGCGGCGGCGCTTCCAGCTCTGGTTCGGGGCGTCGATGCGTTCACCGTCACCGTAGATGCGCGAGAAGTCGATCGGGGCGCCGGCGACATAGAGCTTGGCCAACAGGTCCCGCAGCGAGTCCGCGGTACTGACCTTGCGCTTGAGCGTGAACAGCAGCTGGGCCTCGGAACGCCCCACGGTGAAGGCGGTGTTCATCATGCCCATCAGCGCGACCGGGTTCGGGGAGACCTCCACCAGGGTGGTGTGCCCCGCGGCGAAGGCCGCCTCGGTGGCGTCCTGGAAGTACACCGGCTGGCGGGTCATGCGCAGCCAGTAGTCGGTGTCGTGGATGATGGCGCCGGGCTGGTGGATCTGTCCCCGGTCCACGGAGGAGAACAGCGGAATCTCCAGGGGCTGCGCGGTGATGCCGGCGGTCTCGAAACCGAGCTCGCCCAGCAGCGGCTCCACCGCACTGGTGTGGCCGGCCCCCCGGACGTTGAGCAGGCGGGCGAACTTACCCTCGCCCTCCAGCTTCTCGACGAGCGCGGTGACCTGGTCGCGCGGACCGCCCACCGTGGTCATGCCCGGGCCCGCGTACACGGCGGGCTCGATGTCGGCGTAGCTGTCCTCGGCGTTGAGCTCGGTGAGCTGGTCGGTGGACAACTCCACCACGGCCATGGCACCGAGCTGATCCTCGGGCAGGGATTTCTCGCCCTCGCCCATGAGGCGGGCACGGTGGCAGGCGATCTGCATGGCATTCTCGGCGCTGAGACCGCCGGCGGCGTAGGCAGCGGCGATCTCACCCATGGACATGCCCATCACGGCGGCCGGCTTCGCCCCGAAGGTGGCCAGCAGGTCGGTCAGTGCGATCTGGATGGCGGTGATGGCCACCTGCGCGGTCTCGGTGTCCCAGGTCTGTTCGTCATCGCGGACGATGTCGAGGATCGACCAGCCGGACTCGACGTCCACGCGCTCGTCGAGCTCCTCCAGCCGGGCGAGGAAGAACGGGGAGATCCCGATGAGATCCTTGACCATCTTGCGGTGCTGGGAGCCGAAACCGGAGTAGACGAACACCGGGCCGGATGCGGCCGGGGAATCGGCCGCGGCGATCCCGATGGAGACCTTGCCCTCGGCGACCTGGCGCAGGCGCTTGACCGCCTCCTCCACGCTCGTCGCGTTCACCAGGGCGCGGGAGCGACCGTGGTTGCGTCGGGCCAAGGAGCGGGCGATGGGCACCAGGTCGGAGTCCGGGCGCTCCGCCAGGAAGTCCGCGAGATCGGCGGCCGCCTGTCGACGCCGTGAGGGCAGCAGACCGGAGACCGGCAGGGCCACGGTGTTGGGCTGCTCCGGGTCGATCAGCTGCGCGGGGTTCTGCGACACCGGCTGCTCGGGATAATCGTCCCGGTCGAAGGAGGAGACCACCAGGTGGGCGTTGGTGCCGCCGAAGCCGAAGCCGGAGACACCGGCGAGCCTGCGGCCAGAGTAGGCGGGCCACTCGCGCGGGTCCTCGACGACCTCCAGGCGCTCGGCATCAAAGTCGATGTAGCGGTTGGGGGCCTCGAAGTGCAGCGAGGGCGGGATGACACCGTGGCGGATGGACTGGACGACCTTGATCAGCCCGGCGGCACCGGCGGCGGACTCGGAGTGGCCGATATTGGACTTCACCGATCCCAGCAGCGTCGGGGTGCGCATCTCCCGGCCCTGGCCGAGCACCGCGCCCAGCGCGGTGGCCTCGATCGGGTCGCCCAGGATGGTGCCGGTGCCGTGTGCCTCCACGTAGTCGACGGTGGCCGGGTCGACGCCGGCGTCCTCGTAGGCGCGCTCCAGGACGTCGATCTGGGCCTCCGGGTTCGGGGCGGTCAGACCGTTGGAGTGGCCGTCGGAGTTCACGGCCGAGCCCTTGATCACGGCGAGGATCTCGTCACCGTCGGCCAGCGCATCGGACACGCGCTTGAGGATGACGACGCCGGCGCCGTCGGCACGCACGAAGCCGTCGGCATCATCGGAGAAGGCGTGGATGTGGCCGCTGGGGCTGATCACGCCGAGCTCACCGAAGGCGGTGGAGACGAACGGCGAGGCCAGGATGTTCACGCCGCCGGATACGGCGACGTCGGCGTCCCCCTCGCGCAGCGCGCGCACCGCCTGGTGCACGGCCACCAGCGAGGAGGAACAGGCGGTGTCCACGTTCACGGAAGGGCCGCGGAAATCGAAGGCGTAGGAGATGCGGTTGGGGATGATCGAGCTCGCCGTGCCGGTCAGGGCGTAGGGGTGGGCCTCCGCCGGATCGGCGGTGATGAGCATCCCGTAGTCGTTGTTGGAGGAGCCCAGGAACACGCCGACGGGCTCACCCCGCAGCTCATTGGGAGCCAGGTGGGCGTTCTCCAGCGCCTCCCAGGTCAGCTCCAGCATGATGCGCTGCTGCGGGTCCATGTTGGCGGCCTCAAGCGGGGAGAGGCCGAAGAACTCGGCGTCGAAGGAGGAGAGGTCCGACAGGTAACCGCCGGTGACGTTCTGCTCCGCGATCTTCCGGGACATGACCTCGTCGCCGGCGTACTCGCTCCACCGGCCCAGCGGCAGATCACCGGTGCCCTCGCGGCCCTCCACCAGCATGGACCAGTAGCCGTCGACGTCCTCGGCGCCGGGGAAGCGGGCCGCCGTACCGATGACGGCGATGTCGTGGGTGCCCGGCGTCACGGTGCCACCGCCGCCCAGACGACGGGGACGACGCTTCTCCCGGACGGCCGGCTCCCCCTCCACCAGCCGCATGGCCAGGGCCGTGATGGTGGGGTACTCATAGGCGATGGTCGCATCGAGTTGCGTGTCCAGCAGGTTCTCCAACTCACCGGAGAGGACGACGGCATCGCGGGAGGACAGTCCGAAGTTCTCCATCGGCTTGTCGTCGCTGATCTCCTCAGCAGGTAGGCCGGTGGCCGCGACCACCCAGTCTCGGAGCCAACCGCGCAGCTGCTCCACGGTCATCGGGGCCGGGCTCTGGCGCTCACTCATACGACGGCTACATCCTTACAACGCTTCTCGGGCCGACCACCCTGATGCCCCACCCCGCCGAGGGGCGGAGTGGAGTGAGGGAGGCCGTTCATACGACACTGACCTGGACAGAAATCCCTGTACCAGGTTTTCATCGGATCATTCTTCCAGTCTGTTACAACAGCCAGTTCACAACCCCCACGGCCGGCCGCACCGCAGACAGCGGTGGGAGAGGCAACGGGCTGAGCCCGTCCCCGCCATCCCGTCGGGGCGGGATCAGGGAACGGGCTCGGCCACCCAGGGGGCAGGCGTCCTACTGGTTCGCCACGTAGTTCTTCTGTGCCACACGGCGGGCGATCTTGGCGGAGGAGGAACGCGGGATCGCGTTGGGCTCCAGCACCTGGATCTCAGCCGGGGTGACACCGTGCGTGGAGGTCACCGCGGCACGGATGGCCTCGACCGCCTCCGCGTCGTCAGCGGCGTCGGCACGCTCGTAGCGCTCGACCAGGATGACGAGCTTCTCGACGTCATCGCCCTCCACGGAGAAGGCCGCGACGGCGTCGCTGCGCACGTGTCCGCTGGCCTCCATGACGGTGACCTCGATGTCCTGCGGGTAGTGGTTGCGGCCCGCGATGACGATGAGGTCCTTGAGGCGACCGGTGATGTAGGTCTCGCCGTCGATGATGACGCCCAGGTCACCGGTGGCCAGCCAGTTATCGTCCGGCATGCCCTCGACGCGGGAGCCCTCCGCCAGGCGCTCGCCCAGGGTGTTGTGGAAGGTCGCCTCGGTCTCCTCCTCACGGTTGAGGTAACCGGCGGCGACGTTGTCACCCTTGACCCACATCTCACCGATGTGACCGTCGGGCAGCTCTGCGCGGGTCTCCGGGTCAATGATGGTCATGCGCTGCGGGGCGACGACCTGCCCGTTGGAGACGAAGGCCACGGCGTTGTCCGAGCCCTTCTCCACGAACTCGCCGGCGCCCTCGGCCAGCCTGTCGCGGTCGAAGTGGGAGATGATCGGCCGGTTGTTCCGGTCCTGCGGCATGGTCACCAGCAGGGAGGCCTCCGCCAGCCCGTAGGAGGCGCGGATGGTGGAACGCTCCAGCTGGTAGGGGGCGAAGGCCTCGATGAAGGACTCCAGGGCCTTCTCGGTGACCGGCTCGGAACCGATGATGAGGCCGTCGATGGCCGACAGGTCCAGGGCCTCGCCCTCGGCCGGCTGGCCGTAGCGCACGGCCAGCTCCAGCGCGAAGTTGGGGACGACCGCGTACACGGAGAGGTTCTCGTCGGAGTCCCGGCGGTTGAGCTGGTCGATCCAGCGCTTCGGCTGCTGGATGAAGTCACGCGGTGACATCATCTCGTTCTCCAGGCCCAGGATGGTGACCATGGTGGCGAGGATGATGCCCATGTCGTGGTGCAGCGGCAGCCAGGACACCAGGCGCAGCGGCAACCGCAGGCGGGCGGCGGTGAAGATCTGCAGCACGTTGGTGAGGATGGAGCGGTTGGTCAGCAGCACGCCGGCCGGGGTCCGGGTGGAACCGGAGGTGTACTGCAGGAAGGCGGGGGTATCCACCGGCAT
Source organism: uncultured Corynebacterium sp. (assembly GCA_964613845.1). Classification (GTDB taxonomy): domain Bacteria; phylum Actinomycetota; class Actinomycetes; order Mycobacteriales; family Mycobacteriaceae; genus Corynebacterium. The sequence continues at coordinate 42,124 of CAZTIZ010000009.1, forward strand.
GGTCTGCGAGGAGGCCATCATCTGCTGCCCCTGCAGGGTCAGCATCGGGTTCATGTAGGAACCGGCCAGGGTGTCCGGCAGGGTGTCCACCGCCAGGATGCGGGGGCGCTCACGGGAGGGCAGCTCCGCGAAGTGCTCGCGCACGGCCGTGGCGGAATGGGAGTTGGTGAGCACGAACTTCGGCTCACAGTCCGCGAAGACCGCCGTGAGGTGGTCACCGTGACCCGGCTCGGAGGGGTCATAGAGTGGAACGGGGACCATGCCGGCGTAGAGGGCGCCGACGAAACCGAAGATGTACTCCGGGGAGTTGTTGGCCAGGATCGCGACCCGGTCACCCATCTTGCCCACCTGCTGCAGGCGGGCGGCCACGGACTTGATCCGCACGTTGATCTCGGTGCGGGTGTAGTCCACCGGGGTACCCTCGCGGGACTCGGAGAAGTCCCAGTAACGCAGGCACCGCTTCTCGCCCCCGCCCAGCTGCAGATCCGCCTGGTACATCAGTTCGGCGAGCCCCGCGATCGTGAGCTGAGGGGCGAGGGTGATCTCGCCCTTCTCATTGAAGAACTGGCTCATCGCCGCTTGTACGTCCATGCTTCTCCTTGTTTGTGTTGATGGCCCGCGGCGGACTGGAGGGTCCGGCTCATCGGGACTGCGGGCAGCCGCAGAGGCACGCGGGGGTGATCATAGTTTTAACTGCCAACCTAACAGAGCAGCCGGTGACCATTATCATCCCTCCGTTGTTACTGGGCTGTTATCTTAG
>CAZTIZ010000010.1:0-42792 GCA_964613845.1 uncultured Corynebacterium sp.
CACACCCTGCCCGATGGCGCCCGCCCGGTGGCCCAGGGCTACGCGGGACACCAGTTCGGCCAGTTCGTCCCCCGCCTGGGCGACGGCCGCGCCCTCCTGCTCGGCGAACTCACCGACCCGCAGGGACGCCTCCACGACATCCACCTCAAAGGCTCCGGCCCCACCCCCTTCTCCCGCGGCGGGGACGGGCGTGCCGCCCTGGGCCCCATGCTCCGCGAATACCTCGTCAGCGAAGCCGTCCACGCCCTGGGCGTGCCCACCACCCGCGCCCTGGCCGTGATCACCACCGGAAGACAGATCGCCCGCACCCGCACCCAACCCGGCGCGGTGCTGGTCCGGGTCGCCGCCAGTCACCTGCGGGTCGGTTCCTTCCAGTACGCGCGGCTGCTCAGCACGGACGGCGATGACCTGCTGGGCCGGGTGGCTGATTTCAGCATCGACCGCCATCACCCGCAGGTCCGGCAGGAGTCGGAGCCCCACCTCGCCTTCTTCACGGCGGTGATGGACGCCCAGGCCCGGCTGGTGGCGCAGTGGATGCGCCTGGGTTTCCTCCACGGGGTGATGAACACCGACAACACCACCATCTCCGGTGAGACCATCGACTACGGTCCCTGCGCCTTCATGGAGGCCTTCGACCCGGCCACGGTCTTCAGCTCCATCGACGCCCAGGGCCGGTACGCCTACCGCAACCAGCCGATGATCGCCGGCTGGAACCTGGCGCGGTTCGCCGAGACCCTCCTGCCGCTGATCGACGACGACGCCGAGCGCGCCGTCGCCAAGCTGCGGCCCGTCATGGAGTCCTTCCCCGGGCGGTACCGCTCCGCCTGGCTGGCCGAGACCTCCCGCGCCCTGGGGCTGCCCACCGACACCGTCCCCCGGGAGCAGGAGCGGCTGCTCGACGACCTGGTGGAGCTGCTCACCGCCCACCGTCCGGACCTGACGCGCTTCCACCGCCTGCTCGCCGAGACGGACACGCCTGACGGTGCCGCGGTGCTCGATCTCTTCCCCGCGCCGGGTGAGGCCCGCGCGTGGCTGGAGCGGTGGTGGGCGCAGGATCCGGACCGGGCGGCGATGCGGCGGGTCAATCCGGTCTACATCCCCCGCAACCATCTGGTGGAGGAGGTCCTGGCGGCGGCCGAGGAGGGGGATGAGGCACCGTTCCACCGGCTTCTCGACGCCGTGACCTCTCCGTTCGAGCGCAGGGAACGGTTCGCTGACTTCGAGGGTCCGGCGCCGGAGGACTTCGGCCGCTACGTCACCTACTGCGGGACCTGAGGGCGGCCGGGTCCGGGGATGACGACACCCCCACGTGCGGGACGTGGGGGTGGGCCGGTCAGGGGTGTTACTGGTTGAGCTTGAGGCTCTTCTCGGTGAAGTCCCAGAGCTCGGTGAAGAGCTTCTCGTCGTCGGCGAGCTTGGTGCCGTAGGACGGGATCATCTCGTGGAGCTTATCGGCCCAGGTGATCATGTGCTCACCGAAGCAGCGCTCCAGCAGTTCGAGCATCGCGGCCGGGGCGATGGAGGCACCCGGGGAGGCGCCCAGCAGGCCAGCGATGGAACCCTCGGCGTTATTGACCAGGGCGGTACCGAACTCCAGGGAGCCGAAGCGGGGGAAGCCGGCCGGCTTGATCACCTGGACGCGCTGGCCCGCGACGACGATCTCCCAGTCCTCGTTCTTCGCGGACGGGACGTACTCGCGCAGCGTCTCCATCCGACCGTCGAAGCTCTTGGTGACCTCCTCGACGAGGTACTTGACCAGGCCGAACTCCTGGGCGCCGACACCCAGGTAGGAGGGGAGGTTGTCGGGGCGCAGGCCCTTGAAGAAGTCCAGGTAGGACCCCTCCTTGAGGAACTTCGGGGTCCAGCCGCCGTAGGGGCCGAAGAGCAGGCCCTTCTCGCCGTCGATGATGCGGGTGTCGAGGTGCGGGACCGACATCGGGGGTGCGCCGACCTTGGCCTTGCCGTAGACCTTGGCGGCGTGCTGGTTGATCAGCTCCTCGTTGGTGCAGCGCAGCCACATGCCCGAGACCGGGAAACCGCCGTAGCCGCGGATCTCGGCCACGCCGGCCTTGCGCAGCAGGTCCAGGGCGTAGCCACCGGCGCCGACGAAGACGAAACGGGCCTTGACCACCTGGGTGTCACCGGTGTGGACGTTCTTGACGGAGATCTTCCACTTATCGCCCTCGCGCTTGAGGTTGGTGACCTCGTGGCCGTAGCGGACCTCGGTGCCCGAGGCCTTCGCGGCAGTGAGGAACTGCCTGCTCAGCTCGCCGAAGTTGATGTCGGTGCCCAGATCGGTACCGGAGAAGGCGACCTTCTCGGCAGCGAAGTCACGGCCCTCTGCCATCAACGGCAGTCGCTTGGCGAACTCCGCGTCATCATCGGAGAACTCCATGCCCGGGAAGAGGATGTTGTCCTTGAGTGCCTCGTGGCGACGACGCAGGTAGTCGACCTGCTCCTCACCCTGGGCGAAAGACAGGTGCGGGACGGCGGCGATGAAGTCCTGCGGGTCGGACAGGACACCGTTGTTGACCTGGTGTGCCCAGAACTGACGGGAGACCTGGAACTTCTCGTTGATGCCGATGGCCTTGCCGAGCTCGATCTTCCCGTCCTTCTCCGGGGTGTAGTTGAGCTCGCACAGGGCGGAGTGGCCGGTACCGGCGTTGTTCCACGGAGAAGAGGACTCCTGGGCCGGGCCGTCGAGACGCTCGAAGACCATCTGGGACCAGCTGGGCTCCAGCTCCCGGAGCATGGCTCCCAGGGTGGCGCTCATGATTCCTGCACCGACGAGGGCGACATCTACCTCATCGGTGACGGTGGTGGCGTTTGTATTGTTCGTGGACACCTTTGTTTTTACCTCTTCGTCGTCGATGTAGTGACCTCCGCCCGGGGGAGGTACGAAACCTGGCGGGCGGAACGTGACCGTGTCCGGGCCGGGGCTGCTCCTGCCGCCCGCACACGTCGTCCGGTTCCTCAATACATTACGCCCTCACCATCCGGGCGCGGGGACAGACGTGCCCTTTTGCCTGTCCCCACTGACCGATCTCCCTCATTTGCACACCCCACCTGGGGTTCCTTACCTGTGGCCGGTACCGGAAGGCTGTTGTCCGGCTCGTTCCCTAGAGTGGTGGGCATGAGCGAGCAGGCCCACGAACCAGCATGGCGGCCCGATATCCTGGGCCCGGGTTTCCAGGCCCGGGAGTTCCACCTGGGGCCCGACCCGGAGGGCGAGGGCGAGGCGGTGGCCACGCTGGTGCGCCACCTGCCCGATCCTGAACACCCCCCGGCCGACTGGTCCCGGCGACCGGCGGTGCTGTGGGTCCACGGCATGACCGACTACTTCTTCCACACGCACGTCGCCCACTTCTTCCACGAACGCGGCTACGCCTTCCATGCCCTCGACCTACGCAAGTGCGGCCGCTCCTGCCGGGAGGGCCAGTGTTGGCACTACAGTGAGAGCCTGCAGCACTACTACCCGGATCTGTCGGCCGCGACCGACCACCTGGCCGCCCGCCACCCGGGGATCATCCCGCTGGCGCACTCCACCGGCGGGCTGATCGTGGCCCTGTGGCTGGACCACCTGCGCCGCTCCCGCTCCCCCCGCCACGCCGCGATCAAGGGGCTGATCCTCAACAGTCCCTGGCTGGACATGATGTACCCCCCGGCCCTCGTGCGGATCATGCGGCCGGTGGCGCAGTTCGTGGGGGGTCGCTGGCCCCGGCTGCAGGTGCCCGGCGGGGGGCTGGGCGTGTACGGGAAGTCCCTCCACCGCGATCACCACGGCGACTGGTACTTCGATCTGCGCATGAAGCCGGTGGGCGGCCACCGCAAGTACCTGGGCTGGCTGCGCACGGTCCTCACCGGCCAGGGCCAGGTGCACGCCGGACAGGTCGATGTCGGCGTTCCGGTACTCACGCTGCTGTCCTCACGTTCCCTGCTGGGACAGCCCTATTCCGAGGCTTCCGCCACCGCCGACATGGTCCTCGACGTGGCGCAGATCCGCCGCTGGGCCCCGGAACTGGCGGAGCAGGTCACCGTCCACCCGATCGAGGACGCTCGCCACGACGTCTTCCTCTCCCGGCCGTCGGCGCGGGAGGAGGCACTGACCGTCACCGCCGACTGGCTGGCGGGGCTCGGCCACACCGGGGACCGGGAGGCGGGCCCGCATGGCTCCGCGATGGGTGACCGGTAGGATAGATAGAGGATTCACCTTTAAGTTTCGAGAAACAGATAGGAATTACCATGTCTAGCTCTGTGGACACCGGCGCGGTGGACAAGCACTACGACCTGATCATCATCGGCACCGGCTCCGGAAACTCCATTCCCGGCCCCGAGTTCGAGGACCGGTCGATCGCCATCGTGGAGAAGGGCACCTTCGGCGGCACCTGTCTCAATGTCGGTTGCATCCCGACCAAGATGTACGTCCACGCAGCCGACGTCGCCCTCGACACCGCGCAGGCCGGCCGTCTCGGCATCGACGCCCAGGTCAACTCCGTGGACTGGAAGTCGATGGTCCACCGCATCTTCCACCAGCGCATCGACCTGATCGCCGCCGGTGGTGAGGAGTACCGCCGCGGTCCCGAGACCCCCAACATCGATGTCTACGACCAGCACGCCACCTTCGTCGGTGAGCGCACCATCCGCACCGGTCAGGGCGATGAGGCCAGGACCATCTCCGGCGACCAGGTGATCATCGCGGCCGGTTCCCGCCCCTTCATCCCACCGGCCATCGCCGAGTCGGGGGTGCGCTACCACACCAACGAGGACATCATGCGGCTGCCCGAGCAGCCCAAGTCCATCGTCATCGTCGGCGGCGGGTTCATCGCCGCCGAGTTCGCCCACGTCTTCGACGGCCTCGGCACCGACGTCACGGTCATCTCCCGCTCCCCGATGCTGCGTAACCTCGAACCCGACCTGCGGGACCCCTTCAACCGCATCGCCGCCCAGCGCTTCACCATCCTGGCCGGCCACAACGCCGTCGGCGCTGAGGAGAACGCAGACGGGGTGACCGTGCACCTCGATGACGGTTCCTCCGTCACCGCCGAGATCCTGCTGGTGGCCACCGGCCGGGTCCGCAACGGTGACCAGATGGAACTGTCCGCCGGTGGCGTCGAGCTGACCGACGACGGCCGCATCAGCGTCGACGAGTACGGTCGTTCCACCTCCGCCAAGGGCGTGTGGGCACTGGGTGACATCTCCTCGCCCTACATGCTCAAGCACGTGGCCAACGCCGAGATGCGCGCCGTGCGCCACAACCTTCTCCACCCGGAGAACATGCGGAAGATGCCGCACGACAACATCCCCGCGGCAACCTTCACCCACCCGCAGATCGCCACCGTGGGCATGACCGAGGAGCAGGCCCGTCGGGCCGGTCACCACGTGACCGTCAAGGTGCAGAACTACGGGGATGTCGCCTACGGCTGGGCGATGGAGGACTCCACCGGCCTGGTCAAGCTCATCGCCGACCGTAACACCGGAAAGCTGCTCGGCGCCCACTACATGGGCCCGCAGGCCGCCACGCTGATCCAGCAGATGATCACCGTCATGGCCTTCGACCTCGACGTCCGTGAGGTCGCCACCGAACAGTACTGGATTCACCCGGCCCTGCCGGAGGTCACCGAGAACGCCCTGCTGGGCCTCGAATTCTCCTGATCCCTGACCCGGAAAGCGCTGCCCGGGCCCCCGCCCCGCGCGGGTGGGGGCTCCGGGTTTTAGTCCTCGTCTGGCAGGGTGAGGATCTCGTTGCCGTCCTCGGTGATGACGATGGTGTGCTCGAACTGGGCGGTGAACCTGTAGTCGGAGTTCTGCACGGTCCAGTCATCGTCCCAGATGGTGTAGTCGAGCCCACCCAGGTTGATCATCGGTTCAATGGTCAGGGTCATGCCCGGTTCCAGGATGTCGCGGTAGGCGGTGGAATCGTAGTGCAGCACGACCAGGCCGTTGTGGAAGGTCGGGCCGACGCCGTGGCCGGTGAAATCGCGGACGACGTTGTAGCCGAAACGGTTGGCATAGGACTCGATGACCCGGCCGACGACGTTGATCTCCCGGCCCGGCTTGGCGACCTTGATGCCGCGCATCATCGCCTCGTGGGTGCGCTCAACAAGCAGACGGTGCTCCTCGGAGACATTGCCCGCCAGGAAAGTGGCGTTGGTGTCGCCGTGGACCCCGTTCTTGTAGGCGGTGACGTCGATGTTGACGATGTCACCGTCCTGGATGACGGTGGTGTCCGGGATGCCGTGGCAGACGATCTCGTTGAGGGAGACGCAGGTGGACTTGGTGTACCCGCGGTAACCCAGCGTCGAGGGGTAGGCCCCGTGGTCGAGCATGTACTCGTGGGCGACGCGGTCGACCTCGTCGGTGGTCACACCCGGGGCCACGGCCCGGCCTGCCTCCTGCAGGGCGTTCGCCGCGATCTTCGAGGCCTCCCGGATCGCCTCGATGGTCTCCGGCGGCTGGACGAAGGCCTCACCGATGTTCTCCTGCACCTCGTCCTTCCACACGTACTCCGGGCGTTCGATGTGCTCGGGAACGGTACGGATGGGAGTGGGTTTACCGGGAACGATGGGTGCGCGTGTGCTCATGCCAGACATGGTAGTCGGCGGCTATTCCCACCGTGACGACGCCCGGCCGGGCAGTCCTCAGGAGGCGTTCAGCACCGCGGGGTTCGTCCGTTCGGCACGCCTGTCATCCAGACTGAGGAGGAAGCGGTCGGTGATCGCCACGGCGGTCTCGGATCCTCCGCCGAGGACCACCAGGGTGGCGAAGGCGATGTCATCGTCACGGAAACCGGTGAACCAGGCGTGGGAGCCCTCGTTGATCTCCGCCTCACCGGTCTTGCCGTGGATCTGTCCTCCGGCCTGCATGCCGCGGGCCGTACCGGAGGTGACGGTGGAACGCATCATCGTGCGCAGGTTGTCGATGGTGTCCGGGGCCGGGGCCGGAACCTGTTCGCTGACGGTGGTCTCGTGGCCCTCGATGAGCACCGGCACCGGGGTGTGCCCGGCCGCTGCGGTCGCGGAGACCAGTGCGAAACCGAAGGGGCTGGCCAGGTTGAGGCCCTGCCCATAACCTGCCTCGGTGCGCTCCAGCGGGGTCTCCCCCGCCGGGATGGAACCGGTCACGGTAGACAGGCCGGGGATGGCGTAATCCAGGCCGAGGCCGAACTGTTTGCCGGTCTCAGCCAGCTCACCGACCGCCAACCTGTTGCTCATGTCCGCGAAGGTGGTGTTGCACGAGGAGGCGAACGCACGTTCCAGCGGCACATCGCCCAACGAGAACATGTTGTAGTTGATCACCGTCCGGCCGTAGATGTTCATCGCCCCCGGGCAGGGCACGATAGTGCCCGGGTCCAGGCCCTGTTCCTCGACGCCGGCGGCGGCGGTGATGATCTTGAAGACCGAGCCCGGCGGGTACTGACCCGACAGCGCCAGGTCGCCGTCCGCGTCGGCGGCCGCGGTCTGTGCCACCGCCAGGACCTGCCCCGTGGAGGGGCGGATGGCCACGAGCATGGCCTGCATGTCCTGCCGCATATCCACGGCCTCCTGGGCGGCCTGCTGGACGTCGTGGTCGAGGCCGATGCGCACCGAGGGGGCAGGTGCGGCGGGGTGATACTCGATGTCGTCGATGGGCGCACCGTTCTCGTTGACGACGGTGACCCGCCAACCGTTGGCCCCGTCCAGATCATCGGCGACGATGCCGGCCACCCGCGAGATGATGTCCGGGGCGAAGGAGGGGTCGGTGGGGACCATCGCGGCCTCTTCGTTGAGCCGCACGCCGGCGATCCCGGCCAGATCCCAGGCCACCAGTGGCGCCTGGACATCGTTGATCATGGTGACCGAGTAGGTCCCGGAGGCACGTTCCAGCCGGTCGGTCAGCTCCCCGGCGTCCAGCTGCCGGACCGAGTCATCCCGGTCGTGGGCGGCGTTGACCGCCCGGGCGATACGTTCCGCCGCCTCCCTGAGATCGTCGACGGCTCCGGTGTCGACCAGCAGACGGTGGGTGAGACCGGGCTGCAGGAGCGCGGCGCCATCGGAGCTGATCACGTTCGCCCGCCTGGCGGGCACCGACCGCAGCTCCAGGTGCTGATTGGCCCCCAGCTCCGGGTGGAGGGCAGTGGGCCGCCACCGCACGGTCCAGTCACCGCCGGTGCGGGTGAGCGTCATGCTCGTCTCGTAGCGCAGGCTGCGGTCCCGGGGCAGGGTCCAGTCGAGCGTGTAGCGGGCGGCGGCGAAGTTATCGGTGACGGTGACCTCGTCCAGCGTCGCCTCCAGGGCCTCCGCCTGGAGGCCGTCGTAGGAGGCGTCGATCATGCGCTGCGCGCGGTCGGGACTGTCGACCAGCTCCGCGAGCGTCTCACTGTCCCGCTCCATCAGGGCCGTGAGGAAATCCTCGGCGACAGGATCGGCGGCGGCGGGCTTCGGCGTGCACGACGCCAGGCCCAGACCCAGGGCGAGCGCGGTCAGCAGCGCCGGAATCCGTTTCATGGCAGAAAGGTTAGCAGCGCCACCGGACACGGCCGCCCGGACACCCTACCGGGTGACCTTGACCTCGGCGCGTGTCCCCTCGATCTCCTCGAGTCCCTGCTCCTCGGCGATACGCATGGCCTCCTCGATGAGGGTCTGCACGATCTGCGACTCCGGCACGGTCTTGATGACCTCACCCTTGACGAAGATCTGCCCCTTGCCGTTGCCGGAAGCCACGCCGATATCAGCATCCCGGGCCTCACCCGGACCATTGACGACGCAGCCCATCACGGCCACGCGCAGCGGAAACTCCATGCCCTCCAGGCCTGCGGTGACCTCCTCCGCCAGCTTGTACACATCCACCTGGGCCCGGCCACAGGACGGGCAGGAGACGATCTCCAGCTTGCGTGGACGCAGGTTCATCGCCTGCAGGATCTGGTCGCCGACTTTGATCTCCTCCACCGGATCCGCCGAGAGGGAGACCCGGATGGTGTCACCGATGCCCTGACTGAGCAGCGCACCGAAGGCCACCGAGGACTTGATGGTGCCCATGAACTTCGGGCCGGCCTCGGTCACGCCCAGGTGCAGCGGGTAGTCGGTCTGCTCAGCCAGCTGGCGGTAGGCCTCGACCATGAGCACCGGGTCGGAGTGCTTGACGGAGATGGCGATGTCGCCGTAACCGTGTTCCTCGAACAGCCCGGCCTCCCAGATCGCGGACTCCACGAGTGCCTCCGGGGTCGCCTTGCCGTACTTCTCCAGCAGGCGTTTGTCCAGGGAACCACCGTTGACGCCGATGCGGATCGGGATGCCCGCATCCCCCGCCGCCTTGGCGACCTCCTTGACCCGGCCGTCGAACTCCTTGATGTTGCCCGGGTTGACACGCACCGCGGCGCATCCGGCGTCAATGGCCGAGAAGATGTACTTCGGCTGGAAGTGGATGTCCGCGATCACCGGGATCGGGGACTTTCGCGCGATGGTCGGCAGTGCCTCGGCATCGACCGTCTTCGGGCAGGCCACCCGCACGATATCGCAGCCGGCGGCGGTGAGCTGGGCGATCTGCTGGAGGGTGGCGTTGATGTCGTGGGTCGGCGTGGTCGTCATCGACTGCACGGAGATCGGGTGATCGGACCCGACGCCGACGTCACCGACCATCAGCTGACGGGTGATCCGGCGCGGGGCCAGGGTGGGCGGCGGGCCGACGGGCAGCCCGAGTCCGATGGTGGTCGACACGTTGTGCATTCTCCTCGCGAAATGAGCGCCTGATACAGGTTTCAGTGAGGCCACTCTAGCACCGGCGTTGAACACCTGAACAGGTCAGCGTGATCAGCCGAACAGTCTCACCGGGTTGACCACGTCCGCCACAATGACGATCACACCCACCGTCAACAGGGCCGCCGCCATGGCGTAGGTGACCGGCATGAGCCTCTCGTAGTTGGCCGGCCCACCGGCCCTCCTGCCCCGGAGCCGACGGAAGAAGTCGCGCACCTTCTCGTAGAACACCACGGCGATGTGCCCACCATCCAGCGGCGGAAGCGGGATGAGGTTGAACAGGGCCAGGAAGAAGTTCAGGGACGCCAGCATCATCCAGAACACGTCCCACAGGGAACGCTCCACCAGTTCACCGCCGACCCGGGAGGCCCCCACCACGCTCATGGGGCCCTCGATATCGCGCTCGGCACCAAAGATGGCGGCCACCACTCCCGGGATCTTGCTGGGGAAGTCGACCAGCGCGCGCACGGTGCCGTCGAGCAGCTGCCAGGTGAACGCACCCGTCGCACCGATCGCCTCCACCGGTCCGAAGCTCTGGACCGCGTTCTCGATCGGCGCATTCGCCACGCCAATCGCACCTGCAGTCATCTCCAGGCCCTGCGCAGTGAGACGCGTCACGGAACTGACGGTGACCGGGACGTCCTGCACCTGCCCCTCCCGCTCGATAGTGAGAACGACCTCCTCACCCGGCATGGTCAGGACGGTGTCGCGCAGCTGGAGGAAATCATCGAGCTCCTCCCCGTTGAGCGCCAGCACCCGGTCCCCGACCCGCACGCCTGCCTCGCCGGCGGGCCCCACACCCGTGCAGTCGGCCAGCGTCCCGGCGTCGACCTGGTCGGATACACAGGTCAGCTCACCGACCCGGGGGGTGGTGTCGGCGTAGGGGTTGGGAATGCCCGAGGTCACCGCCACCCCGTAGAGGATCAGGAAACCCACGATCAGGTTCATGATCACCCCGCCGGAGAGCACGAGTACCCGCTGCCACCAGGGCTTGCGGTACATCGCGTGGGGCTCCTCATCCGGCGTCAGCGGCTCCTGGCCGGTCATGCCCGCGATATCGCAGAAACCGCCGACCGGGAAGGCCGCGAGACCATACTCGGTGTGCCCCTTCCGTGCCGACCAGATCTTCGGCCCGAAGCCGATGTAGAAGCGCCGCACCCGCATCCCGAAGGCACGCGCGGTCATCATGTGTCCCGCCTCGTGCAGCGCGATGGTCACCGCAATGCCGAGCGCGAACAGGAACACGCCGAGGAGGTAGGCTCCCACGTTTCTCCTAACAGATAAGGAATTCAGCCGGCGAGCGTATCGACGAGCGCGTTGGCCCGCGCCCGTGCCTCCGTCTCCACGGCCAGAATATCGTTGACGCAAGACGGTACACCAGCAAACTGTGAGGCCCCGTCCAGCACCTCAGAGACCACATCGACGATCTGCGGGAACCGGATCCGGCCAGCCAGGAAGGCCGCGGCGGCCTCCTCGTTCGCGGCGTTGTACACCGCCGGCCAGGTGGCACGGTGCGTGGCGACCTCGCGGGCGAGCCGCACGGCGGGGAAGGCCGCATCGTCGAGCGGCTCGAAGCGCCACTCATGGGCCGTGGAGAAGTCCAGGGCGTGCTGCGCGCCGGGCACCCGCCGCGGCCAGTCCAGGGCCAGGGCGATGGGCAGTTTCATCGACGGCGGGGAGGCCTGGGCGATCGTGCCACCGTCGGTGAAGGTCACCATGGAGTGGATGATGGACTGCGGGTGGACGGTGACGTCGATGCGTCCGGCGTCGATACCGAACAGCAGGGTCGCCTCGATCAGTTCCAGCCCCTTGTTGACCAGCGTCGCTGAATTCAGGGTGTTCATCTGCCCCATCGACCAGGTCGGGTGCTGGGCGGCCTGCTCGGGCGTGACCTCCCACATCTGCTCGCGGCTGCGCCCGCGGAAAGGCCCCCCGGAGGCGGTGAGCACCAGCCGGTCGACCTCCCCGGCCGTGCCGGAGCGCAGGCACTGGGCCATGGCGGAATGCTCGGAGTCGACGGGCACGATCTGCCCGGGGCGGGCGGCGGCCATGACCAGGTCCCCGCCGGCGACCAACGACTCCTTGTTGGCCAGGGCCAGGCTCGCCCCCACCTCAATGGCCGCGAGCGTGGCACCCAGACCGAGGGAGCCGACCAGCGCGTTGAGTACCGTGTCAGCCTCCACCTCACGCACGAGCCGCTCGGCGGCATCAGCCCCCGAGATCACCGGACCGCCGAGTTCCCCCGCGACGGTGGCGGCCGCATCCGCCCGGGACACCGCCACCCGCTCCGGGGACAGCCCCAGCTCACGCGCCTGGGTGATCACCAGGGAGGGGTCGGAGCCGCCGGCCGCGATGCCGACGACGTCGAACTTGTCCGGGTTGGCGGCGACGACCTCAAGGGCCTGGGTGCCGATCGATCCGGTTGATCCGAGAATGAGAATTCGTTTACGGCTGGTCACCCCTCCCATTCTTCCACGACGGCCCCCCGGGAGTTCGGGGGGTGGGTGCTCGCACGCGCTGGGTGGATGTGCAAAGATATGGTTCAAGTAACTGACGTTATACAGACGTGTCGTGGTCGTCCCTGACCCCTGACACGGTCACGCAAAGGAGAAGAACGTGGCTGCTTCCCACGAGCGCGCGCCCGAGGTACACAACGGCGTGTCCACCCTCGATGTTCCGTCCGCGGCATGGGGCTGGAGCGAGCTGAGCCGTAACGCCATTCAGATCTCAGGCTGGGTCTCTGTCCTGTTCCTCCTCGGGTTCAACTTCGGTAACCACGACGGCCATGTGGAGACCATCTGGGTGCTGGCGCTGACGGCCCTGCTCATCATCGGTCTGGTGATCCACCTCTTCGAGCCGAACCTCTCCCAGGTCCGCACCCTGACCTCCCACAACAAGCCGGTCGGCCACAAGGAGCCGGAGTGGGCCTACCTGCAGAAGACCCTGTCCGGCCCGTACTCCGAGCTCTCCGACGGCCAGCTGCGTGCCCTCAACATCGACCCGGAGCGCGTCAAGCACCTGCGCGCGCTGCCCAACTCCGCGCCGAGCACCGAGGGTTCCACCCGCATGTAGCGGACCACTCCTCTTTCCGCCCCTCCGCCGCCTCCCGGCTGGGGGGCGGTTTTGTGTTCCACTGCCCTACCCGGCCGGGCATCGTGGCCGGAGAACCACATTCACGTCCGCGAGTAGTCCGAAAGAACCACCCCGCCCCGGGCGGCTTTTCCCGGCCGGGGAAGAGATCTACCTCACAGTTAGCTCACCCAGGAACGGACCCGGTCGTAGATCTCCGGCATTTTCCTCTCCACCCGGCGGGTGCACAGCACCACGGTCCCGGCGTAGAGCATGACCGGCAGGGCGAGCGCGAGCACCAGACCCAGGACAGTCACCCAGGCGCTGCCGCCCAGGTGCCCCACCGCCACCAGCACCCCGCCCGGGGCCACCGGCAGCCAGCCGACCAGCAGCGACGCAAAACTGGAGAGCAGGGCGGCCCCGGAGAAACCGGACTTGTCCGCCCACGGGTTCGTTCCCGGCCGCGCGGTCGGGAACGGATTGACGGTGGTGAAGATCAGCGCGATCATCGCGGCGGAGACCGCCGTGCCCACCGACACCGCGGCCACGAGCAGCGCCACCCCGGTCGAGGGCACCACGATCACCCCCAGCACAGTGAAGACCAGCCACAGCAGGACCATCGGGCTGAGCGAGGCCGCATGCCGGGCCAGCAGCAGGGTGCGCGTCGGCACCCCACTGACCAGGTTCACCCAGGAGGCGGGGCCGTCGTAGCCGAAGTCGTTGGCGCCCAGGGAGCTGACCAGCAGCGCCAGCAGGATCATGCCGAAGAGGATGGTGCTCTCATGCACGGTCACCCCCTGCACCAGAAAGAACACGGCGATCAGGGGAAACATCACCAGACTGGCGAGCATCCGGGAATCCCGGAACAGATAACGCACCGCGCGGGAGTAGACCATCGCCGCAGGTCCGTAGCGCAGGCCAGGCAGCAGCACCGGGATCCTACCGCCCTCCTCCCGCCGCCTGCGGGGGGTGGCTGCGGAACCGAGGGCATCAACCGGTGCCTCCAACTGGGCGGTGACGATCCTCCGCCACCACCACGCCCCCAGGGCGAGCGTCGCCACCGCGATCGCCAGCTGGGCAAGGGTGAGGAGCCACCGACCCTGCACGGCTGAACCCACCGCCCCGGCGGCCGCCCCGAAGGGCGTCCAGGCCAGCGCCTGCCCGATCAGCTCCACCGGGACCTGTTCGACGTCAACTCCGGTCAGCAGGCTGATACCCAGCAGGAAAGCGATGACCAGCACTGCGCCGATGACATTCGTGCGTTCCCGGGACACCCGGCCGGATCCGCTTCCCAGCAGGGTGAGTAGCTCACCTAGCAGCAGGGTGGTCACCAGGGCCAGGAGCATCGCCACCGGCAACGCCACGGCCGCCACCAGGTGACCGGACCCGGCCAGCAGGATCACGCCGACGACCGTGGTGACGGTGGTGCACAACAGCGCGAGGATACCTCGGCTGGTCAGCAGACTCGCCCAGCCCAGGGCGGGCATGAGTTGGGAGGTGGTGACCGGCAGTGAGGAGAACATCGACGGCCGCAGCTGGGACTCCCCGGAGGGCAGCAGCACCGTGACCGCCAGGTAGGCGATCATGCCCACCGCCGTCACCCCACCCAGCGCCGACCACAGCCCCTGGGAGGCGGCGAACTGCAGCAGGGACATCAGGGAGACCAGACCGATGAGGGCGTAGAGGACCACCAGCACGGTGACCACACCCACCGCCGGGTTGCCCGTCATGGTCCGCGACCACAGGGTCCGCTGCAGCTTCAGCAGCAGCCTCGTCCGCTCATTCATCTGCGCCTCCTTCCGCGCCACGGAGCCAGCCGAGGCTACCCGCCCGGAGCTGCCCACCCCCGACGAAACCGACGAAGGTGTCCACCAGGCTCCTGCCCTGGCGGACCTCGTCGACGTGCCCGGCGGTGAGCACCCGCCCCCGGTGGATGATGGCCACGTGGTCGCACAGCCCCTCCACCAGCTCCATGACGTGCGAGCTGAGCACGACGGTCCCGCCGTGGGCGGCGAAATCCCGCAGGATCTGCTGGATGAGTCGACCCGCGACCGGGTCGACGGCCTCCAGCGGCTCATCGAGGATGAGGATCTCCGGGTTGTGCAGCAGCGCCCCGGCCAACAGGATCTTCTTCGTCATGCCGGCGGAATAGTCGACGATGAACTTCTCCCCCGCCTCGCTGAGACTCAGGGCGTCGAGAAGCTCGCGTGAACGGTGCTCGACCTCCCCGCAGTCCGCCGAGATAGGCGAGGTACTCGGGCCCGGAGAGCCGGTCGAAGACGGGGACGCCGTCGGCCAGCAACCCCATCGCGTGTCGGGTGGGCAGTGGCTCGGACCAGACGTCGTGGCCGGCGATCCAGGCCTGCCCGTGATCAGGTCGGGACAGGCCGGTGGCCAGGTTGATCATCGTGGTCTTACCCGCACCGTTGGGGCCGACCAGGCCATAGATCGCCCCGCGCGGGATGTCGAGGCTGAGACGATCGACGGCGGCGATCCCCGAGAAGGCCTTGCTCAGCTCGCGGACGGCGAGCGCCTGCGTCCGGGGGTCAGGGGTGGGAGGGGGAAGATGAGGGGTTGGTTCATCAGACATCCCTCCAGGCTAGCGACGCTCAGCTCTCCTCGGCAGCCAGCTGGCCGCAGGCCGCGGAAATCTCATCGCCCCTGGTGTCACGGACGGTGCAGGCCACGCCCTGGGCGATGACCCGGCGGACAAACTCATCCTGCCGGTCCTTCGGGGAGGCGTCCCACTTCGATCCCGGGGTGGGGTTGAGCGGAATGAGGTTGACGTGCACGAGCGGGCCGAGGGCCTCGCGCAACTTCCGGCCCAGCAGGTCAGCCCGCCAGTCCTGGTCGTTGATGTCGCGGATCAGCGCGTACTCGATGGAGACCCGGCGACCGGACTTGTCCGCGTAGTAACGGGCGGCATCGAGCACCTCGGCGACCGACCACCGGTTGTTGACCGGCACGAGGGTATCGCGCAGTTCATCGTCCGGGGTGTGCAGGGACACCGCCAGCGTCACGGACATGTCCTCATCGGCGAGCTTGCGGATCGCCGGGGCCAGACCCACCGTGGAGACGGTGACATGACGCTGGGACAGGCCGAACCCCGCCGGCGCGGGGCTGGTGATCTGCCGCACCGCCGAGACCACCCGCTTGTAGTTGGCCAGCGGCTCCCCCATGCCCATGAACACGATGTTGGACAACCGGGACCCCTCCGCCTGCATGGTCGCGGCGGCAGCCCGGACCTGGTCCACGATCTCACCGGTGGACAGGTTCCGGTCCAGCCCACCCTGACCGGTGGCGCAGAAGGGACAGGCCATGCCGCAGCCGGCCTGCGAGGAGATGCACAGCGTGGCCCGGTCGGAGTAGCGCATGAGCACCGATTCCAGCAGCGTGCCGTCGTTGAGCTTCCACAGCGTCTTCTGGGTTGCTGCGTCATCGGTCTCGACCACCCGCAGCGGTGACATCAGGGTCGGGAAGAGTGCCTCGGCGACCTTCTCCCGGGCCGCAGCCGGAAGATCGGTCATGGTGGAGGGATCGGCCTCGAAGCGGCCGTAGTAGTGACGGGCGATCTGGTTGACCCGGAACTTCGGCAGACCGAGCTCCGCGAGCGCCTCGATGCGTTCGGTGGAGTCGAGGTCCGCGAAGTGTTTCGGGGGCATACCTCGCTTGGGTGCGGCGAACTGGAGTTTCACGGGTTGAGCCATAATATTCCTATCTTGGCATGTCGGGGACCTGGCCAACGAATTGTTGGCGCATCAACGGTGGTACCGGGTGGCGGGCGTCGGCACGGAGGCGTTGAATTAGAGACATGAAATCTACGACACCTCAGCCGGGAGATCAACCCCTCGACCCGGAATCCGACACCACCGCCATCACACCACCCACCGGGGAACCGCAGGAGGGGCACTCACCGGCCGCAGTCCCCGCCCTGCCCGAGGACACCATCGCGGAACCGGTAGCGGAACAGCCAACACCCCCCTCGACCGGGCCAGCCCCGGCACGACGCTCTCTGGCGGGCGGCACCTGGGCGGCCCTGATCGTGGGCCTGCTGCTGCTGATCCTGCTGCTGATCTTCATCCTGCAGAACCAGCAGCAGGTCGAACTCAACATCTTCACCTGGTCATTCGCGTTCCCCGCCGGCATCGCCTACCTCTTCTCAGCGATCGTGGGCGCCCTGATCACGGCCCTGGTCGGCGGTGTACGCATGATCGAACTCAGCCGCCAGCTCAGGAAGCTGCGCAAGCAGCAGCCGATGGGCTGACGGCCGGGGCCGGGGGCGGGCGGGCCGCCCGTGCCCGCTGCTCAGGCCACGAGGATAGTGAGGATCAGCCAGGTCACCATCGCCGAGGGAAGCATCCCGTCGATGCGGTCCATGATGCCGCCGTGGCCGGGCAGGATCCCCGACATGTCCTTGATGCCCAGCTCCCGCTTGAACTGGGATTCCACCAGGTCACCGAGGGTAGCGCAGATAACCAGGCCCACGCCCAGCAGCACACCGGCCCACCACTCGTGTCCGAGGAGCAGGGAGACCGTCAACGATCCGGCGATCACGCCGCCGATGATGGAGCCCGCGAAACCCTCCCAGGACTTCTTCGGGCTCACAGCCGGGGCCATCGGGTGGGAACCGAACATCACACCGGCGATGTAGCCGCCGGTGTCGGAGGCCACCACGCACAGCATGAAGGTGATGATGTAGAACCCGCCCGGCACCCCGTCGGAGGAGATCAGGGAGATCATCGTGGCGAAGCTGGCGAACAGGGGTATCCAGGTCAGCACGAAGATCGCCACGGAGGTGTCGCGCAGGTAATTCTGTGGGGCGGCGTTGCGCCCGTGGTAGAACAGCCGCCCGAACATCGCCACCAGCACGGCGGTGACGTAGGCGGCCACCAGCCCCGTGGTGCCGAAGGGCCAGGAGACCCAGACCATGACCTGACCCATGACGATCATGGGGACCAGGGGAATGGCATAGGAACGTTCCCGCAGCCGGGTCACCACCTCCCAGGTCGCCACGGCGACGGCCACGGCGACCAACGGGTACCAGCCCGCCGGGCCAATCCACACCGCCAGCAGGACGAGGGCACCGAGGACGGCACCCACCCCGATGGCGACGGGGAGATTACGGCCGGCCGGATTCTTGGGTCGGGGCAGATGGTCCACGGCCGAGGGGCGGCGTTCCGTGCCGCTGGCGTCACTCACCTGACTCCTCCTGCTTGGGTCACGAATAATTCGGGTTGTCGGGGTGGGTCAGGGAAAAACACCGCCGTCCGGGACGGGACCGCGTTCCACCTGAGTTTAGTGTGCATCGGTCCTCCATCTGGACAGGCGGTGTCTCGGGGGTGTCGGGAGGTTAGACCTCCATCAGCTCGTTCTCCTTGCGGGAGACGACCTCGTCGATCTGCGCGACGTAGCCCTGGGTGGTCTTGTCGAGCTCCTTCTCTGCCGCGCTGACCTCGTCCTCACCGACCTCGCCGTCCTTCTGGAGCTTCTTGAGCTGCTCCATCCCCTTGCGTCGGACATTACGGATGGCGACCTTGCCGTCCTCACCCTTGGACTTGGCGACCTTGACCATTTCCTTACGACGCTCCTCGGTCAGCTGCGGGATGTTCACGCGCAGCACCTGGCCGTCGTTGGTGGGGTTGACGCCGAGATCGGAGTTGCGGATGGCCTTCTCGATCTCGTTCATCGTGGACATGTCGTAGGGCTTGATCAGCAGCATGCGCGGCTCCGGCACCGAGATGGTGGCCATCTGCGGGATCGGGGTGGGCACCCCGTAGAATTCAGCGACCACACTGTTGAACATGGCCGGGTTGGCCCGCCCGGTCCGGATGGTGGTGAGGTCCTCGCGGGTGTGCTCGACGGAGGCGGTCATGCGCTCCTCGGCCTCGAGGAGAATGTCATCGATCATGGTGCGGTTCCTTTTCTGCTGGACGGGTCGACGCGCGGCCACCCGCAGGTGTGACGCAGCTGACCCGAACTAATTTATCAGGACTTGACGAGGGTGCCGATCTGCTCCCCCGCGACAGCACGCGCGATGTTGCCGTGGGTGAGCAGGTTGAACACGAGGATCGGCATGTTGTTGTCCATACACAGGGAGAAGGCGGTGGCATCGGCGACCTTCAGGCCCTTCTCGATGACCTCGCGCGGGGTGATCTCGGTGAACAGCTCCGCATCCGGGTTGGTGCGCGGGTCGTCGGAGTAGACGCCCTCGACGGCCTTGGCCAGGAAGAGCACGTCACACCCGATCTCCAGCGCCCGCTGGGCGGCGGTGGTGTCGGTGGAGAAGTAGGGCATGCCCATGCCGGCACCGAAGATGACCACGCGCCCCTTCTCCAGGTGGCGGGCCGCACGCAGCGGCAGGTACGGTTCGGCGACCTGGGCCATGTTGATGGCGGTCTGGACGCGGCACTCCACGCCCTGCTGCAGGAGGAAGTCCTGCAGGGCCAGACAATTCATGACCGTGCCGAGCATGCCCATGTAATCGGATCGGGCCCGGTCCATGCCACGCTGCTGGAGTTCAGCGCCCCGGAAGAAGTTTCCGCCACCGATGACGACGGCGATCTCCGCTCCGGTGCTGGCGACCTCCGCGATCTGGGTGGCGACGTTCTCGACGACATCGGGGTCGATCCCGACCTCGCCGCCACCGAACATCTCACCTCCCAGCTTCAGCATCACACGCTTGTAGCCGGTTCTGGTTGAGCTGTCAGAGCTGGTCACCGTTAGGTCTCCTTTACGAGGTGCGCGGGGCTGCCTGCCCTCAGCGTGAGTACACCTGGGTAGGCGGGGGTGGACGCCCCGGGCCTGCGGACGTCGGGTCCATCCTACCCAACGGCGAAACCCCGCCGGGAGGTGGGAGGGTCCGTCGGAGCCGGACCCTGCCGGAACGAACGCAACCCGCCCCGACCCCCGGGAAAACGGGGGTCGGGGCGGGTTGCGGGTGGCAGGGTCGGACGCATTAGCGACCGTACCCGGGCAGGCCTAGGCCTGGCCGACCTCGAAACGCTCGAAGGAGGTCAGGGTGACGCCGGCGTCATCCATGAGCTGCTTGACGGTCTTCTTGCTGTCGGTGACGGAGGCCTGCTCCAGCAGGACGACATCCTTGTAGAAACCGCCCAGACGACCCTCGACGATCTTCGGGATAGCCTTCTCCGGCTTGCCCTCCTCGCGGGTGATCTGCTCCGCAATGGAGCGCTCCTTCTCGACGAGCTCAGCCGGGACATCTTCGCGGGTCAGGTAGCCGGCCCGGAGGGCGGCGATCTGCATGGCGGCGGCCTTGGCTGCTGCCTCGGCCTCCGCGCCCTCACCGGAGTAGGCGACCAGCACGCCGACTGCCGGCGGCAGGTCAGCGGAACGCTGGTGCAGGTAGACGGCGACGTTGTCACCCTCGACGGTCACGGCGCGACGCAGCTCAAGCTTCTCACCGATCTTGGCGGAGAGAGCCTGGGTGGCGTCGGCGGCGGAGGTGCCGTCGATGTCCACGGCGGCGAGCTCCTCGGTGGAGTTGGCACCGACCTTGGCGGCGGCCTCGGCGATCTTGGCCGCGAACTCCTTGAACTCGGCGTTCTTGGCGACGAAGTCGGTCTCGGAGTTGACCTCGATCATGGTCTTGCCGGACACGGCGACCAGACCCTCGGAAGCGCTGCGCTCGGCGCGCTTACCGACGTCCTTGGCACCCTTGATGCGCAGGACCTCGACGGCCTTGTCGAAATCGCCCTCGCTCTCCTCCAGGGCCTTCTTGCAGTCCATCATTCCGGAGCCGGTGAGCTCGCGAAGCTTCTTGACGTCTGCAGCAGTGTAGTTCGCCATTGTTCGGGCGATCCTCCTCATGTAGGAACAGTGTTCTTGGGAAAGGGTAGTCGACGCGCCGGGCTCCCGCCGGAGACGGGTCCGGTTGTCCGCGTCGACGAAGAAGGCCCCCGCCGCCCCGCCGTCGCCCGCAGAGCGCGGAGCGCGAGCTGTCAGGGAAGTGGCGGAGTGACGGGGGCTGCGACTTCAGGTCGTCACCCTCCACGGGGGAGGGTGACGGCAGGGAGCCGGTTACTGCTGTGCCGGAGCCTCAGCGGTCTCAGCGGCCTCGGTTGCCGGAGTCTCCTCGGCAGCCTTCTCCTCGGCGGCGGCCGGGGCGGTCTTCTCGGTGTCGGCCTCAGCCGTTTCCTTGGTCTCGCCGGCAGCCTCCTTGGCGGCGGCGAGCTGACGCTCCTCGCGTGCCTTCTTGCCCTCCTCCACGGCGGTGGAGATGACGCGGGTCAGGACAGCGGTGGCGCGGATGGCGTCGTCGTTGCCCGGGACCGGGTAGTCGACGACGTCCGGGTCACAGTTGGTGTCGAGGATCGCGACGACCGGGATGTTCAGCTTGTGAGCCTCATCGACGGCGATGTGCTCCTTGTTGGTGTCCACGATCCACATGGCGGAGGGGATCTTGGTCATGTCGGCGATACCGCCGAGCACACGCTCGAGCTTGGTGCGCTCGCGGGTGAGCATGAGGATTTCCTTCTTGGTACGACCCTCGTAGCCGTTCTCCGCGGCCTCCATGGCCTGGAGCTCCTTCATGCGGTGCAGACGCTTGGAGACGGTCTGGAAGTTGGTGAGCATGCCACCGAGCCAGCGGTGGTTGACGTACGGCATGCCGACGCGCTCCGCCTCGTTCTGGACGGCTTCCTGCGCCTGCTTCTTGGTGCCGACGAACAGGATGCTGCCGCCGTGGGCGACGGTCTCCTTGACGAACTCGAAGGCCTGATCGATGTAGGTCAGGGTCTGCTGCAGGTCAATGATGTAGATGCCGTTACGGTCGGTGAAGATGAAACGACGCATCTTCGGGTTCCAACGGCGGGTCTGGTGTCCGAAGTGGACACCGGCGTCGAGGAGCTCGCGCATGGTTACGACTGCCATGTCACGCTCACTTTCTGTCTAGGTTTTCGGTTTTCTGGTGATACATGCAGGTTTTTGTCCTGCACCCTAGCGGCGGAGACCACCCCGACACCCGTGGCGTGTGACCCCGGGACCTCGTCGGCGTGGATTCCCCCGATCGTCGAGGGACCCCACCGCGCGTAGTCAGCGCGCCCGCGTGTGGGCACACTGCTGACGCCAACCTTAGCCAGTTGCGGGCCAACCGACAAAACCAGATGACCGTTCATCCACAGGCGGCCCCCCGGTGGCCACACCTGTCCCACCATCCACAGCCATCCGCTTATCGACGCCGCCCTCCTCACCGATCGGCGGCAGGCTGGCGGGCATGCACCTGCTCCCCCGACGCCGGTTTCCCCACCTTCTACTGACCGTCACCGCGCTGCTGTCACTGGCGCTCACCTCCGCCGTCCCCGTCGCGGGGGCCTACATCGATCCGAGTACGGGGGAGGCCACGGCCGGACGGGTGCTGCGCGCCTTCGACCGGCCCGAGCGCAACTGGCTGCCGGGTCACCGCGGCGTGGACCTGGCCCTGCACATCGGCGGGCCCGTGCTCGCCGCCGGGGACGGGGTGGTGGCCTTTGCCGGTCTGGTGGCCGGTACCCCAGTGGTCTCCATCGACCATCAGGACGGGGTGCGCACGACCTACCAGCCGGTCCACGCCCGGGTCGACGGTGGGGAACCCGTCACAGAGGGGCAGGTGATCGGGATGCTCGGCCATCCGGTGGACGGCCATCCGGGACTGCACTGGGGAGCGCGCAGCGGGCCGGATCGAAGCGAGTACATCAACCCGTTGGGGCTGCTGGCCGCCCCCACCATCCGGCTCAAGCCACTCTGAGTGTCCCCCTCAGCGAGGATCCCTCAGGCCCGCGGGTGCGCCCGGGAGTAGACCTCCTGGAGGCGGCCGGCGGAGACGTGGGTGTAGATCTGGGTGGTCTGCAGCGAGGAATGCCCCAGCATCTCCTGGACCACCCGCAGGTCAGCCCCGCCTTCCAGTAGGTGGGTGGCCGCGGAGTGGCGCAGTCCGTGCGGGCCCAGTCCGTCCGCACCGCGGCCGGTGACGGTGGCCGCCCGGTTCACAACGCGGCGGACCTGGCGTGGGTCGATGCGGCCACCGCGGACCCCGACGAACAGCGCAGGGGTCTCCCCGGCCAGCTCCGGGCGGCCACTGTCGAGCCACCGGCGCAGGGCCTCTGCCGCCGCTTCCCCGAACGGGACAGTGCGCTGGCGGTCCCCCTTGCCGGTGACACGCGCGGTACGCCGGTCGAGGTTGAGGTCTCCGATATTCAGGCCACACAGCTCCGACACGCGCGCACCCGTGGCGTAGAGCAGCTCCAGCATCGCGCTGTCGCGCAGGAACTCCGGCTCCGAACGGGAGGCCGCGTTGACGACGAATTCACCGGCCCGATCCTGACTGAGCACTGTGGGAAGCCGACGGTTCACCTTGGGGCTGACCAACCGGGCGGCCACATCGGCGCTCAGATGCCCCTGTCTGGTCGCCCAGGTCGAGAACGCCCGGACCGCGGCGGTCCGCCGGGCCAGCGTCGCCCGCGATCGGCCCTGCGCGACCGCCCCGGCCAACCAGGCCCGCAGGTTATCGAGCGTGAAATCTGCAAAGGTGCTGACGGAGGTGGCCAGGTCGAGCAGATCGGAGCGGTAGCCCCGGACCGTCGCCGCGGAACGGCCGAGCACCAGTCGCTGGTGGTCGACGAAGTCCTCCACGGCCTCACTGACCTGTGACACCTGAAATTCCCGGATGTCCATGGGCCAGATCATACCGCCCCCAGCCCGGGTCCGGGGCCACACCGTACTCAGGGGCTGGCGCGGGACCAGGCCACACCCTCCCTGGTCACCATCCCCCGTCTGACCAGCTCCACCAGCAGGTGCACCGTCAGCGGCAGGGGCAGTCCGGCTTCCGCGGCGACCATCTCCGCCGTCCGCCCCTCTTCCTCCCCGGGGGCCAGCGCGTCGAAGACCCGCAGCTCATTGCGGCTCAGGGCCTGGATCTCGTCCGGGGCGAACTGCAGCTCGTACTGTTGCGCCGGATCCAGTGCCCCCACCGGTCCCGCCAGTGCCCGGATGTCATCGGCACCGGCGACCAGCTGGGCGCGTCCGCTCCGGATCCGCTCATGGCATCCCAGAGAGCCGGCCCCGGTCACCGGACCCGGTACCGCCATCGCCACCCGACCCAGTCCCTCCGCCCAGCTCAACGTGTTCAGCGCCCCCGAACGCCAGGCCGCCTCCACCACCACGGTGCCGGCGGTCAGCGCCGCCACCAGACGGTTGCGGGTGAGGAAGCGGTGGCGCTGCGGCGGGGTACCCGGCGGGTACTCCCCCACCACGCACCCCGTTCCGGCGATCCGGTCGAAGAGTCGGCCGTTGCGTGCCGGATAGGCCCGGTCGATCCCGCACGCCATCACCGCCACCGTCGTCCCACCGGCCGCCAGGGTCGCCTCATGGGCCACGGTGTCCACCCCCAGCGCACCGCCGGAGACCACCGTCCACCGGTGGGCGGCCAGGCCCTGCACGATCTGGCGGGTGGCCTCCGCCCCGTACCGGCTCACCGCCCGGGTACCGACCACCGCCACTGACTGGGCCACCGACTCCCCCAGCCCGGCACCGCGCGCCCACAGGGCGTGCGGCGCGACCGCATCAGACTGGTAGGTGCGCACATGCTCACTCAGTCCGGTCGCGGCGAAACCGAAGGCCAGGTCAAACTCCCGCGTCGGCCACTCCGCGTCCTCCGGGGTGACCAGCCGCGCCCCCACCCCGGCTGCCGCCACCAGGTCCTCCTCCATCCGCTCCCAGCCGTACCGGGCGGCGGTCTCCCCCGCCAACCCACCGAGCCAGCTCGCCCGGCTCCGCACCCCGGCGGCGATCTCATCGGCGTCCCGGCCCGCGGCCAGCAACTCCTGCAGATGACGGCTCGGCCCCTCCACCACCCGACTGAGATAGGCCCAGGACTCACGCGCACTCATGCTGCCTCCCGTACTGTCGCCGCAGCCCGCAGCTCCACGGCCCGGGCCACATGATCCAGATCCGGGCGCATACCGCCCGCCAGATCACAGATCGTCCACGACAACTTCAACGCCCGGTCCACCCCCCGTTGACTGAGCACGCCTTCCGCCAGATAGGCACCCAACAGGGCCATCCCGGCCTCATCCGCCGGATGCTCCCGGCGTAGATCATGCGGATCCATCTGCCCGTTGGTCATCGCGCCACGGCCGTGTCTCTCCCACCGGTGGGCGGCCCGCTGCCGGGCCACCGCCACCCGCTCCGCGATCACCGCCGTTGACTCCGCCGACCCCGCGCCCAGCACAGCACCCACCGCGCTGGTCCGCACCCCGATGTCCAGCCGGTCCCGCAACGGCCCCGACAGGTTATTCAGATACGTGCTGCGTTGCCGACCCGAACACCGGCACGCCGCAGGATCCTCCACCGCACAGTGACACGGGTTTGCCGCGAGCACCAGCTGCACCCGCGCCGGGAACACGATCTCCCGGCGCGCCCGCACCAGCCTGACCTGCCCGTCCTCCAGTGGGGTGCGCAGGCTGTCGAGGATGGCGGCGGGGATCTCGGAGACCTCGTCGAGGAAGAGCACCCCGTGGTGGGCGAGGCTGACCGCGCCGGGTCGGGGGTTGCCGGGGCCACCACCGAGGAGGGCGGCGCGGGTGACGGAATGGTGGGGATCGATGAAGGGGGCGTGACGGACGGCGTCACCGCCCGCTCCGGTGGCCCCGGTGACGGAGTGGACGGCGGTGACTTCGACGGCCTGTCCGTCGGTGAGGTCGGGCAGGAGGCCGGGCAGTCGGGCCGCGATCATGGATTTGCCGGAGCCGGGTGGTCCGATCAGAAGCATGTGGTGTCCGCCTGCGGCGGCGACCTCGGCGGCGAAGCGGGCCTCGTGTTGCCCGGCCAGATCGGCGAAGTCGGGTCGGCGCTGTGGTGGCGCGGGATGATCAGTGGTGGCGTGGGCGGGGTCGAGGGTGGTGTCCCCGGTGGCCCATTGCCAGGCGTGTAGGAGGGTGTCGGCGACGAGGATGTCCAGGTCGGGGTCGTCGATGAGGGCGGCCTCAGTGGCGTTGCCGGGTGGGATCAGTGCGTGCCGGTACCCTTCCGCGCGGGCGGTGAGCAGGGCCGGGAGGATGCCGGGGACGGGGCGGACTGTGCCGTCGAGGCCCAGTTCACCGAGGACGAGGGTGTGGTGGAGGCGGTCGTGGGTGTCGGGACGGCTGGCGGACAGCACGGCCAGGGCGATGGCGAGGTCGAAGTGGGATCCCGATTTCGGCAGGGAGGCCGGGGAGAGGGATACGACGATCTTGGTGCGGGGCCAGTCCAGGCCGGTGTTGTGGACGGCGGTGCGGATGCGGTCACGGGATTCGCTGACCGCCGTGTCGCCGAGGCCGACGAGGTGGGTGCCGGGCAATCCGGGGCCGATGTTGGCCTCGATGGTGACCGGGTGGGCGGTGACGCCGCTCAGGGCGGTCGTGCCGGTTCTACCGAGCGCCATCTTCGACCCCTTCGTAGAGCTCCACGGTGAAACCGGCGGCGACGACGGTGAGGACGGCGACGTCGAAACGCACTGCGGTGTGGGGGCGGCCGTCGAGCCACTGCGCGGCGGCGCGCCTCATCCGGGCGAGTTTGCGTCCGGTGACGGCTTCCGCACCCCCGTAGCCGCGACCGGAGCGGGTCTTGACCTCGATGAAGACGGTGGTGCCGTCCGGTTCGCGGGCGATGAGGTCGAGTTCCCCGCCGGGGCGGTGGACGTTGCGGTCGATGATCTCGGCTCCCCGGTGGCGGTAGAGAGCAGCGGTGTGGTCTTCGCCGCGGCGTCCGAGTCGGTGGCGTGTTCCGGTGTCCGTGATCATGGTGGTCTCCCCCTGGGGTCGTGTAGTCACGCTCACCACTGTCGGGGGCGCCGGGAGCCGGCACAAGGGAGGGACGGGGGAAAAACGCCGGGGTTGTGGACAACCCCATGTTGTCCACAACCCCGGCGGCGTGGCGTTTGACAGCCCACAGGCGGGCTACTCGGGCAGGATCAGGTCCGGCTTATCGAGTTCCTCGATGTTGACGTCCTTGTAGGTGATGACCCGGACGTAACGCACGAAACGTGCCGAACGGTACATGTCCCACACCCAGGCGTCCGACATACGCACCTCGTAATGGACATCGGGCCCGTTGGTGTGCGGAATGAGTTCCACCGCGTTGGCGAGATAGAAGCGCCGGTCGGTCTCCACCACATAGGAGAACTGACTGACGACGTCGCGGTATTCGCGGTAGAGGGAGAGTTCGACCTCCGCCTCGTAGTTGTCGAGCTCCTCAGCGCTCACGGTCTGCCTCCTGGATGACGGGATTGCTCTGACGGTCACGCAGCCACCCGGCATGGGCGGCTGCGACATTGGCATAAGTGTATCGGTGCTCAGGGGTGGCGCCGTGGCGGCGCACCGCGGCCAGGTGGGTCTTCGTGTTATAGCCCTTGTGGCCGGCCAGCCCGTAACCGGGGTGACGGGCGTCGAGCTCGACCATGTGCCGGTCGCGGGTGACCTTCGCGATGACGCTGGCCGCCGCGATGCAGCGCGCTGCCGCATCCCCGCCGACCACGGGCAGGTGGGGGCTGCGCAGACCCGGCACATGCCAGGCATCGGTGAGCACATACCCCGGGGCGGGATCGAGGGCCGCGACAGCGCGGCGCATAGCGGTAAGGTTGGCGCACTGGATGCCACGGGCGTCGATTTCCGACGCCGGGATGGACACCACCGACCAGGCCACCGCGTGGCGGGTGATGACGGGCAGGAGTTCCTCCCTGCGCGCCGGGCTGAGTTGTTTGGAGTCGGTCAGGCCCGCCAGTTCCGGGATGATCCGCTCGGGCAGGATGCAGGAGGCGACGGTGACGGGCCCGCAGCACGCTCCCCGGCCGGCCTCATCCACACCGGCGACGGGTCCGAGCCCGTGGCGGGAGAGGGTGACCTCCAGGGTGCGCAGCTGCTTCAGCCGTCGGATCCTGTACCCACTCACTGCTGCTGGGGCTGGATGTCCGGGTCGTCGATGCCACCGATCCGGTTGAAGGGGTAGATGATGGCCTGGACCTTGCCGCGGATATGGTCCGCGGGGATGGTTCCCTGGTACTGGTCGCCCAGGTGGTAGCGGGAGTCCGCGGAGTTGGTGCGGTTGTCACCGAGCATGAAGTAGTGGTCGGCAGGCACGTTCAGCGGGCCGAAGTAGGAGCCGCCGCAGGCACCGGAGCCGGTGGCCGGGTCGACGGGAAAGGCCGGGGGCTGCAGGGTGTAGGAGTCGTCGATGACCTGCCCGTCGACCATGATGCCGGGATCGCCCTCCTGGCAGGAGACGGTCTGTCCGCCCTCAGCGATGATGCGCTTGACCAGGTCGTTCTCGTCGGGGGCGACGAGGCCGACGTAGGAGCCGAGGTTCTGCAGCCCCCGGACCAGGTCGTTCCCGGAGCGCTGGGAGACGAAACCGGTGTTCCACGACTCGGTGCCCTTATACACCACCACGTCACCGGGCTCGGGGTCGGTGAACCGGTAGGATATCTTGTCGACGAAGATTCGGTCACCGGTGCACCCCTCACAACCGTGGAGGGTGGGTTCCATGGACTGGCTGGGGATCATGTACACGCGGCCCACGAAGGTCTGGAGCAGGAAGATCGCCAGCAGGGTCAGGACGATGACCACGGGGATCTCGATGTACCAGGGGGCTTCCCGACGTTCCTTCTTCTCCTCCGCCACCGCCTGTGATCCCCCGGCGTCGGGCGGCGGGATCTCGCCGGATCCGGTGTTCAGCTGGGGGGAACGGGGGGAGTCAGTCACAGCCACAGACATTAGCAGCACCCCTCACCGGCGCAGATAACCCCGCCTGCACCGGTGCCTACAATCTGGCGGGAGCCCACCTGATGGAGAAGACCCTCATGACCATGACCCCTGATGCCGCCCCGGACGCCCCTGGGGCACTGCCACCGCAGGAGGGCGCGCCCTTCCGCGCACTGCTGGCGATGCTCGCCCACCACCGCGGAGCGCTCACCCTCGCCGTGGTGTTCTCCCTGTTCAGCGCCGCCCTGGGACTGGCCCAACCGATGGTGATCAACGAGATCATCAGCCGTATCGGGGGTTCCCCGGTCACCGGACTGGTGTGGCTGCTGATCGTCCTGCTGGTGGTCTCCTCGCTGCTGTCGGTCGGGCAGATCTACGTGATGACCCGCACCGCCGAGGCCGCGGTCCTGTCCACCCGCCAACGCCTGATCGCCCGGATGCTGCGCCTGCCGGTGCGCGTCTATGACCGGGTGCGTACCGGTGACCTGGTCACCCGCCTGGGATCGGACACCACCCTGGTGCGCACCGCCTTCACCGGCGGGCTGGTCGACGCGGTCGGCGGCGCGGTGACCATGGTGGGGGCGGTGGTGCTGATGTTGCTCATCGACCCCCTGATGCTGCTGATCGTGCTCGCCGTGGTGGCGGTGACGATGATCGCGGTGGTCACCGCCTCCTCACTGATCCAGCGCTACACCACCCGGGCGCAGGAGGCCGTGGGTGCGCTCGGCGCCGGCATGGACCGGGCGCTGGTCGCCGCCCGCACGATCCGCGCCACCGGTTCCCAGGACCGGGTGGAGCAGGGGCTGGGTGACGACGCCCGCGCCGCCTACGCGCAGGGCCTGCGTATCGCGCGCGTCGAGGCGCTGCTCTACCCGGCATCCGGCCTGGCCATGCAGGCCAGTTTCCTCGTCGTCCTCGGTTTCGGTGGGGCCCGGGTGGCCGCCGGGAACATCTCCGTGGCCGACCTGGTCTCCTTCGTCCTCTACCTGTTCATGGTCTCCATGCCGCTGGGCACGATCTTCTCGGCGGTGACCACGATCCGTCAGGCGATGGGCGCGCTGCAGCGCATCCAGCAGGTCCTCGACCGGGAGCCTGAGCCGGTCGGCGGAGCCCTCGCCACCCCGGCCGGTGACCTGACCTTCGATAACGTCTCCTTCTCCTACGACGAGGACACCCCGGTGTTGCGCGAGGTCTCCTTCCATGTCCCGGCGGGGAAGAAGACCGCCCTGGTCGGCCCCTCGGGTTCGGGTAAATCGACCACACTGGCGCTGATCGAGCGGTTCTACGACGTCGACTCCGGCCGCATCCTGCTCGGGGCGCAGGACACCGCCGGGCTGGAGCGGGCGTCGATACGCGCGACCGTCGGCTATGTCGAGCAGGAGGCCGCCGTGCTGGCGGGTACGGTGCGCGAGAACCTGCAGCTGGCCTCACCCGAGGCCACTGACCAGCGGTGCTGGTGGGCGCTGGAACAGGTCAATCTGCGCCATCGTTTCGAGGAGGCCGACGGGCTGGACACCGTGCTCGGTGACCGGGGCATGAGCGTGTCGGGTGGGCAGCGCCAACGACTGGCGCTGGCCCGCATGCTGCTCATGGACACGCCGATCCTCCTGCTCGATGAACCGACCAGCGCGGTGGACTCCCAGAACGAACAACTCATCCTCGACGCCATCGACGCCACCGCAGAAGGTCGCACGCTGGTGGTCGTGGCCCACCGGCTGTCCACGGTCACCGACGCCGACCAGATCATCGTGATGGACGAGGGGCGTGTCGAGGCCACCGGAACACACGCCGAACTGCTGGAGAACAGCCCCCTGTACCGGGACCTGGCCGCACGGCAGCTGCTGAGCTGAGGTGGCCCCGGAAAACACCTCACCCCCGCCTCCCGCAACCATGTGCGGGAAACGGGGGCGAGGGTGGCTTGTCGATGACAGTCAGCCCACGTGGGGCGGACGGTCAGTGACTCAGCGCTTCTCCTTGATCTTGGCAGCCTTACCGTGCAGGTTACGCAGGTAGTACAGCTTGGCGCGACGGACGTCACCGCGACGCACGACCTCGATGCTCTCCAGGTTCGGGGAGTGGACCGGGAAGGTACGCTCCACACCGAGACCGAAGGAGACCTTGCGGACGGTGAAGGTCTCGCGGATGCCGGAGCCCTGACGACGGATCACAACGCCCTTGAACAGCTGGGTACGGACGTTGGAGCCCTCAATGACCTTGACGTGGACGTCAAGGGTATCGCCGGGACGGAAATCCGGCACGTCATCGCGCAGCTGCGCTGCATCGACCTTGTCGATAATGTTCATGTGACAATCCTTCACTGAGTTCTGGACAGAGGAGCCTGGCGGCACTTCCCTGAGGGGCGCTCGTCCGGTTCGTATCCGCTACATGTGCTCGCCGCTGGCGGACACCGACTGGTGCGGTGCGCACAGTCAACTCCACCATCATTCCACGGTCTTTGACGGCCCACCAAATCCCCACCCGCCACGTACGGGTTCAGGCCCCTGCCCTACACTGTGGCTCGACCCCACGGGCGCCCGGGGCACCGGGCTGAGATCGTGCTGAATAGCCGCGCGAGAACCGTATGAACCTGCCCTGGTTAGGACCAGCGAAGGAAGAGTGGCCGGCTCATGCAGCCCTCCCCCGAAGACGGTCCCGACCAGGGAACGACCCTACGCCAGGAGTGCGATGCCCGTGCCTGATCTGCGCTGTTATCTCGTCACCGGTGACGGTGAACCCCGCCACATCATCGACGTCGCCCGTGCCGCTGCCGCCGGCGGTGCCGGTGTCGTCCAGGTCCGCTCCAAACCGATCAGCGCCCGCGCCCTGACCGAACTGGCGGAACAGGTGGCGCTCGCCGTCGCCGGGACCAACCCCGACACCAGGGTGCTGGTCGACGACCGCGTCGACGTCGCCGCCGCCCTCATGCACCGCGGGGTGCCGATCCACGGTGTCCATCTCGGCCAGGATGACCTGCCGGTCCGCGATGCCCGCGCCCTCCTCGGCCCCGAGGCACTGATCGGCCTGACCACCGGCACCCTGGAGCTGGTGCGCGCCGTCCACGACATCGCCGACGTCGTCGACTACATCGGGGCGGGCCCGTTCCGCCCCACCCCCACCAAGGACTCCGGCCGGCCGCCGGTGGGCCTGGCCGGCTACCCGGAGCTGGTGACCGCCTCCCCGGTACCGGTCGTGGCGATCGGCGACGTGCGCGCCACCGACGCCGCAGAACTGGCGGCCACCGGGGTCGCCGGAGTCGCGGTGGTACGCGGCTTCATGAACGCGCAGGCCCCGGCCGCAGTGGCCCGGCAGATTCTCGCGGGCTTCGGACAGCGCCGATGAGCGGGCACACCATCGTCATCGGTGGCGGCCTCGTCGGGCTGAGCACCTGTTTCGAGCTCCTCGACAACGGGCAGCGGGTAACCCTGATCGACCCGGATCCCGGCAGCGGTGCCACCCACCACGCCGGGGGCATGCTCGCCCCGGTGGCGGAGGTGCAGTACCGCCAGGAGACACTCTTCCCCCTCATGCTGCGCTCCGCGGAGCTCTACCCCGACCTGGTGGAACGGGTCGCCCGCCACACTGATCTGCCCACCGGGCACCGCACCGAGGGCACCCTGGTGGTGGCCGCCGACCGGGCCGACGCCCGGCACCTGGTGGAGCTGAGTGAGTACCAGGGGGAGCACGGCATGAGCGCCGAGCGGCTGACGGTGCGCCAGGCACGCAGGCTGGAACCGGCCCTGTCCCCGCAGCTGGCCGGGGCGGTGAGCATCCCCGACGATCACCAGGTCTCGCCTCGGCGCTTCGCCGCCGCCCTGCTCGACGCCCTGCGCAACCGGGGCGCGGAGATCATCCGGGAGCGGGTGCTCAGTCTGGACGGCGGTGACCCCTGCCGGGCGGTGCACTGCGAACAGACCGTGATCGACGCGTCGGAAAGCAGCGTCATCCTGTGCAACGGTCTCGGTGCCGCCGAGGTCACCGGCTGGTACCAGGGCGGACACCCGTTGAAACTGCGTCCGGTCTACGGCGACATCATGCGGGTCAACGTGCCGGAGCACCTGCGCCCCCTGCTCGACCGGGTGGTGCGCGGCTTCGTCGAGGACCGCCCCGTCTACCTCATCCCGCGTGATGACGGAACCCTCGGCATCGGCGCCACCAGCCGGGAGGACGACCGCCCCCTGCCGCGCGTCGGCGCGGTCCATGACCTGCTGCGCGATGCCGGGCGGCTCGTGCCCGGCATCGAGGAGTGCGATTTCCTCGAAGCCACCGTCGGGGCACGTCCCGGCACTCCCGACGATCTTCCCTACCTCGGTAGGGTCGGGAGCAACCTGATCATCTCCACCGGTTATTTCCGCCACGGCATCCTGCTCGCCGCACTCGGTGCGCGCGTGGGAGCGACCCTGGCGGCCGGTGGGCACGACCCGGATCCCGCCCTGGCCGCCTGTGATCCACTGCGGGACCATTAAATCCAAGGAGTCAATCATGAAGTACACCGTCAACGGTGAGCCCCGCCAGTCCGGGCCGGTCACCGTCACCGAGCTCGTCACCGAGGTCGTCGGGAGCACGGACGGCGTGGCCGTGGCCGTCAACGGCGACGTCGTCCCGCGTTCAACCTGGGAGCGCGCCATCAACGACGGCGATGTCGTCGACATCCTCACCGCAGTCCAGGGCGGTTAAGCCCATGTCCTTGACTATCGCCGACCGCACCTTCGATTCCCACCTGGTCATGGGCACCGGTGGTGCCACCTCCCAGGCGCTGCTGGAAGAGGCGCTGCTGGCCAGCGGAACGCAGTTGACCACCGTGGCCATGCGCCGCCATGCCCCCGGGACCCGCTCCTCCGGCGAGTCCGTCTTCGAGCTGCTGCGCCGCCTGAACATCGACCTGCTACCCAACACCGCCGGTTGCCGCACCGCCCGTGACGCCGTACTCACCGCCCGCCTCGCCCGCGAGGCCCTGGGCACCAACTGGGTGAAGGTCGAGGTCATCGCCGACGAGCACACCCTGCTGCCCGACACCACCGAACTCATCGACGCCTGCGAGATGCTCGTCGCCGAGGACTTCACCGTGCTGGCCTACACCTCCGATGATCCGATCGTGGCCACCCGACTGGAGGACATCGGCGTGGCCGCCGTCATGCCGCTGGGCTCGCCCATCGGTACCGGCCTGGGCATCCTCAACCCGCACAACATCGAGCTGATCTGCTCGCGGGCGAACGTGCCCGTGCTGCTCGACGCCGGCGTGGGCACCGCCTCCGACGCGACGCTGGCCATGGAACTGGGCTGCGACGGTGTGCTGCTGGCCAGCGCCATCAACCGTTGCCAGGACCCGACCGCCATGGCCGGAGCGATGAGGCACGCCGTCGAGGCCGGACGCCTGGCACGCTCCGCCGGGCGCATCCCCACACGCGAGCACGCCCTGGCCTCCTCCAGCTTCGAGGGCCTGGCCAGCTGGGCCGACCAGGTGCTGTAGATGGACACGACAGAACTGCGTCGCATCGCCCGCCAGCTCAACCTGCCCGGCTTCGACATGGCGCAGGCGCAGCTGCTGGCCACCGCGCGTGTGCTCGTCGTCGGCGCCGGTGGCCTGGGTTGCCCGGCGATGCAGTCGCTGGCCGCGGTGGGGTTGGGCAACATCCGTCTCTACGACGACGACACCGTCGACCTGAGCAATATCCACCGCCAGATCCTCTTCGGTGTCGATGATGTGGGCCGCCGCAAGGTCGACGCCGCCGCCGATCGACTGCGCCAGATCCAGCCGGGAATCGGGGTCGAGGCCGTGCACGCACGTCTCACCCCCGACAACATCCTCGCCGCGCTCGAGGGCGTGGATCTCGTCCTCGACGGTTCCGACACCTTCGCCACCAAGTACCTGGTGGCCGACGCCGCCGAGGTGAGCGGCACGCCCCTGATCTGGGGCACCGTGCTGCGCTATGCCGGACAGGTCGCGCTGTGGAACTCCGGGCCGGGGGTATCCGGCGGCGTCGGCCTGCGGGATCTCTTCCCCACCCAGCCGGCCGCCGATTCCACACCGGACTGCGCCACCGCCGGGGTACTCGGAGTGACGACCTCGGTGGTGGGCAACCTCATGGCCACCGAGGCGATCAAGTACCTGAGCGGCCTGGGTGAGAGCATCCCGGGGCGGGTGTACAGCTACGAGGCGCTGGACACCTCCCTGCGCGCCTTCAACGTGGGGGCGGACCCGGCGCGCAGGCCCGTCACGGAGTTGGAGGGCTTCTACGGGGCGGGCGCGTGTGCCACTCCCCCGGTTTCCCCGCCCGATCCCGAGGTGGAGCGGGTGCTGGAGTTGGTGCGTACCGGTCGTGCCCGGGCGCTTGACGTGCGTGAGGTGCACGAGAAGCTGCTGGCGGATCTGCCGGTGGAGACGGTCGGCCTACACCTGCCGATGTCGGAGGTGAGCCCGGGGCGCGTGGCGGAGGTGTTGGGGGATGTCGAGGGCCCGGTGGTGGTCTACTGCGGCTCCGGGGTGCGCAGCGCGCGGTTCATCGGGGAGCATGCCGGAGGCGTTCTTGCGGAGCTGATCAACCTGCCGGGTGGGGTCAACGGATTGACTGGCAGGTAGCGGGAGCTCAGCCGGCGAAGGTGAAGCGGATGCCCTTGGGCATGATGTGGATCGCGGTGAACTCGGGGTCCGCCACCACCGCGTGCCAGACGTCGGCGGGCAGGATGAGGCTGTCGCCCACGCTCAGGGTGCGGTCCCGGTCGTCGAAGCGGACGGTGCACCGCCCCTCGGTCACGATGAGCGCTGATTCGATGGAGGCCCGGTGGCGCGGCATGGACACGCCCGAATCGGCCGCCATCTGCTTGGTGTCGAATACCTCGCCCTCCTCCAGCAGCGTGGTGGTGGGCTTTCCTGAAGGTGCCATCTGTGCGTCCTTTCCTGCCTGCCGGTGGATCGTGTCCCGACCCTACCCGTTGCCGGATGGTTGCGCGGGCATGCGCAGGTGGCTCAGCTGGCGGCCTGTGCGGCCCTGTTGGCTACCCGCGTGGCGAACAGGAGCAGGGTGACCTGGATGAGCATGCCGCACAGGCCAGTCAGGTTGCCCCAGCTTCCGCCGAAGGAGACGTGGGCGGAGACCGCGAGTGGGACGGTGGCGGCGGCGACCCACCCGGACCGGTTCACCCCGGGGACAGCGGCGGCGTGCCCGGCCCGCCAGGCCTTGTCCGAGACCTGGGTGTGGCGGGTGCGGATGCCCACCGAACCGTTGCGGTCCAGCGTTCCCTCGGCACCCTGCCGGGTGGTGACGATGCAGAGCACCGCGACCAGGACCACGGAGAACAGGAGCATCACCAAGCCCGCGGTCTGGTCCTCCATGGTTGCCTCTCCTGTTCCTGTAGTTGTGCGCAGCTGCGCACTGTTCAGCGGCCCAGACCGGCGCGTTTGAGCGCGTCCGCCATGCTTCCCGACGTCCCCGTGCCCTGCCGTCCCCGGTTCTGCTGCCCGTGGCTCTGCTGCTGACGGGGTGCGCGTGCGCGCTCACCCTCGCCCCGCTTCTGCCTGGTGGGCTTGCGGTCCTGACCGGGCTCATCGTTGAGCCGCAGGGACAGGCCGATGCGCTGGCGTTCGACGTCGACCTCCATGACCTTGACCTTGACCACCTGCCCGGAACGGACGACTTCGCGGGGGTCGGAGATGAACTTCTCGCTCATGGCGGAGACGTGGACCAGCCCGTCCTGGTGGACGCCGACGTCGATGAAGGCGCCGAAGGCTGCGACGTTGGTGACGGTGCCCTCCAGGATCATGCCGGGGCTGAGGTCGGAGATCTTCTCCACGCCCTCCTTGAAGGTGGCGGTGCGGAACTCGGGGCGGGGGTCGCGGCCGGGTTTGTCGAGCTCGGCGATGATGTCGGTGACGGTGGGCACGCCGAAGGTCTCGTCGGCGAAGTCTTCCGGTCGCAGGCCGCTGAGCACGCGGGTGTTGCCGATGAGCTCTCCCACGGCCAGGCCGGTGGCCTCGGTGATGCGGCGGACCACCGGGTAGGCCTCGGGGTGGACGGCGGAAGCGTCGAGGGGGTTGTTCCCACCGGTGATGCGCAGGAAGCCGGCGCACTGCTGGTAGGCCTTCGGCCCCAGACGCGGTACCTTCTTCAGTGCCGTGCGGGAGGGGAAGGAGCCGTGTTCATCGCGGTGGGTCACGATGTTCTTCGCCAGTGTCGCCGTGACGCCGGCGACGCGTTCGAGCAGGGGCACCGAAGCGGTGTTGAGGTCGACGCCGACGGCGTTGACCGCTGATTCGACCACTCCGTCGAGGGAACGGGCCAGGGCCGTCTGATTGACGTCGTGTTGGTACTGGCCCACCCCGATGGCCTTGGGGTCGATCTTGACCAGTTCGGCCAGCGGGTCCTGCAGGCGGCGGGCGATGGATACCGCCCCGCGCAGGGAGACGTCCATGTCGGGGAATTCAGCGGCGGCCAGCGCGGAGGCCGAGTACACCGAGGCACCTGATTCGGAGACCACGACCGGGGTGGGGCGGTGCCCGCCGGCGGCCTTGATCAGGTCGGCGACCTCCTGGCTGAGCTTCTCTGTCTCCCGGGAGGCGGTGCCGTTACCCACCGCCAGCAGGTCCACACCATGGGTGGCGCACAGGCCCGCCAGCTGATGGACGGCCTCCGACCAACGGTTCTGCGGCTGGTGCGGGGAGACGATGGCGGTATCGAGGACCTTGCCGGTCGGGTCGATGACGGCGCACTTGACCCCGGTGCGAAAACCCGGGTCCAGGCCCAGGGTGGCGCGCTGGCCGGCGGGGGCGGCGAGCAGGACGTCGCGGAGGTTGGTGGCGAAGACGTCGAGTGCGCCTTCCTCGGCGGTCTCCTTCAGGCGCATGCGCACATCCAGGCCGGAGGAGACGGCGAGCTTGGTGCGCCAGCCGAAGCGGACGGCATCGGCAAGCCAGCGGGAGGTCGTGGTGTCCAGCTCGAAGCTCCCGGCGATCATGCCCTCGTAGACGAGATCGTCGCCGGGGTCGAGGTTGAGCTGGAGCACGCCCTCGGATTCACCGCGCAGCAGCGCGAGGATGCGGTGGGAGGGCAGGGTGGTGAAGGGTTCGGCGAACTCGAAGTAGTCCTTGAATTTCGCCCCCTCGGCCTCCTTGCCCGCGATGACGCCGGCGGTGAGCTGCCCGGTGCGGTACATCTGCTCGCGGACCTCGCCGACCAGGTCGGCGTCGAGTGCGAAGCGGTCGAGGAGGATGGCGCGCGCCCCTTCGAGGGCCGTGCGTACGTCCTCGAAGCCCTCGGTGACATAGGCCGCGGCCAGCTCCTCAGGAGTGGATGCGGGGGCGCCGATCAGCGCGTCGGTGAGTGGTTCCAGACCGGCCTCGCGGGCGATGTCGGCCTTGGTACGGCGGCGTTTCTTGAAGGGCAGGTAGAGGTCTTCGAGGCGCGCCTTGGTCTCGCAGGCGGTGATGAGCGCGCGCAGGTCATCGGTGAGCTTTCCCTGTTCCTCGATGGCGGCGAGCACCGTGTCCTTGCGTTCCCGGAGTTCGCGCAGGTAGGTGGCGCGTTCCTCGATGGTGCGCAGCTGGGTGTCGTCGAGTCCGCCGGTGGCCTCCTTGCGGTAGCGGGCGATGAAGGGGACGGTGTTGCCCTCGGCGAGCAGGTCAAGGACGGCGCGGATCTGGTTCTCGCGCACGCCGAGTTCACGGGCGATGGTGGTGGCGATCATTCGCCCTATTCTAGGCCACAGCAATAGTGCTAGTATGAGTAGTACAACTAGCGAAAGGAGAACGGATTGCTCATCCAGCTCGACGCCGCCTCCCCCACCCCCATCTACGCCCAACTCGTCGCCGCGCTGCGCAAAGCCATCACCGGCGGCGACATCCGCGACGGTCAGCGCCTGCCCACCGCAGCGGACCTCGCCGCATCCCTCGACCTCAACCGCAACACCGTGCTGCGCGCCTACCGCGACCTGCGCGACGAGGGCCTCGTCGAATTACGCCGCGGGCGCGGAACCACCGCCATCACACCCACCGGAAGGCCGGACCTGGACGTGGAGAAGCATCTCGACGCCCTCGCCGAAGCCGCCCTGACATCCCGAACCCCGCTCGCCGCGCTCATCGCCGGACTGACCATCAGAGGAGTATCCTGATTTGAACCGCTACCTGCTCACCACCACCGGCATCCCGGCCCTCGCCCTGCTGACCGCCACCATCTGGTCCCTGACCATCCTGAGCGAGCTCCCCGACCCCGTGGCCAGCCACTTCGGCGCAGGTGGCGTCGCTGACGGCTTCACCTCCCCACTCGCACTCATCCTCGGCTTCGCGGTCCTCGGCGCATTCCTGCTGGGGCTCTTCGCCGCGATCGCGCGCCGGCTTCACCTCCGCCGACTCCGGCCGCGTCATGGCCGGCATCGGCTCAGGCACGGTGTTTCTGCTCTCCGCGCTGCTCGTGCTCATGCTCAACACCCAACGCGGGCTTGCCGACGCCACTTCCGCCACCCTCGGCGACAGCCCCTCCCTCGCATTCGTCATTGCCGCCGCCGGTGGCCTGCTCGTCGCCCTGCTGGCCCGGCCCGTGGTCGCTGAGGCACCCGAATTCGCGCCCACCGAGATCCCGCTGCGCAACACCTCCCGCGCAGTGTGGTTCGGTTCCGCACGCGTCGTCGGCTGGGTCCTCGCGCTGTTCGTCCTCGGCGCCGTGGTCATGCTGCTGACCGGGATCTGGGCGCTTCTCGACGCCCAGTGGCTGCCCGCGACCCTGCTCCTAGTGGGATTCCTCTCCATGGTGATGCTCACCGGCGTTCACGTGCGTGTCGACGCCACCGGCATCCACTGGCGTCTCCTGCCAGGACTGCCACGCGCCACCATCCCCTACTCAGCCGTGACCGGCGTGTCCGTGGTGGACATGCGCCCCGGAGACTGGGGCGGCTGGGGCTGGCGTTTCGGTGCCCAGGGACAGGCGCTGTTCTTCCGCAGCGGCGAAGGGCTGCGCATCGAACGCACCAGGGGCGCCGCCTTCCACATCAGCGTCAACGACGCCTCCCGCGGGGCGGCCCTTATTCGGTCGTATCTGGATTCGTGACATCCTTCTTCCCGGAGCGGCTGCGGCGCCGTGCCTGGAAGACCGCCACCGCCACCAGGGCGAGGGTGATCCACAGCAGGTAGCGGTTGATCACGTCGATCGCATCCAGCACCGGATCACCGAAGCTGTAGCCCAGCCACATCATCACGCCGTTAACCGCCAGGATGCTGAGCACATTGATGAGGATCATCACCCAGAAGCGGATCCGCAGCAGTCCCGCGACAGCGTTGAGGACCGTGCCCGGCACGGGTCCGGGCAAATAGGCCACCGGGATCAGGGCCATGGTGCCGCCCCGCAGCTTCGGGGAGTCCGAATCCACCGCGCGGGTGAAGATCCGGTGGGCGCGCGGCATGTACTGCAGGGAGATGTCGATGAACTCCCGTCCCCATTTCCGGCCCATGGCCCAGTAGACGGGCATGAACTTCACCGCCCCCAGCACCGAGCACAGCAGGTAGATCAGCCAGTGCCCGACACCCACCGAGGCGTTGGCCCCGGCGACGACCGCACTGGTGTAGCCGCCGACGAGCAGGGTGTAGGCCAGCGGCTGGGTGAGCAGCCAGGCGCGCAGGGGAATCGTCGCCAGGCCCCACAGCCCCATCAGCAGCAGGGCGGCGAAGAGGATCTTGTCGGTGCGGTCGGGGTGGGCGATGAAGCCGGGCAGGTCGGGGTTCTGCTTCCCGGAGTCCTCGTCCGTCAGCGCCTCATCGACCTCATCGTCGGGTCGGGGATCATGGTGGGTCACCGACCCGATGGTAGTGCCACCCTCCCCCGACGCGGTAGGCCGGGGACCTCGGGAGAGAGGGTCAGGAGGGGTCCTGCCACGCACACGAGGCCCCCAGGCCCGGTTCAGTCGTCCCCTCCAGGCTGGTACCGTACCAGTACGCACCGCCGGGGAGCGCGGCCACGACCGCCCGGGTGGCCTCCCGCAGCGCCAGGTCCGAGGAACCGTTGATGACCACCCGGTGCAGCAGCTCCACCACCGGGGGATGTCCCTCCGCCAGGGAGAACTGGGTGACCAGCATGTTGTCGGGTTCGCAGGTCAGATCAACGATATCGGCGTGGACAGACCCCACCCGGTAACCTGCCTCAGCCAGCTGCCCCGGCAGCCGCTGCGCCACCGCCGCCCACTCGGCAGGGCGGATGAGCAGATTGATGGCGGTGGAGATGGCGCGCATCCCCTATTCCCCGTCCAGCACGGTGTGGTCATGGCTGTCGAGCTCCACCTCAGCCAACA
This sequence comes from uncultured Corynebacterium sp., assembly GCA_964613845.1. Lineage (GTDB taxonomy): Bacteria > Actinomycetota > Actinomycetes > Mycobacteriales > Mycobacteriaceae > Corynebacterium. The sequence continues at coordinate 40,796 of CAZTIZ010000010.1, forward strand.
ATTCCGGTCGCACCGCCTGCGTGCGCCGCAGCGACTGGTCCCGGCGCCAGCGGTCCACCCTGGCGTGGTTGCCGGAGAAGAGCACCTCCGGTACGTCCAGCCCCCGCCAGGAGCGTGGCTTGGTGTAGCTGGGTCCTTCGAGCAGCCCGTCGGAGAAACTGTCCTCCTCGTGGCTGCGACGGTTGCCCAGCACGCCGGGGATCAGCCGCACGACAGCCTCCGCGATCACCAGGACGGCAACTTCCCCGCCGATGAGGACGTAGTCGCCGATGGAGACCTCGCGCACCCGGTAGCGGTGGGCGGCGTCATCGATGACACGCTGGTCGATCCCCTCGTAGCGGCCGCAGGCGAAGACGATGTGGCGTTCATTCGACCAGGCCTGCGCATCGGCCTGGGTGAAGGGTTCACCCGCTGGGGTGGGGACGATCAGCAGCGGCAGATCGGAGTCCTCCCCACCCCCGTAACTCCGCCCATCGACGCCCGCGAGCTCATCATGGCGCGGTTGGTTGGCATGCGGCAGGGAGCTGGCCAGGTCCGGTGCCTGCGCGGCGGGGCCGGTGCCCGCGGCGACGTCGTCGAGCGCGGGGCCCCACACGGTGGGTTTCATGACCATGCCCGGTCCGCCGCCGTAGGGGGTGTCATCGACGGACTTGTGGACATCGGTGGCCCAGGCGCGCAGATCATGCACCCCCACCGACAGGATCCCCTGCTCGATGGCCTTGCCCAACAGGGCATGGCGCAGCGGGTCCAGGTATTCGGGGAAGATGGTGACGACGTCCAGGCGCAGGCCGGACCCGGGATTCTCGGTGGTGCTCACGCCAGAAAGCGTAGCAAGTGCCCTGCCCCGCCCGGGCGCAGCGTCTACCGTGGGGCCATGAGACACATCACTGCCCTGGTGCTCGGCGGACTATCGGCGGCCGCCCTCACCGCCTGCACGCCGACGGTCACCGGGGAACTGCCGGATCACTGCCTGGGCGAGGAGTTGGGCGTCTCCCTCAGCCTCGAGCAGGCTCTGCCGGAGGCCGACGTCTACGATCTGGCCTTCACCAATACCTCTGAGCGCACCTGTGACCTGCACGGGTTCCCGGAAGCGGTGCTCCTCAACTCAGACAGTGATGTGATCGGCGCACCCGCCGTCCAGGAGGGGACGGTGATCGCGCAGGTGTTCTCCCTCAACCCGGGGGGCAGCGTCCACGGCGAGGTTCGCATCGGCAGACCCGAACTGCACGACCCGGCCGAATGCGGGCATCCGCTGGCCGCGGCGGGACTGCAGGTGGTGCCGCCCCTCAACGAGGGCGGCACCGTCATCGCACTCGACGACACCTTCACCTGTGGATCCGGGACAGTGCAGCTGTTGTCGGTCGGGCCGGTGACCCCGGTCGGAGGGGCTACAGCTCCAGCAGGCCCTCCGGCGGGGTGATGGTGCAGGTCCCCTCCTGCAGGTCGACCTCGGGCACGATGTCGTGGACGAAGGGGATCAGCACCTCCCGGCCGGCGGTCAGCTCCACCTCCAGGATTTCCCCGGCGGGACCGTGCAACACTCCGGTGACCTCGCCGATACCGACGCCGTGGTGGATGACGCGCAGCCCCTCCAACTCGTGGTCGTAGAAGCCCTCATCGTCGTCCTCCTCACGCTCCAACGGAGCGGCGAAGAAACGGGTGCCGCGCAGGGAGTCCGCAGCGGTGCGATCGGGGATCTCCTCGAACTTGATCAGCAACCGCCCCTGGTGGGGGCGCACGGTGGCGACCGTCAACCGGTGCTCCTTCTCGCCCTGCCTGCCCTGCCTGCCCTGCAGGATCTCGCCGACCGCGTAGCGGGTCTCCGGCTCATCAGTGGTAGATTCCACGGCGACCTCGCCGCGGATGCCGTGGGACTTGACCACACGTCCGATCATCAATTCCATGCCCAGGATCCTACCGCTTCCCCGGACGGGGACCCACGGTGGTGGGGCGCAGGCAGGTCGACGCCGTGGGCAGCCACCTCCGCACCGAGGCCT
>CAZTIZ010000011.1:0-41497 GCA_964613845.1 uncultured Corynebacterium sp.
CGCGCCGGGCATGGTGGCCCGGTCAACTTGGTCTCCCGTTGTTTCTATACTTGAGATCATGACCACCTGGAATGACGTGACCTCGCAGAATCCCGACCACTCGGAGAACTACGCCCGCCGTTGGCAGATGATGATCGAACGCGGCGACGACATTGACGGCGAAGCCCGGCTTATCGACGCCCTCGCCCCCCGCACCGCCCGCATCCTCGACGCCGGCTGCGGGCAGGGCCGCCTCGGCGGTTACCTCGCCGCCCGCGGGCATGACGTCACCGGCACTGACCTGGACCCGGTCCTCATCAGGCACGCCCGCACCCTCTACCCGGAGGCCACCTGGCTGGTGGGGGACCTGAGTACGGATGAGATCCCTGTCGGTGACTTCGACCTGGCGGTCTCCGCGGGCAACGTCATGGGCTTCCTCGCCGAGGACGGTCGCCTGCCCGCCCTGGCCAACATCGCCCGGGCACTCAAGCCCGGGGGCCGGTTCGTCGTCGGTTTCGGGGCCGGCCGCGGTTGGGATTTCGATGATTTCATGGCCACCGCCACCGAAGCTGGCCTGGAGCCGGAGGACGTGTTCGAGTCCTGGGATCTCAAGCCCTTCACCGAACGGTCCGACTTCCTCGTCGCGATCTTCACCCGACCGGCAGGAAAGTAGTCCCATGACACCCGCCAGGATCATCATCTCCGGGGCCTCCGGCCTGATCGGCTCCGAGCTCCGCACCTCGCTGCAGGCCGACGGGGTCCTGGTCATCTCGTTGGTCCGGCGGCCACCCCGCAGCAGCGACGAGGTGTTGTGGGATCCCGGCAGCAGTGCCCTCGACCCGGCTGTGCTGACTGGTGCTGACGCGGTGGTCAACCTCAATGGGGCCAGCATCGGCAGGCTGCCCTGGACACGGAAATACCGGGAGGTGCTGCGCAGCTCCCGCCTGGCACCCACCCGCACGCTCGTCGACGCCCTCCGTCAGCTCGGGCAGGATGCCCCGATGCTGGTTTCCGCCTCTGCCGTCGGGATCTACGGCCACCGGCCCGGGGAGACCCTGACCGAGACCAGCCCGACGGGCGACGGTTTCCTCGCCCGACTCTGCGCCGACTGGGAGGCTGAGGCCCTGAAGGCAGGGCCTGATGTACCGGTGGCCCTGTTGCGTACCGCCTCTCTGCTGCATCCGCAGGCGGTACTCAAACCGTTGATCCCCCTCACCCGCTTCGGCGTGAGTGGTCCGCTGGGTACCGGTCGGCAGATCTGGCCGTGGTTCTCGCTGGAGGATGAGGTCCGGGCGATCAGGCACATCATCGACCACCGCATCACCGGTCCCGTCAACCTCAGCGGCCCGACCCCGGCGAGTGCCCGGGAAATTGGTCGCCACCTCGCCCAACGTCTGCGTCGTCCCTATCTGCTACCTGCGCCGAAGTGGGCCCTGCACCTGGCCATCGGCCGGGAGGCCGCAGATTCCCTGCTGCTGTCGGATGCGAAGGTGGTGCCGGAGGTGCTGAACCGCTCCGGATTCCAGTTCACGGTCCCGACCGCACCGGAAGCCATCGACGCAGCACTCCCGCGGTGAGCGCGGGTGGCTGACTACCAGGTGCGGTCGGCCTGGGCGAAGAACTCACGTTCGTAGATGCACGCGTTGAGGTAGGCGGCCATCGCCTGCTCCCGCTCCTCCTCGGAGGCCGCCGCCAGAGCGCGTTCGGTGCGTTCGATGGCCGCGTGTGCCCCGGCGGTGAACTCTTCCCCGCCGTAGGTATCCAACCACGTCCGGTAAGGGTGGCCGTCGTAATTGTCACTCATCAGCTCGACACCGATCTCGGCGTAGAGCCAGAAGCACGGCAGGACCGCGGAGGCGCCGACCGCATAGGTTTCCACGGCGCAGGAGGCAACGAGGAAGTTGGTGTAGGCCAGGGTGATGGGGGAGGGGGCGGTGACGGTGATGCCGTTGGCACCCAACCAGTCACGGTGCAGCTGTGCCTCGCCTTCGAGCACCTCACGGGCGCTCTCCGCCCAGCCGATCTGGCCCTCCGGATCCGGGGCACAGGAAGAGAGCAGCGCCAGGGCCCGGGAGTAGCGGTTGAGGTACTGGGCGTCCTGGTCGAGGTAGAAAGCGAAGTCACGGTCGCGCAGCGTGCCCTCGCGCAGCTCCCGGATGAAGGCCAGGTCCATGATCTCGGCCCAGACCTGCCCGGTGGCCTCCCACATGGCCTGTGTGTATGGGCCGGCAGGTGCCAGATGCGGGGCCGGTGCCGACACCGTGGGCAGCGCGCCGGTCAGGTGCGGCCACGGGGTGGCATCGGCTGCGGCGGTCAGCCGGTGGGTGCGGTGGAAATGGTCCACGGGGCCGTGCCCACCGCCGACATCGAGATCATCGGCGTGACGGATCGCCTCATGCAGCCAGCGGGTCGACCATTCCAGCGCCTGCGCCACCGACTCCCCGGCGGCCAGGCGGGTGGCCAGTGCCGCAGACAGCGAGCAGCCGGTGCCGTGGGTGTTCTTCGTGTCCACCCGACGGGTGGGCACGTGGTGGACAGTGCCGTCCGGGTGCACGACCGCGTTATCGGCCGCCGCACCCGTCAGATGACCACCCTTCACGATGACCACCGTGTCCGTCTCCGCCGCCAGACCCGTGGCCTGGCTGATAGCCTCCGCCAGGTCCGTGGCCATCGTCGTGTCACAGAGCACGGCCAGCTCCCGTAGATTTGGGGTGATCACATCCACCCGGCGCACCAGTCCTCGGACAGCGGCCTCGGCATCCGGCTCCAACAGCCGGTCACCGGAACTGGCGACCATCACCGGATCGAGAATCACCTGACCCACGTCCCGCGCATCCAGTGCCTCGCAGACGACGGCGACGGTGGCGGCGTCGCCGAGCATGCCGATCTTGACCGCATCCACCGTCACATCATCAAAGACCGCGGCCAGCTGCTCTCGCAGAAACTCATGGGGCGGGGTGTGTACCCAACGCACCCCATGGGTGTTCTGAGCGACCAGGGAGGTCACCGTGGCCATGCCGAAACCCCCGGCTGCGGCAATGGACTTCAGGTCCGCCTGGATACCTGCACCTCCGGTCGGGTCGGTGCCGGCGATGGACAGAACGCGTGGTTGAGTCACGACAATCCCTCCGCTAGTTCTAGCTAGATCAGGTTCGATGGGTGTGCTCTCAGCACAGCCCTGCCAGCCGTGCACCCCAATGTCGTGAAAAAGCCTATCAGTAGGTGTTCAGACCCCGCTCCCGCAACACCCGGCGCGCGGTGATCGACAATGCGGCTGTCGGGATCACCGGCCTGGTGCAGTAAAACCTAGCGCAGCTGCTTCTTGCCGCTGAACTTGCTGGTGTCGCGCAGCTCGATCGGGGTGTCACCCTCGATTTCGCTGGTGATCTGCTGCAGCTTCATCAGCGCGGTGCGGGCGTGGAGCTGCTGACGGGTCGTCGCCAGGTTGTAGCGTTTGCGCGACATCGCGTTCAGTCCCCAGTTCAGCGCGGAGATGAAGCGGTTGCGGAAACCGACGAGGAAGAGCACGTGCACGGCCAGCCACAGGAGCCAACCCATGAAGCCGGTGACCTCGACCTTGCCCATCTTCACCACAGCGCTGAAGCGGGAGATGATGGCCATGGAGCCCTTGTCGAAGTAGTCGAAGGGCTCGCGATCCTCGGGGGTCTGGCCGTTGATTCCGGCCTCGATGTACTCGGCGGCGTACTGGCCACTCTGGATGGCCACCTGGGCCACACCCGGCAGGCTCTGGTAGTTCATCATGTCGCCGACGACGAAGACGTTGCGGTAATCACCCACCGTCAGGTCGGAGTTGACGATGACCCGACCCGCCCGGTCGACCTCGGCCCCCGACTGGTCGGCGATGAGCTTACCCAGCGGGGAAGCTGCCACACCGGCGGACCAGATCTTGGCGAAGGTGTTGATGGTGTGCTCGGTCCCGTCGACCGTGTCCTTGTAGGTCACGGTCTTCTCGTCGACGTCCGTGACCAGGGCGTTGAGCTTCACGGTCACCCCCAGCTTCTCCAGCTGACGCTGGGCGCTGCGGCCCAGACGCTTCCCGAAGGGGGGCAGCACCTGGGGCGCGCCGTCGAGCAGCAGGATCTTCGCCGCGGTGGGGGAGAAGTTGCTGTACTCCCCGGCGAGCGTGCGGTTGGCCAGCTCAGCCAGCTGACCGGCCAGCTCCACACCGGTCGGGCCGGCACCGACGATCACGAAGGTCAGCAGACGTTCCCGCTCCGCCGGGTCCTGTGCCAGTTCCGCGCGCTCGAAGGCGCCGACGATGCGGGCGCGCAGCTCCAGGGCGTCGTCGATGCTCTTCATGCCCGGTGCGAACTGTGCGAAGTGGTCGTTGCCGAAGTAGGACTGGCTGGCGCCGGCACCGATGATGAGCGAGTCGTAGGAGTAGGAGCGGGTGTAGGCACCCAGGGAGGTGGTGACCGTACGCTTCTCCAGGTTGATGTCGGTGACCTCGGCCTTGACGACACTCACGTTGTCCTGGTCCCGCAGGATCTGACGGGTGGAGGGGGCGATCTCGCCGGAGGAGAGGATACCGGTTGCCACCTGGTAGAGGAGAGGCTGAAAGAGGTGGTGGTTCGTGCGGTCGATCAGCGTGACGTCGACGTCGGCGTTGTTGAGCTCCTTGGCGGCGAACAGGCCGCCGAAGCCGGAGCCGATGATGACCACGTGGTGACGACCGCCCTCAGGGCGGAAGGGAGTGTCAGACATACGGTTGAGTCTCCTGAACTTTGGAATTGTGGTGCCCCCGGGGGAGGGCTAATGCCCTAATCCTAGACGCTCCAATAATCCTCCTCAGGCTGGGGATTGCACAATTTGCACAATGCCCCCGGTTTTCGGCTTCCGTTCCGCCACGCCTGCGGGATTACCGGTGAAACGGGGCTAGGCTGGGTAGCTGTTCCGTGCAACTGGTCGGCGAAGGAAGGAGTTGCAGTCTGTGTCGCGTGCCCACCTGGAGACCATCGACGCTGAAGCATGGCCGGGTGTCGCCGTGGTCCCGGAGGGACGCTTCACCGATCTGCGCGCCCGAGTGGCCGAGTCGACCTTCGCTCGCGCCTGCGAGGACGCCCAGCTGGTTCTCGACCCCAATTCCGATCCGCACCTGATCGTCGATCACGAGGAGCTGTTCCCACGCCTGGCGGTCTCCGGGTGGCTGGGTCTGGCGGAGAGTTACCTGGCCGGGGAGTGGCGTTCCGAACGTCTCGTGGAGGTGCTCACCGCCCTGCTGCAGGTCAATTACCGGCCGCGACCGGGGCGGGTGAAGGAGCCGGCCGGGTTCTACGAGGGCGGCGAGCTGCCCGCGGAACTGATCCGCCTGTGCTCCGGCGACGGCACCAGCGCCTTCGGTGGGGTTTTCGCCACCGGCGTGCCCACCACGGTGCGTAGCGCCGTACCCAGCCATGTGCCGGGAGCGGGCCGGGGGCGGGAACCGCGCACCCACTTCGTCGACGTCACCACCTATTCTCCGCCCGTAGCCGCCGAGCGCGCCGACCTCGGTGACGCCCAGACCCGCACCATCGACATGCTTCTCGACGCCGCCGGGGTCACCGCCGGCACACACCTGTTGGAGTATCCGAGCACCGGTGGAGCACTGGCGGTGCGGGCGGCGCGTCGGCACGCGACCGTTGACACGCTCACCGCTGATCCGGTGCAGGCCGCTGCAGTGACCGAGCACCTGACGTTGGCTGGGGCACAGGATTCGGTGCATACCGAGCTCATTGATAAGCCGGTGCCCACCCCGCGGGACTGGGGTGGCCGATACGATGCGGTCATCGCGGTTGAGAAGCTTGAGGTTCTCGATGAGGGGGACCGCCCCCGGTTCCTCCAGTCCCTCGACCGCATGCTCGGCATCGGTGGTCGGGTATGCATGCAGACGTTGGTGGCCACCGATGAGATGACCGCCCAGGCCACCGCGGCGCTGTCAGCACTGCGCGCCTATATCTGGCCGGGCCTGGCCTATCCCACCGTCGATGAGGTTCACCACCTGACGGACCGCGCATCGGGGCTGCGCATCGTGGCCCAGACCCATATGGGTTCGCATTATCTGACCAGCATCCAGATGCAGGGCTCCTTTTTTGCCGGCCATACCCGTGAGGCCGCCGCTGACGGTTTCGACCTGGTCTACCGCCGCCTGTGGAGCTACCAGTACGCCCTGCGCGAAGCCCTGTTCCACCTCGGCATGCTCGACGCCGTGCAGTTCACACTCACGCACCGAAACCGTCGCGGGCGCCGCTGAAAACGAGACCGAGCGCGGTCAGTGGAGGGGGAGTGGCGAGCGGCGGGTTGCGGATCCCGATCCCTCATGCGTGCCCGGGAAACACCGAAGTTCCAGGTCGTGACGAAAGTCTGTTGGGCAAAGGTTGAGGGAATTTTCTCTCAGGAAACCCGGGGTCCAGATCGGTCAAAACTGAGAATCGTTCAGAATCATGCTGGATTCTCTCAGGAAGTAGAAGACTGTGTCCGTGACGAAAATCAGCCGGAGCCATGGCTGGCGGGGCTCCGACCGGACCGAAATCGAGCTGACTGGGTTGAGTGTTTTCCGTGATTTCCGAAGAGGGCCGACAGAGGCTGACGACTACGGGGCCGCCTTGTGCACGTTGCGAGCGGCGGGTCGGCAGGGCGCGCGTGGTCGCGCCAGTCGGAACCGGAGGGGGGTAGGCGCCCTTCGCTAAAATGACATAATGTACATTATCGGACAATTGGAGGCTGGGGCTTTTCTGATGGGAACTGAGATTCCTGGCCGACGACCCACCACGAAGCCGACTATCGCACGGTCTGCCCGTTGACCCTTCCTGGCCGTACGCCGCCCGCAGGCCCGGAGCGCACCACGCTGAACCGTTGCGATGCCTGCCCGGCGGCGTCCGGCCCGCACGGTTCCCGGCCATGGCCACGCGGCCGGATCAGTGCCGGTCGGCCGAGGCGGTGCCGTAGAGCTGCGCGTGCACCTCACGGTCGGTGACGCTACCATCACTTCCCCGGCCTGAAAAAGGGGCACCCAGGAGGGTGCCCCTTTTCATCACTGTTACGTTATGTTTCGCCGTTGCCGGATCGCTGGCGGTATGCGGTTGATAACTGCCAGATCGTCAGGAGCATCAACGCCCCGATGATGGCGGCCCAGATCAGATGCCCCTCGAAGAGCATGAAGATCCCCAAGCCGATGATGACGACCAGCCGCAGCCAGATCGCCGGGAGCATCCGGCCCACCATGTCTAGTTCTTTTCTAGGGCGATGCGGATGTTGAGCTCGCCCTCTTCGTCGATGGCTGCCGCGACGAACTCCGGGGATTCGACACCGAAATCGAGACGGTTGATCGGAACGTCACCGGAGACGATAATGCGCCCACCATCGCGCAGCGCGTCGAACTCGTGCGTGACCGGCTGGGTTTCGCCGTGGATCTCCAGCTCGCCGGTCAGCACCACGGTGCCCGGCGTCGCATCAGTCGGCAGCTCCGCCAGGTCGCTGGACTCGGTGATCACGAAAGAGGCAGTCGGAAACTCCTCCGTGTTGAGGATCTTGTTTCGGACATTGATGTCCCGACGCTGGTTATCCGTCTCGATGGCGGTCATATCGACGATGATCTCGCCCGTGGTGAGCTGCTCATCATCGATGGTCGCCCCACCCTCCACGTTATAGGTCGTGCCCGAGGTGAGCTTGCGCTCGGCAGGCAGGATCTCGAAGAAGGTGAAGCCGACTGAGGTGGTGTTGTCTCCCCTGCCCTGCGCGACCTTCCACTCGCCGTCGAGTTCGGTGGACGCCGGGCGGGCATTGGCCGCGGACAGGCCCTCGGTGCGTACGCCCGGGCCCATCACCGCCGAATACACGACAGGCCCCACGGCCACCATGCCACTTGCCACGATCAGGACGACGAAGATCGTGACCACGAGTTTCCGGTTCATGAACAGCTTTTTGAACACCCGTTACCTCAACTTCTCAATTGTGCGGGCCAGCGTGACCAGTTCCTGGCACAGATCACGTAGTTCTTCCGGCCCAGCGCCTTCCGCTGATGCGGTGGCGACGTCTTCTGCGGCACACCTCAGTTCGAACAGGGAATCCCGCAGAGCTGCCGCGCGTTCAGGATGAATGATAACCGCTTCACGCGGGATAGTGGTACCCGTGACGTTGTGACGCTGCTCGTAGGCCCGCTGTTTGCACGACTGGCTACAGTATTTTCTCGGCCTGCCGCGGCCGGAACTGTACAGCTCTTTCCCACACCAGGAGCAGGTTGACACGGAAGTGGTGGTCGAGGAACGAGTCACGCGCTTCACCATAGCGCATCCACCGGGAACAATAACGATGCTCCGTCCGTTATACTGGTAGGTCTACAAAGGATCCGTCTTTCGGGACATCGGTGCCGGTGCCCCGATCCCGGTGGATCCGCCCTGAACCCTGAACGCAACGAGAGGGATGATGCCGCAATGGCAGATCGCGTACTTCGCGGCAGCCGCATGGGGGCCGTCAGCTATGAGACGGACCGTGACCATGATCTTGCGCCGCGCCAGATGGTCAAGTACCGCACCGAAACCGGTGAGATCTACGAGGTCCCCTTCGCTGAGGATGCCGAGATCCCCAGTGAGTGGATGTGCAAGAACGGTCAGATGGGCACCCTGATGGAGGGTGAAGGCGTCGATTCGAAGCCTGTCAAGCCGCCACGCACCCACTGGGACATGCTGCGCGAGCGTCGTTCCCTGGAGGAACTCGACGTTCTCCTGGAGGAACGCATCGAGCACCTGCGCAAGCGTCGCCGCTCCGCAGCCCGCCTGCTCAAGGAACAGCAGAAGAACGAGGCCTGATCCCCTCCCCCGCCCTAAGGCGGAAGGGACAGTGAGAAAACGCGAGGCGCCCCACACCGGACAGACGGTGTGGGGCGCCTTACTCGTGTGCACTAGGAGTTGCGACGCCTGCGCATTCCCCTGACCTCATAGGCGGCCAGCTTACCCAGCTCCTTGGCCAGCTCGCTGGCCTGCCAGGTGCGGTACTTCAGTCCCCACCTGCTGACCTCCAGCAGGGAGTCCTTGACGAAGCTGCCGTCAAGCTTGGACTCGCCGATCTCACGCTCCGTGAAGGTGATCGGCACCTCGCGCACGTCGAATCCACCCTGCAGTGCACGCCAGGCCAGTTCCACCTGGAAGATGTAGCCGGCATTCGACAGCTCATCCAGGTCAAGGTCCTCCAACAGCTCCCGGCGGTAGGCCCGGTAGCCGGCGGTCATGTCGGAGACATCGGCGCCCAGCGCCAGGGAGATGTAGAGGTTTCCCCCCTTGGACAGGACCCAGCGACGCTTCGGCCAGTTGACGACCTTACCGCCCTCGACGTAGCGGGAACCGATGACCAGGTCCGCCCCCTGGTCGATCTTATCCAGCAGTAGGTGCAGCTGTTCCGGAGAGTGCGAGCCATCAGCGTCCATCTCGCACAGGACCTGGTAGTCACGCTCCAGGCCCCACTGGAAACCCGCGACGTAGGCGGCGCACAACCCGCTCTTTCCCTGCCGGTGGAGAACGTGGATGCTGCTGTCCTCGGCGGCGAGTTCATCGGCCTTCTCACCGGTGCCGTCAGGACTGTTGTCATCGACGATCAGCACCTCGACCGTCGGCGCAGCGGCACGCACGCGGCCCACGATGAGCGGGAGGTTCTCCAGCTCGTTGTAGGTGGGGATGATCACCAGGGTCGCGTCACTGGGCTTGTTCAACGGAAATAGCTCCTTCACTTGCCGCGGCGGCGGGCGGGCTTGGATGCACCGGTGTGCTCGGGTGTACTACGGCGAGCGCGGCGCTGAGGGGTCCGAGTGGACCACAGCGCCGCGATCACCAATACTGCCCCCATCATAACCAGGATGATCTCGACCAGGAAACCGTAACGGGCGGCGACGGTGATCGAATCACGCAGCGGAAGGGTCTCGACCAGCTGCGCCGGTTCGAAGATCCGGGAGTGCTGCGAGACACTGCCGTCGGGGTGGACCATTGCGGACACGCCCGAGGTTGCGGCGACCACGACGGCCCGGTCCAGCTCGATGGCCCGCATCCGGCTCATGGCCAGCTGCTGGTAGGTCATGTTGGTGAACCCGAAGGTGGCGTTGTTGGTCGGGGTGGTCAGGATCTGCGCGCCGTTGAGGACAGCGTCCCGGGCGGCGGCATCGAAGGAGACCTCATAGCAGGTGGCCACACCGATGACGATGCCACGCATGGTCACCGTGCCGTCGCCGTCGCCGGGCTGGAAGTTTCCGGCCCGGTCGACATAGGGGGAGAACATCCGGAAGAAATCACGCATCGGCATGTACTCGCCGAAAGGCTGCAGGTAGATCTTGTGGTGGTAATCGCCGGGACCGGTCTCCGGATCCATGACGACCATGGTGTTGCGGGCACCGACCTCGTCATGGGTGATGGTGCCGACGAGGACCGGGGCGTCGATGGCCTCGACGGCGCCGTCGATCAGCTCCCGGGCGCGTTCATCGCTGAAGGGGTTGACATCGGAGGAGTTCTCGGGCCAGATGACCAGGTCCACCTCTTCCCCACTGTCGGCGAGTTCTTCGGTGACGCGCACGTGGTTGGACAGCACCGCGCGGCGTTGGGCGTTGAAATCCAGGCCCATGCGCGGCACATTGCCCTGGATGGCGGCGATGGAGACCTCGTCGGTGGTGTGGCGGGGATCGTTGACGCCGATCCCGGCGATCATCGCGAACACGAGGGGAACGACCACCGCGGTGGCCGCCAGGACCCGGGCCTTGGCGTCGCCGAGGATGAGCATGGCCAATCCTGCGCCGACCATGACCGTGGCCAGGGAGACCATGGCCGGTCCACCCCACCGCACCAGATCAGCCAGCGGTCCGTTGATCTGCCCCCAGGCCAGGCGCACCCAGGCGAAGCCGCCGAAGGGCCAGGAGCTGCGGACGAACTCAACGAGGAGGTAGAGGAAGGGGAAGGCGAGGAAACCGTAGCGCCACCGGGCCAGCAGTGCTCCGCCGGCACCGGTACCCAGTGCGTAGAGGGCGCAGACAACGGCCAGTGCCACATAGGGCAGGTTGCCGACGAACTCCCCGATCCAGGGAAGGAGAAACAGGTAGAGAACGAGGCCGTGGATAAAACCGAGCAGGGTGCCGGTCCGGATCCGGAGGGCGGGCCTATTCGGCCAGGGGGCCAGGGCGGCGTAGAGCAGGCCGACGCCGATGACGCCGGCACTCCACCAGCCGAGGGGCTCGTAGGAGGCGTAGACCAACAGCCCTGAGAGCGCGGTGAGAAACAGCCGCAGGATCACTTCCGGTCAGCCTCCGGGCCGTTGTCGAAGTCCTCGGGACGGATGTCGCGGGTCCATTCCTGGATCTTCTCCTCGTCGATGACGATGGGTTCCTGGGGGGCCCGGCCAGCGGTTCCGGTGCCCGCTGCTCCCCCGCCGAAGCTGCCATAGCCGGCCTCGGGACGGAAAGAGTTGGTGACCTCGAAGCTGCGCACACCCAGATCCACGATCATGGACTGCAGTTTGGCGGCCAGACCGGCGCGGATGAGCGCACGGGTGGGTGGGAAGATGAGGAGGAGTGATAGGGCTGAGGTGGTGAAGCCGGGGAGTGCGGCGAGGATGGCTCCTGCGGTGATGAGTCCGTAGTCGGCGGCGGTGCGTCCGGGGGTGAGGCGTTTGGCGGCGGCGGCGAGGCCGACGCGTCGCATTTCGATGCCGGCGAGCGCGATGCCCGGCAGGATGAGGGCGAAGATGGCGATGATCGCCCAGCCGACGCCGATCCAGGTGGCGACGAGCCAGAAGACGAGGGCTTCGATCAGCAGGTACGGGAGAGCTATCAGGAAAGGCACGTGTTTAGCCTACCTGGGGGGTTGTGGGGTCAACCAGCTGAGGTGAGTGGGAGTTGGTTGGGAATGTGGGGGTGTGTTCAGCGTTTGAGGGCGCGCCAGAGGGGGCGGGGGGTCAGGCGCATGGCCCAGGCGAGGAGTTGGAGTTTTCGGGGGATCCAGAGGGTGGTGCTGGTGGTGCCGTGGTGGATTTCGTGGGTGATGGCGGTGGCGACGGTGGTGGGTGTGACGGCGAGGGGGGCTGGGGTCATGCCGTGGGTCATGGAGCCGATGACGAAGCCGGGGCGGGCGGTGATGAGACGGAGGTTGGTGTGGTGGAGGTGGTCGGCGAGGCCTTGGCAGAAGGCGTCGAGGCCGGCTTTGGTGGAACCGTAGATGTAGTTGGCTCTGCGGGCGCGCCAGCCGGCGATGGAGGAGAAGGCGATGATCTCGCCGTGGGTCATGTGGTTGGTGAGGGCGGTGAGCATGGTGATTTGTGCGGTGTAGTTGATGGTGGCGATGTCGGCGGTGTGGGCTTCGTCGTGGAGGGCGCGGTGGTGGTCGCCGAGGATTCCGTAGGCGAGGATGGCGGTGGTGATGGGGCCGATGAGGGTGGTGGCCTGGGTGAGGAGGGTGTGGTGGTGGAGGTCGGTGGCTTCGAAGGAGAGGGTGTGGACGTGGGTGGCGCCGGCGTCGTGGAGGCGTTGGGTGATGGCGTCGAGTGTGTGGGGTCGGCGTGCGGCGAGGACGACGGGGCGTCCCGCGCAGAGTTGGGTGGTGAGTTCGGTGCCGATGTCGCTGTGTCCTCCGAGGAGGAGTATGCCGCCTGTCATGGGTGTCAGGGTACCTGGGTGGGTGGGTTAGCATGATGGGCATGCAGGGTGAGGTTGTGGAGAATTCGGCTGGTCTGGTGTATCGGGCCGCGGATGGATGTGTCGGCGTGCTGCGGTTGGTGGGTGGTCGGGTGCCGCCGGGGATGTGGGGGGTGGTGGCTGATTTGGCGGAGTGGGGGGATGGCCGGCTTCATGTCACGTCGCGGGGAAATCTGCGGGTGCGGGGTGTCGGTGATGCGGAGGGGTTCGCCGCCGCGGCCCGGGCCGCTGGTTTCCGCGCGGGGTGTTCAGTGGTGGCCTCGCCGTTTGCCCGGTTGGATGAGGTGGCCGGTGAGGTGGATCGGTTGGTGGCTGACGTTGCGCCTCATTGCGTGGTGTTAGGGGTGGATGATGGCAGTGGTGATGTGCTGGCCCTGTCCCCCGATCTGGGCGTGCAGATGGAGGCGGGGCGTGGGCGGGCCAGGCTGATCAGCCAGGGCATGGTGGAGGGCCCGGAGCTGCCGGCGCCCCAGGTTCTGGCAATGGTGGCCCAGCGTTGTGCGGACGGTGCGGTGGCGCGCCGACGGGTGACCGGCGCGTCGGCAGGCGGGGTGGCGGTGCCGCCTGTGGGGTGGTGTGAGGCCGGGGACGGCATGGTGGCGTTGGCGGCCGGGCTGCAGTTCGGGGTGGTGGAGGGCCGGGTGGCTCGGATGCTTGATGTCATCGGGGTGGAGACGACGGTGACGCCGTGGCGGGGTGTGGTCATCCATGATCTCAGTGAGTCGGTGGCCGATCAGGTGGTGCGGGTGTTGGCGCCGTTGGGTTTGGTCTTCAATGTGGAGTCGCCGTGGTTGCGGGTGTCGTCGTGTGTGGGGCGGCCGGGGTGTCGGCATGCGTTATCGGAGGTGCGTGGGGATGCCGGGCAGGCGGTGGCTGCGGGTGTGTCGGGGCGGGTGCATTTTGTGGGTTGCGCACGTAACTGTGGTCGCCCCACGGGGGCGCACACGCTGTATCAGGCAACCGGTGAGGGTGAGTATGAGGTGGTCGGGGGGTGAACGGATTCGGCCCCGGGCGTGGTTGGTGGACCATGCCCGGGGCCGGGGTGGGTGCGCTGCTGGGGTTGGCTCAGAGGTCGAGGGTCGCGGACTCCCCGCCGGAGCGTTCGGTGGCGAGGCGGGATTTGAGGATGCTGGCCAGCGCGGTCATTTTCCCGCCCGGGGTGCCCCAGAACTGGGCGGAGGTGGACTCGGCCCGGATGAGGCCCAGGGCCGGGTCGTCTTTGCCCTCGAACCAGCCTTCCACGTCCTTGTTCCACAATTGGTCGATTTTGGTGCGGTCGTTGATGAACTCGACCTGCGCGGACACTGACAGCCAGGTGCCGGCCTCGGCCACGGACAGGTTCACCTGCGGGCTGGTTTGGAGTGCTTCGGCGTGCCCGCCGGTCAGTGAGATGAAGAACCAGGCGTCTGCGTCGTCGGTGACCTCCTGGGGCACCATCGGGTGGGAGACCAGTTTGCCGTCGTCGGTGGCGGTGGTCATCATGACCCAGTTTGCGTCACGGAGTTTGCTTACGACATCGGCGGTGGTGATGTCATCGGACATGGTGATCGTTTCCTGTCTCGGGGAACAGCCGTGGCATGGTGCCATCGGTTATGGCCCAGGGTAGGTACCGAATGTGTTCCCGGCCACATTATCCGCTCTCCCCTCGCTGGCCGGACTGATCCCGGCGCGATGGTGGGGTGGTGGGGTCACCCTAGTGTTTTGGGTTGAAGGTTCAGTAATTGTGCTCCGGTGGCGGTGACCGTGATGATGTCCTCGATCCTCATCCCCCACTCTCCTGGCAGGTAGATGCCTGGTTCCACGGAGAAGACCATGCCTTCCTCCAGGATCAGGTCATTGCCGGCCATGATGAACGGTTCTTCATGGGTGGACAGGCCGATGCCGTGGCCGGTGCGGTGGATGAAGTGTCGTCCGTACCCGGCGCGGGTGATTATGTCGCGGGCGGTGTGGTCGATGTCGCAGGCGCGTACGCCGGGTCGGATGGCGGTGATGGCTGCGGTGTGGGCGCGTTCGAGTAGGGCGTGGGCGTGGCGGAAGCGTTCTGGTGCCAGGTGTTGTTTTCCGCCGACGACATAGGTGCGTGTGCAGTCGGAGTGGTAGCCGCTGGGTAGGGTGCCGCCGATGTCGATGACGACTGGGTCGCCGTTTTTCAGGGTGCGGGGGGAGAAGCTGTGGTGGGGGTCTGCTCCGTTGGGGCCGGAGCCGACGATGACGAAATCCACCGCCGTGTGTTCGGTCAGGATCAGCTCCGCCAGCTGTCCGGCCACCTGCTCCTCGGTTCGTCCGGCCACCAGTAGTTGGGGTACCTGGGCGTGCACGGCGTCGATTGCTGCTCCTGCCGCCCGTAGTTGGTTGATTTCGGCGTCGTCTTTGCGGGTGAACAGTTCTCGCAGTGTTGCTGTGGCCAGTACTGTTTCGCGTTCGGGGAGTAGGGCTTGCAGGGTCAGCACGTGGTCCGCGGTCAGCGATGATCCCAGTCCCACCGGGCCGTGGTCGGGGAGGGCCGTTACGGCCAGGTGGTGGGCGTTCTCTCCGTCGGTCCACCCGAGCACCTGCACGGGTAGTTGTGGGATCGCGGAGGCGGCCAGTTCATTCTGGTCGGTCACCGGTACCACCAGTATGGGGGGTGCGTCACTGGGTACCACCAGGGCGGTGAGGCGTTCGTGGGAAGTGACCTCGGCGCCGGTCAGGTACGCCAGTTCCGGGCCGGTGCCGATGATGAGTCCTGCCAGTCCCCGCTCGCGGCACAGGGTGGCTGCCTGTGCTAGGCGGTGGGCATAGACTGCGGTATCGAAAAGTTCGGTCATGGTCCCCATCGTAGGGGTCGTTACCCTGGGTGGACATGGTCTCCCGCCTCACGGTCCGGTTGCGTGCCGGGGGTGCCTGTTGTTCCGGGGTGCTCATCAGTTCGGATCTGGCGGTGGCTCTGCTGCGCGTGGCGGGTTCGTGCCCGTCGTGGTGGGCGTCCACCCGTCCGGAGCTGCGCGTGGGGCGGGTGCTGGTCTGTCTCCCCTTTGCCCTAAGCGCTGCGGTGGCGGGGCTACGGCAGGCCTACTGGGCCGGACATCCGGTCACGGTCACGGTGAGGGCCTCGCGACCGGTGTGGGGGCCCACCGCGCCGATTTCCACCGGCAGTCCCGGTGTCTGGGTGAGGTAGATCTCCACGTCGGTCAGGCCCGGCTCCACCTGCCACGGGGCGGTGGTCACCATCCCGTTGATGCCGTGTTCAACCCGGTGGTCAATCTCATCGGTGATCCGGTTGTGCCAGTGGATCTCGGCTGTGGTGCGGGTGATCGGCAGCTCACCCGACAGGCCGCCGGTGGAACGCAGGTGCTCCTCCCATACCGGGTCATGGGTGGACACCTGGAGGGTGGGGTGGGCCACCCCGTCGACCTTGGTGCAGGTGGAGTCCACCGTGGCGTGCAGGTCCCGGGCGGGTCCACCCCACGGATCCCCCACCGTGATCCACCCCACGTCCGAGGGCACGGTGGCGGCAGCTGGGGCGGCCGACAGTCCTGCGGTGGCCAAGGCGGTGGCGCCCACGAGCAGAGCGGTACGACCGAGTGAGGCAGTGATAGTTGTCATGGTGACCATCATCACCCGCCGGGAGGCGGTGTGTCCATCACCCGGACATACCCGGGCCTGACCGGACGCGGTCAGGAACCGATGGCCACCACGCCACGCCGGATCGCGTCAATGGCCTGCCGGGCTGAGCGCCGCACCCCGTCCTCATAGCCGGTCTTGGCCACCTGCTCGAGCAGGTCAATCACCTGCCGGCACCAGCGCACGAAATCACCCGGCGTCAACTCCGCCCCCGACTCCGCCGCGGCCGCCATCGCATAGCCCAACGGGGCGCCCGCCGCCCACTGGTGCACCGCCAGCGAGAAACCACCCTCGGGTTCCCGGGTCACCGGCAGCCGGTGACGCCGCTCATCCGCCGACAGCTCCGACCAGATCCGCACGGTGGCGTTCATCGCCTCCGCCATCCCCTCGGTCGCCGCCTCCGGCTCCCCGTGGGTGGCCTTACGGTTCTCGAACACACACAGCGATACCACCCCGGCCAACTCCGCCGGGTCCAACTCATCCCACACCCCACGCTTGAGGCACTGGGCCACCAGCAGATCCGACTCATTATGGATCCGGGCCAACCGCTCGCCTTCCTCGGTGACCACCGGCACCCGGTCCTGCCCCACTCCCTCGAACTCCACGTAATCCATTTCCGCGAGCAGATCCACGATGCGTTCGAAATGCCGGCCCAGGGTATCGGTTGTCCGCTCCACCGTTGCCTCCAGCCGCATCAGATCACGTTCGCGGCGGGATAGCTTCTCCCCCACCCGCGCCAACTGCTCCCGGTCGGTGGCCGGCCAGTCGTGCACGGGATGTGCGCGCAATTGCTGCCGCAGCTCTACCACGGTGTCGGAATCACGCACCCGGGCGGTGTGTCGCATCTTCTTCGGCCGACGGTAATGCTCCCGACGGAAGGAATCGACGATGAACTTCGTGTTCTTGCGCGGATGCTGGCTCACGTTACGAGGCAGCTTCATCCGACCCACCGTGATGGGCGGGTTAGCGAAACCACTGGCGTCGATCCTCCCTGACCAGCCGGTCTCGGTGGTCACCCACGGGCGCGGGTCACGAACCTGATTCGCCGGCGTCACCACCACCGCCAACACCGGGTGTTTCCGTCCCGGGATGGCGATGACCTCCCCCAACTGCAGCCGACCCAGCATCGTCACGGTCTCGACCTCCCGCTGCTCCAGACTGTGACTGCGTGATTCGCGCTCCGCATCACTGAGCTGACGGCGCAACCCCATGTAGTCGAGCAGCAGGGCCGTGGCGTCCTGCCCATCAGCCACCGGCGGGTTGAACACCGCCAGATCCCGCTCGATCTGGGCACGCAGCTCACGCACCCGGTGCTCGGCACGTTCAATCTCACGCACCTCATCCACCACCGACCCATCGGCCTGGTACTGGGCGAAGGACTTCTCCAGCAACCGCAGGGACTGCTCGAAACCGAGCATCTTGAGCAGGTTGATGGCCATGTTGTAGCCGGGTTGGAACGTCGAGATCAACGGGTAGGTTCGCGTCGAAGCCAGCCCCGCCACCGCCCGCGGATCCATCGCCGGCGACCACTGCACCACCGCGTTACCGAGCGTGTCGATCCCCCGCCGCCCAGCACGCCCCGTCAACTGCGTGTACTGCCCCGGTGTGAGATCCACGTGTGCCTCACCGTTGAACTTCACCAACTTCTCCAGCACCACCGTGCGCGCGGGCATGTTGATACCCAACGCCAGGGTCTCGGTGGCGAACACCGACCGCACCAGACCGCGCACGAACAGGTCCTCCACGATATGACGGAACGCCGGCAGCATACCCGCATGGTGGGCGGCAAACCCCCGCGTCAACGACGCCCGCCACTGCCGGAACCGCAGCACCTCCAGATCTTCCTCCGGAATGCCCTCCACCCCGGCATCGATGATCCGACCGATCTCCTCGGCCTCCTCCTGACTGGTCAGCACCATCTTCGAACGCAGACACTGCATCAGCGCCGCATCACACCCGGCGCGGGAGAAGATGAACGTGATCGCCGGGAGCATGTTCATCCCGCCCAGCACGCCCAGTACCTCGGGTCGTCCCACCGGTCGGTGCCGGTCCGCGGGTCGTGTGACCCCGGAGCGGCGGCCGGCCGCGCGTGCCCGGAAACCCCGGCCGGATTCGTAGTCGGCGCGTCCCTCTGTAGCTTCGTCGGACTGGAGGCGTTCGATGCGGCGTTCGAGTTCCCGGTTGACCTGGCCGCCGCTGCCGGGTTCGAACAGGGGGAAGATCTTGCGGCCCACCATCATCCACTGGTCCAGGGGTACTGGGCGCTGCTCGGAGACGATGACCTTGGTGTCGCCGCGGACCGTGGAGAGCCAGTCACCGAATTCCTCGGAGTTCGATACCGTGGCCGACAGGCCGATGATGTTGACTGATTCGTCGAGGTTGAGGATGACCTCCTCCCACACCGCTCCCCGTGACTGGTCGGCCAGGAAGTGGATCTCGTCCATGACGACGTGGCTGAGTCGGTCGAGGGCGGTGGATCTGGCGTAGATCATGTTGCGCAGGACTTCGGTGGTCATCACGATGATCTCGGCGGATCCGTTGATGGACACATCCCCGGTGAGGAGGCCGACAGCCTCCGGCCCGTGGGCTGTCACCAGGTCGTGGTACTTCTGGTTGCTCAGCGCCTTGATGGGGGTGGTGTAGAAACATTTCGTGCCCCGCGACAGTGCCAGTGAGACGGCGAACTCACCCACGATGGTCTTGCCGGCGCCGGTGGGGGCACACACCAGGACCCCGTGGTCCTCCTCCACGGCACGGCATCCGGCAAGTTGGAAGTCATCCAGCGGGAAATCCAGGTCGGCGGTGAACTGCGCCAGGTGGGTGTCGATCATGTCTCCACGCTACCGCCTAGAGAACATCATCGAAATAACTCCCCTCCCCCTGGCCACCTGCGGTAGGTGGGGTCGGACGGGTGGTGGGTGGGGTGACCGGGGCCGGGGTGGCCACCGGGGCCGGTGCGTGGGCTCCGCCGGTGGTGGTGTCCATGGGTGATGCGGACTCGTCATCGAGGTCCATCCACTCCGGTCGGCTCCTGCCCCGGCGGCGGTCGTTCCAGCGGCAGAACTGCAGGGCCAGCTCCACCAGCAGGGTCAGGGACAGGGCCAGCGCGATCATGGAGAACGGTTCCTGACCCGGGGTCATGAAGGCGGCGAAGACGAACAGGGCGAGGATGATCATCCGCCGTTTGTCCTTGATTGCATCGTATTCCAGGATGCCGACCACGTTGAGCATCACGATGATCAGCGGCACCTCGAAACTGACTCCGAAGATCAGCAGCAGGGCCAGCAGGAAGTTGTAGTAGCGCTCACCGGTCAGGGCTGCGACCTGGGTCTGGTCACCGATGGTGAGCAGGAACTCCAGGCCGTAGGAGATCACGAAGTAGGCCAGGGCCGCACCGGTGACAAACAGCAGCACCGCCCAGAAGACGAAGGCGAAGGTCGAGCGGCGTTCCTTCTTGTGCAGGCCCGGGGTGATGAACGCCCAGATCTGATACAGCCACACCGGTGAGGAGAGCACCAGGCCGGCCAGGGCGCCGACTTTCAGGCGCAGCAGGAACATCTCGAACGGGCCGGTGGCCAACAGCCGGCACGCCCCGTCGGGGGAGAAATCCGCCCGGTTCTCCGGTGGCAGCGAACAGTAGGGGCCTCGCAGGATCTCACCCAGGGGCATCAGCCCGACGGGACTGTGCTGGTACCACAGGAAACCCAGAATGGTGCCCACCACCAGAGCCAGCACCGAGATGATCACCCGGCGACGCAGCTCCTGCAGGTGCTCCACCAGGGACATGTTGCCCATCGCCGACTTCCGGCGACGACGCTTCCTCTTCCCGCCCCGGGTCTGTGGCCGGGCGGTCGGCACGGAATTACTCATCTTCAGATCAACCTTCACCCCACCGGCGGCCACCGGCGGGTACCGGGACCGGAAACGAACTAGCGACGGGCCTGTGCGCCCGCCGGTCTGTTACTGGTTCTGCTGGTTGGGGTTGGGTTGGTTCTGGGGCTGATCCCAGAATTCCTGCTGCTCCTGAGCGGGGGCGATCTGAGCCTGCGAGGCAGCCGGCTGCTGGGGCTGATCGTCGTTGCTCATCTCCTTGACCTCAGACTTGAAGATGCGCATGGAGCGACCGATGGACCGCGCGGCGTCGGGAAGCTTCTTGGCGCCGAACAGCACCACGACCAGGAGCACGATGATGAGAATTTCCCAGGGGCCGGGAGTCATTGATCAGAACCTCTCAAATAATGGGGCCGGGAACGGGTCAAACAGTATCCGAATGCTCATCATACGTTGCCATAGCAGATTTCGCTTGTCCATGTAGCGCCTCCACCAACGACACCGGGGCGATCAACCGCAACCGGTCGGCACGGCCGAGGACAAAGCGCAGGAACCACTCCCGTGATCCCACCGGCATCGTCGCCCCCACCCACCCGTCGGTGGTGGTCTCACCCAGCACCAGCGGGTGATAGTCGGCCAGCCACGTCGCCGCTGGGTGCACCAGCAGATGGGCGCGTTCAGTGACGGACTCGAAGCCGAAGGGGTCGGCGGCGTCGAATTCACCGACGTCGTCGTGGGCCTCGGCGGCGTCACCGGTCATCTCCACCTCGCGCATCCGGTCCGCCCGGAAGTTGCGGTGACCGTCGGCCTGCCGGTCCCAGGCGCTGAGGTAGGTCTCCCCACCGTGGACGAAGATGCGGATCGGATCCACCGTGCGCCACCGGTGCGTTCCCGACGACGCCGAGCGGTAACGCAGACGCACCTGCCGGCCGGCCTCCATCGCCTCGCGCAGCACCACCTGCGGGCCGTTCTCCTCGGGCAGATCATCGGAGAGAGAGTCGTAGACGGACACCGCCCGCTGATCCATGATCGCGCGCAGCTTGGCTGCCGCCGACATCACCGCCGCACGGTCGGTCAGCCCCGGGGCGGCCTCCGCGGACTCCAGGGTCAGCAACAGGGCGGCCGCCTCCGTGGGGGTCAACCGCAGAGCACGGTCGAGACCCTGATTGTTGGTGATGTCCACCCGCTGATAATCGAAGGACATCTCCACCAACTCCTCGGGCCACACCCCCACCCCCGAGCAGATCAGCCGGTTGAGATCAGCCATGATCTCGCCCGGCTCCCGCCCCAGATCGCGGGCCGCCTCCATGACTGTCCGACCCGGGTGTGCCTCGAAGTACGGGATCAGATTCAGCGACTGCACCAACGCGTGCAACTTCTGCGGGGAGTCCCGCCGTATCCTGTGCTCAGCCATGACCCGTCACCCCACCTTCCTCAACAGTGCAATGATCTCCTCGCGCACATCGGCCGGGCCCAACACCACCACCCCGGGGGTGGCACCAGCGGCCGTACGCACCAGCCAGTCACGGTCCACATCCACCAGCCTGACGGTGTCCGGATCACCCGGATCCGCCGTGCCAGCCTCAGCCAGTTCGCCCCCCTGACCGGGGCGCACCCGCAGCGTGGCGTCCACCCGTTGCCGTCCCTGCCGCAGCGCCCGGGCCACAATATCCTTCGGCGGGATCGTGGGGGTGGTGTGGACGGCCGCCTCCCGCAGCCGCCGCAGGGCGCTGATGCGCAGCACCCGGAAACTACGGGCCGCCTCCCGCTCCACATCCCAACCCACGAGGTAGATCCGGTCGTGCAGGGTCACCAGCCCCCAGGGGTCCATGATGCGGCGTTGCGGCAACGCCGTCGGCGTCGGCCGGTAGTCGAAGGAGATCCGCAGCCGGTGACGGGTGGCGGTCATCACGTCCGTGAGCAGCGCCGAGGACAACCGCCCCAGATCACTGACCGTGGCTAACACCGGGGGCCGGGACAGGTCACGCTCAGCCCCCGAAGCCGCGAGTTTGGTCCATCCGGAACGGGCGAACACCCCCAGTTCCCCCGACTGCCCCATCTCCCCCGCCAGACCCAGTACCGCGGCCTCCTCGGAAGTGAAGGTCACCGCCGGCAGCTCATAGTCCTCGATCTGCAACCGGTAGAGATTCCCCTCAGCGGACGACCGCGTCTCCACCGGCACCCCGGCCCGACGCAGAGTGGTGATGTCCCGGCCGAGCTGGCGGGTGAAGGCGAGATCGCTGCGGTTGTCATAACCGGGCACGTGACTGCGGATCCAGTCGGCGGTGAGATAGCGCCGACCACGCCGGTCCGCCCCCAGGAAGGCGAAGGCCAGGTTGGTCAGGCGTCGAATCGCGGGATCGACGCGCTGGTTCACCGCCGCTCCCCGTACTCCCCGGCGTGGCTGTCCATGTAGTCGAGCAGATCGTCGACGCGCCCATCCACGGCAACGAAGGGATCGAGCAGCTCCACGCTGCGCGGCTCCGGCTCATTGACCTTGAGGTGGACCCAGTCGGTGGTGATGGGCACCCCGAGGCGCTCGGCGTGGGTGATGAACCGCCCCCGCAGGTGGGCACGGGTCGTCGCCGGCGGCTCCAGCACAGCCGCCGCGATGTCCTCATCCGTGGTCCAGCGCGACACCAGGCCCTTGGCCTCCAGCAGCGGGTACAGTCCCCGTCCGGGGCGGATGTCGTGGTAGGTCAGGTCGACCTGCGCGAGCCTGGGATGCGACCAGTCACCACCGAGCCGATCCCGGTAGCGGTCGAGCAGCCGACGTTTGATCACCCAGTCGATCTCGGTGTCGACGGCCGAGAAGTCCTGGGTCTCGATCGCGGTCAGGGTGCGCTGCCACAGATCCACCACCCGGGCGAGCTCACTGTTGGGGGTGCCCTGATCGGGGCGGTGCTCCAGCCACCCGGCCGCCGCCCGGCACAGCTGCTGCTGCAGCTCCAGGGCGGTGACGGTGCCCCCGGAGCGCAGGTTGAGCACGGTGGCACCGGTCTGATCCCGGGCGATATCCCGGATGTGGCCGATGGGATTGGTGAGTTCCATATCGGGCAGGTCGGCACCGGCCTCGATCATCTCCAGCATCAGCTGGGTGGAACCGATCTTGAGGGCGAAGGTGGGCTCGGCCATGTTCGAGTCCCCGACGATGACGTGCATGCGGCGGAAACGGCTGGAATCCCCGTGCGGCTCATCCCGGGTGTTGATCGCCGGGCGGGAACGGGTGGTGGCGGAGGACACGCCCTCCCAGACCTGGTCGGCGCGCTGCGAGAGCAGGAAACCAGGCTGCTGGTCGTGGGTGCCCCGACGGATCAGGCCGGCACCGCACAACAGCTGGCGGGTCACCATGAAGGGCATGAGCTGCCTGCCCAGGGTCTTGAGGGAGGTGGACCGACTGATGAGATAGTTCTCGTGGGCTCCATAGGAGTTCCCCACGGAGTCGACGTTGTTCTTGAACAGGAAGACCTTGGCGTCGATGCCGTCGTCGGCCAGGGCCTGCTCCGCCCGGACGGCCAGATCGTCGACCATCCGGTCACCGGCCCGGTCGTAGTTGAGCAGCTGGGTGAGGCTGTCGCACTCCGGGGTCGCGATCTCCGGGTGGGAGCCGACGTCCAGGTACAGGCGCGAGGCGTTGGGGGTGAAGATATTCGTGCTGGAATAACGGGCCACCACCGGGCGGAAGAGATAGCGGGCGATCTCCTCGGGACTGAGGGTGCTTCCCCCCTCAGCCGTGGTCGCGGTGATGCCGTACTCGGTCTCCACACCGGTGATCCGGCGGGTATGCACGACCGACGCCTGCTCCTGGGTCATGGGATCTACTGACCGCCCTTCTGGACGTAGGAGCGGACGAACTCCTCGGCGTCGGTCTCCAGCAGGCCGTCGATCTCGTCGAGGAGGTCATCGGTGCCGGTGGTGTCGAGCTGGGCCTGGCCCGCGCCAGAGCCGAGATCCTCGTCGTGGTGGTCGCCGCCGCCGCCGGCGGAGAACTGGGTCTGCTTGTCAGACATAGGTGTTCCTTCCTGGAAAATGGGTGAGCTAGTGCTCGTGGGGCTTGTTGATGGTGCTGCGGTTGTGATGGGTGCGGTAGTACTGCGGGGTGTGGCCGATGCCCTCCAGCGCGGAGAGTAATTCCGTGGTGGTGTCGGCGGCGTCGATGAGCTCACCGATGTGATCGCGGCCGAAGTCGTCGACGGTGTCGATGCTGATCTTGGCCGAACCCTCCGGGTACTTGAGTACCATCGTCTGCCAGCTGGCGGCGATGACATCCTCACCGAACTTGGCGGATACCGCCCCACGGAACCACGCCCGGGAATCGGCCGGTGGGTGGACCGCGGCGTGCTCGATCTCCTCCCGGCTGGCCAGGGTGGTCATCCTCCCCTTGCGTACCAGGGCGTGGTGGAGTGATCTGGCCGGGTCGATGTCGCTGTACTGCAGGTCGATGAGCTTGAGCTTGGCGTCGGCGATGTCCACCCCCCGGTCGAGGTAGGTCTTGATCAGCGACCACTTCGCGGTCCAGTCCAGCAGGTGTGAGGTCTTCAGGGGGTCCTCGGCCAGCAGGGCGACGACCTCGTCCCACAGGTCGAGCACACGCTGGTCAACGTCGTCGACCGGGCGGACCCGATCGCGGTAGACAGCCAGGATCTCCAACGCGGTGAGCTCCCGGCCGTCAGCGAGCCGGAGCCGGTGGCTCAGGCTCAGGTCCCGGGAGACGCGCTTGAGCTCGGCGACCGGTTCCGCCAGCTTCATGTCGGAGAAATCGACGTCGTTCTCGATGGCGTCGATCACCAGCTTGGTCATGCCCAGCTTGAGCAGATTGGAGGTCTGGGACATGTTCGCGTCACCGATGATGGTGTGCAGGCGACGGAAGCGCACGGCGTTGGCGTGGGGCTCGTCGCGGGTGTTGACGATACCGCGGTTGAGGGTGGTCTCCAGGGAGACCTCCTGCAGGAAGTAGTCCGCGCGCTGGGAGATCTGGAAACCATCCTCCTCCCCCTCCATCCCGAGTCCCACCCGGCCGGCCCCGATGACGACCTGCCGGGTGACGAAGTACGGGATCAGCGCCTGGGTGAGGACCTCGAAGTCCGTCTTCCGGGAGTACTGGTAATTCTCGTGGGCACCGTAGGAGGCACCCTTGCCGTCGACGTTGTTCTTGTAGATCTTCAGCGGCGGGCACGGGTCGAAGTCCTTGAGGATCGACAGGTTCTGCTCATACAGATCAGCGATCTCCGCGGCAGCCCGGAGCAGTACCAGGTCACCGGCGGCATCGTAGACCATGGCATCCCAGGCGTTGGAGACCTCCGGGGAGGAATACTCCGGGTGGGCGTGGTCGACGTAGAAACGCGCCCCGTTGGAGGTGACGACGTTGGCCACCCCCACCGCGTCCGGCTCCACGACCGGCACCGTGCGGTAGCGGCGCAGATCAAAACCACGCGAGTCCTTCAGTGGGGACTCCTCCTCGTAGTCCCACCGCGAACGCGCGCCGGTGTTCATGGCCGCGTAGGCCACCACCGCGTGGGTGGAGGTCAGGATCGGACTCACGTCCGGGTCCGTGGGGGTGGCGATGCCGTACTCGGTCTCGGTGCCCATGTATCGACTCATGCGCCCCACCCTAACCGACGACCCGGGCATCGACGACCCGTTTTCCGTGGCGTCCGGTGATCCGGGTCCACTCGTCAGGATTGGCGGTATTGGGCAGATCCTCGCTTTCCTGCTGTTCAGCCGCGACTGCCTGCTCCAGGTGCGCGACACTGACCCCCCCGGTATCCACCCCCGCGATGTGATCCTTGATGGCAAGTTTCTTTGCCCGGTCAACAATATTGGCGATCATCGCCCCCGAGACGAAGTCCGCGTAGTCCAACGTCTCCCGCTCCCCGTCGACGAGGGTGAGCTCGACGTAGGGGCGCGGCTCGAAGAGCTTGTCGACGCCCGCCTCAACCAGCTGGTCGAGTGGCACGGCATGGGGCACCTCATCGCTCAGGTGGCGGGTGAAGATGTCACGCGCCCCGTCCCGGGTGGGACGTTCGATGCGGATCTTGATGTCGAGCCGACCCGGGCGCAGGATCGCCGGGTCGATCAGCTCCTCACGGTTGGTCGCACCGATGATGATGACGTTGGAGAGGTTTTCCACCCCGTCCATCTCGGTGAGCAGCTGCGGGACGATGGTGGTCTCCATGTCGGAGGACACCCCCGAGCCACGGGTGCGGAAGATCGACTCCATCTCGTCGAAGAAGATGATCACCGGTCGGCCGTCGGAGGCCAGTTCCCGGGCGCGCTCGAAGATCAGGCGAATACGGCGTTCGGTCTCACCGACGAACTTGTTGAGCAGCTCCGGGCCCTTGACGTTGAGGAAATAGGAGGGGGAACCGTCACCCAGCCGCGAGGCCAGGGAATTGGCGACTGCCTTGGCGATCATCGTCTTGCCGCAGCCGGGCGGGCCGTAGAGCAGCACACCCTTGGGCGGGGCCAGCTGGTAGCTGCGGTAGAGGTCCGGGTGGGAGAAGGGTAGCTCCACCGCATCCTGGATCTGGTTGATCTGCGCCTCCAGGCCCCCGACGTCGGCGTAGGTGACATCCGGCACCTCCTCCAGGGAGAGCTGGGAGACCTCGGTCTTGGGGATACGTTCAAAGGCGAAGCCGGCGCGGGTGTCGACGAGCAGGGTGTCGCCGGCACGCGCGGTGTCGACGAGCGGTTCCGCCAGGCGGACGAGGCGTTCATCACCGGTGTGGTCGGCCACTAGGGCGCGGCGGCGGCCGATGCGCTCGGTGAGCATGGCCAGCGCACCGGTGTTCTCGAAACCGCAGGCCTCGACGACGATGGAGCCGTCTCCGAGGCGCACGAGGGCGCCGGGGACGAGGTCGGCTGCCGGGACCTGCGGGGAGACCTTCAGACGCATGCGGCGCCCACCGGTGAAGACCTCGGCGTCCCGGCCGGCGCTGCGGTGCTCCAGGAAGACCCCGTAGGTGGAGGCGGGTTCGGCGAGGGCGTCGATCTGGGCGGAGAGGTCCCGGAGTCTCTCACGGGAGCCCTTGAGCAGTTGCGCGAGTTTGGCGTTACGGGAGTTCAGGGACTGGACCCTGCGGTTGAGATCCCGGTTCTCCGCGAAGGTGTCGATGGCGTGGTCCGTACTGTCCATACCTCCACTGTAACCCCTGACCCCCCGGCCCCCGGCGGGTGACCGGGGTTACTTCCGGGCTCGGCGCTGGGGTCGCGGCGGGGTGACCCCGTCGGCGAGTCGGCGGGTGAGGATCAGGAAGGCGGTGTGGGCGTTCATGCGGTGCTCGGGGCGGGTGGCCAGACCCTCGACCTTCCAGTCCCGGATGAGGGACTCCCAGGCACGCGGTTCGGTGAAGCACTGCAGTTCACGCAGCCCCTCCATGACCTTCATCAGCTGCGGCACGGTGGCCACGTAGGTCATGAACACCCCACCGGGGATGAGGACGTCGCGGACCGTCTCCAGGCACTCCCAGGGTTCGAGCATGTCCAGGATGACCCGGTCGACGGGCCCGCCGAGCTCCTCGACGGTGACCTCACGCAGGTCCCCCAGCCGCGGGTCCCAGGTGGGGGGACGGTGGCCGAAGAATTCGTCGACGTTGGACTCGGCGAAGTCGAGGTGGTCCTGGCGGATCTCATAGGAGATGAGGGTGCCCTCCGGGCCGATGGCCCGCAGCAGGGACATCGACAGCGCACCGGAGCCTGCCCCGGCCTCCAGGACGCGGGCCCCGGGGAAGATATCGCCCTCGACGAGGATCTGGGCGGCGTCCTTGGGATAGACCACGGCGGCACCGCGGGGCATGGACAGCACGTGGTCGACCATCAGGTGACGGAAGCACAGGTAGTCCGATCCGAGGGAGGACTTGACGACGGTTCCCTCGTGGGCGCCGATGATGTCATCGTGCGGAATCTCGCCCTTATGCGTGAAGAACGCCTCCCCCGGCTCCAGGGTGATGGTGAAGTGGCGGCGTTTGGCGTCGGTCAGCTGCACGCGGTCACCGGGCTGGAAGGGGCCGGAGTAGGCCATGTCGGGATCCTCCTAGTGGGGGTCAGTGGTTGATCAAGTATGCCTCAAGCGCCTCGGTGAACCACAGCTGGTCCGGGACACCGGCCAACTCCCGGGCCGAGTGCATCGACAGCAGGGGCACACCGACGTCCACGGTGGGAATACCCAGACGGGTGGCGGTGATCGGCCCGATCGTCGAGCCGCAGGGCACGGCATTATTACCGACGAAGGTCTGGGAGGGCACCCCGGCCGCCCGGCAGGCACGCTCCCACATCCCCACCGTCACCGCATCGGAGGCATAACGCTGGTTGCCGTTGATCTTGGTCACCGGCCCGGCGTTAATCAACGGGTGATGGGTGGGATCGTGCTTGTCGACGTAGTTGGGATGGACGGAGTGCGCAGCGTCGGCGGACACGCAGCTGGAGCGGGCGTACATACGGCGGAGCTGATCATCGTCGGCCCCCAGGAACCGGCCGGTGCGGGCGAGCACATCCGCCAGGAGGGGACCGGCGGCCCCGGTGGTGGAACCGGAACCGACCTCCTCGTGGTCGAAGGCGGCCAGAACCAGCACATCATCGCCGGTATCACCGGAGGAAACAGCATTGAGCAACGCGTGCACGGAGGCATGGACGGAGGTGAGGTTATCTAACCGGCCGGCCGCGAGCAGGTCCGCACCGGCACCGAAGACCTCACCCCGCTGGGTGTCACAGGTGATCAGATCGTGGGCGAGGACATCCGCGGCCTCCACCCCGGCGGCCTCGGCGATGAGATCGAGCACCGACACCTCCGGATCACCGACGCTGAACACCGGCTGCAGGTGCCGCTGCCTGTCCAGCTTCAGCTCACTCGACCGCTCCAGGTGGACGGCCAGGTGCGGAATCCGCAACACCGGACCGGTACTGACGAGCCGCTCACTGCCGTCGGCGAGCACCACCCGACCCGCCAGGGTCAACTCCCGATCCAACCAGGACGCCAGGATCGGCCCACCGTAGACCTCCACCGCGGCCTGCTGCCACCCGGCCGCCCCGAGATCCGGGGAAGGCTTGAGGGTGAACCCCGGCGAATCAGTGTGGGAGCCAATGATCCGGAACCCGCAATCCGGCGACGCACCCTCCGGCACCCACCACGCCATCACCGCCCCACCACGAACCAGGACATGGCCACCCGGCGCGGCGTCCCAGGGTGCGGTCTCGTCCTGGCGGTGGAAACCTGCGGCGGTGAGGCGGTCGGCGACCTCGGCGGCGGCGTGGTGGGAGCTGGGTGAGGCGGCGAGGAAGTCAATGAAGTCACGAGTCTGGTTCATTCCCCAAGCTTGCCACGGATAGGATGTGGGGCATCATGTCTGCCACTGCCCGACCCCTTGCCCTGTCCCCGTCCCGTGCCTCCGATTACCGGCGGTGTCCGCTGTTGTACCGGCTGCGGGCGATTGACCGCCTGCCGGAGCCCAAGACCGTGGCCCAGGTCAGGGGCACGCTCGTTCATGCCGTGCTGGAGGAGATGCACGGGCTGTCGCGGGAGGAGCGTAGCTACCCGGGGGCGGTGAAGAGGTTACGGCCGGAATGGGCGCGGATGTGTGAGCGGGATCCGGAGCTGTCGGAGTTGGTACCGGAGGAGGAGCTCCACGGTTTCCTGGTGGAGTGCCGTGGTCTGCTGCGGGGCTATTTCGAGATGGAGAATCCGCAGGGTTTCGATGCGGAGGCGGTGGAGATGTATGTCGATACCGTGCTGCCCAACGGGGTGCCGGTGCGGGGGTTCATCGACCGGGTGGATGTTGCACCCACGGGGGAGGTCCGGGTGGTGGACTACAAGACTGGGAAGAAGCCGTTGCCGCGGTATGCGCACGATGCCGAGTTCCAGATGCGGTTCTATGCGCTGGTGTACTGGCGGTTGTTCGGTGCCGTGCCGCACCAGTTGCGGCTGATGTATCTCAAGGTCGTGGATTCGATGTTTCTCAGTCCGTCGCAGGAGGAGCTGGAATTTTTCGAGACCGGTCTGGGGGAGCTGTGGTCACGCATCGAGGCTGATGGGCGATCGGGGGTGTTTCGGCCGCGGACCTCTCGGTTATGTGACTGGTGTTCGTTCCAGAAGCTGTGTCCGGCCTTCGGGGGCACTCCTCCGGAGTATCCGGGCTGGCCGGGCAGTACGGCTGACGGGTAGGACCGGGTGGGGGGTGATCACCGGCTAGCATCGTCGGGTGTGACTTCTCCCCATGACGATGAGGGCGGCCGGGATGGCCGGGGTTGGTTGGCGCGCCGGGTCTTTCCC
This sequence comes from uncultured Corynebacterium sp., assembly GCA_964613845.1. GTDB lineage: Bacteria > Actinomycetota > Actinomycetes > Mycobacteriales > Mycobacteriaceae > Corynebacterium. The sequence continues at coordinate 30,336 of CAZTIZ010000011.1, forward strand.
GGGGGTCGGGATCCGGATCCGCGGTTCACGTTGGCCAATGAGCGCACGTTTCTGGCCTGGATCCGGACTTCGCTGGCGTTTTTGGCTGCGGGGGTGGCGTTGGCGGCTTTTCCGCTGCCGGATGTTCCGGGGCAGGGGCGGGTGGTGCTGTCGGTGATCGTGTTGGTCATCGGCATGCTGATTGCGGCGGGGGCGGCCGGGCGGTGGGTGCGTACGGAGCGCGCGATGCGGTACGGGCGGCCGTTGCCCCTGCCGGCGATCGTGCCGTTGCTGTCGGTGGCGGCGGTGCTGGCCGCGCTGCTGGCACTGTGGGTGTTTGTGCCGGCATGAGTGATGGTCCATCCCCGGTCCCGTGGGCCCATGGTGACCCGGGTCTGCAGCCGGAGCGCACGGTCATGGCGTGGACGCGCACGGCGGTGTCGTTGGCGATCGTGGCGGCGGTGCTGCTGCGGTGGGCGGGCGTGTATGGGGCGGGGGTGGTGGTGCCGGTCAGTCTGCTGTGGGGGGTGGTGGTGGGGATTGTTCTCACCCAGCGCCGCCGCTACCGCAACGCGGTGGGCGGGCTGGTGGACAACCGGGCGGAACCGGTGGTGGAGGCGGTGCTGGTGCTCACCGTGACGGTGCTGCTGCTCGGGGTGGGGGCGCTGGTGCTGGTGGTCATCCCCTGACCCCGGGTCAGGGTGTCGTCTACTGGTCCAGGTAGAGCTTGCCGCGGAACTGCGGGTGCATGAGGTTTTCCTTCGACAGCACCTGGTCGATGGTGGCCTCGTCCATCAGGCCCTTCTCCAGCACCAGGTCCCGCACTGAACGGCCGGTTACTGCGGCCTCCTTACCGATCAGGTCACCGTTGTGGTGGCCGATGAAGGGGTTGAGGTAGGTGATGATGCCGATGGAGTTCTCCACGTAGTAGCGGCATACGTCCTCGTTGGCGGTGATGCCCACCACGCACTTCTCGCGCAGGGTATCGCAGGCGTTGCCGAGGATGCGGATGGACTCGAAGAGGGACTCGCCCATCACCGGCTCCATGACGTTGAGCTGGAGTTGGCCTGCCTCCGCGGCGAGAGTGACGGTCAGGTCGTTGCCGAAGACCTTGAAGCAGACCTGGTTGACCACCTCGGGGATGACCGGGTTGACCTTGGCGGGCATGATGGAGGAGCCGGCCTGCCGGGCGGGCAGGTTGATCTCGTTGAGACCGGCGCGCGGGCCCGAGGACAGCAGCCGCAGGTCGTTGCAGATCTTCGACAGCTTCATCGCCGCACGCTTGACCGCCGAGTGGGTCAGCACGTACGCGCCGGTGTCGGAGGTCGCCTCGATCAGGTCCCGGGCGGAGATGATGTCCAGGCCGGTGATCTCGGCCAGCGAGGCCACGACCTGGTGGCGGTATCCGGCCGGGGTGTTGACGCCCGTGCCGATGGCCGTCGCCCCCAGGTTGACCTCCAGCAGGCGGTTGGCGGCTTCGCGCAGCACCGCCTGCTCCTCGGAGAGGTTGTGGGCGAAGGCCTCGAACTCATCGCCGAGGGTCATCGGTACTGCGTCCTGGAGCTGGGTGCGCCCCATCTTGAGGATGTCGGCGAACTCGTAGCCCTTGGCGCGGAAGGCCGCGCCGAGTGCCTCACCGGCGTCGATGAGGTTGGTGATCGCGGTGTAGAGACCGAGCCGGAAACCAGTGGGGTAGGCGTCGTTGGTGGACTGGCTCATGTTGACATCGTCGTTGGGATTGAGGACGTCGTAGGTGCCCTTCTCCTCCCCCATGTACTCCAGGGCGAGGTTGGCGATGACCTCGTTGGTGTTCATGTTGGTGCTGGTGCCTGCCCCGCCCTGGAACACGTCGATGGGGAACTGGTCCATGCACCGGCCCTCGTCGAGGATCTGGTCACAGGCCCAGACGATGGCCTCAGCCTTGTGGGTGGGCAGGGTGTGCAGACGACGGTTGGCCAGCGCTGCGGCCTTCTTGACCTGCACCATGCCGCGGATGAACTCCGGGATGTCGTTCATGGTCGTGCGTGAGATCTGGAAGTTCTCCACCGCCCGCAGGGTGTGGATTCCGTAGTAGGCGTCCGCCGGCACCTCCATGGTGCCCAGCAGGTCCTCTTCAGTGCGGGTCTTACGGGCCACGGTCGTCCCCGTGGTGGGCTTCGACGATCCGCCGCCGGTGTCCTCACCGGCGGCGGGGGCGGGGCTTCCGGAGACCGGGGTTGATTCCGTGTTCTCGGGCTTCTCGGGTGATTCCGACTTCTTGGTCCGCGACATCAGGGCCGATCCTCTCACTCAGACTGGGACGTGGATAGTTCCCACAATCGTAGCCAGGAAGTTTTCTGCCCGAACATCACCCTCAGATACGTGCGATGCGCAGCTCGGACGCCAGGATCGCCTCGGCCCCGAGGTCTGCCAGCTCATCCATGATGGCGTTGGCGTTCTTCAACGGCACCATGGCACGTACTGCCACCCAGTCTTCCCGGGTCAGCGGGGAAACCGTCGGTCCCGATAGTCCCGGGGTGATCGCGGAAGCTGCCGAGAGATTGTCCCGGGAGACGTTGTAGTCGAGCATCAGGTAGTTCTGGGCGTGGAGGATGCCCTCGATGCGGCGCAGCAGCACCCGCTGGCTGGGGTCGAGCTCCACACCGCTGCGGGCGATGATGACGGCCTCGGAGTCGACCAGCACCTCGCCGAAGGGGTTCAGCCCCTGCTTGCGCAGCGTGTTTCCGGTGGACACGACGTCGGCGATGGCATCGGCCACGCCGAGCCGGATGGAGATCTCCACCGCGCCGTCGAGCCGGATGACGGTGGCGTCGATGCCCCGGGCGGCCAGGTCATCGCGCACCAGGTTCGGGTATGAGGTGGCGATGCGTTTGCCAGCGAGGTCGTCGACGGTCCAGATCTCGTCGGCGGGGGCGGCATAACGGAAGGTGGAGCCACCGAAACCCAGCGACAGCACCTCCTGCACCTCCGCCCGTGAGTCCCGGGCCAGGTCGCGACCGGTGATACCCAGGTCGAGCTTGCCGTTAGCGACGTAGATGGCGATGTCCTTCGGCCGCAGGAAGAAGAACTCGACGTTGTTGACCTTGTCGAAGACGTTGAGGGCCTTGGAGTCCCCGCGGCCCTTGTACCCGGCCTCACGGAGGATCTCGACGGCGGCCTCGGACAGTGACCCCTTGTTGGGGACGGCGATCTTGATCATGGTGTGGCTGCTCCTAGAGGTACTTGTAGATATCGTCCGGGTTCAGGCCGCGCGCGACCATCATCACCTGGGTCCAGTACATCAGCTGCGAGATCTCCTCGGCGAGCTCGTCATCGGACTGGTATTCCGCGGCGATCCAGACCTCACCGGCCTCCTCGATGACCTTTTTTCCGATGTGATGCACCCCGGCATCCAGGGCGGCGACGGTCGAAGAACCCTCGGGGCGGTTCTTCGCGCGATCAAGCAGTTCGGCATGCAGGGAGTCAAAGTTCTTCACCCGCGTCATTATTCCACGCCCCTGCTTTCACCGCGTGAGGTGGTCGAACCAGCCGAGGACATCCGTCGCACTGACCCCCTCCAGGCTGGAACATCCATGCAGCTCACGCAGTGTAACCACACCTTCCGGAACGGGGGTGGAATCATCCGCCGGCAGGCCGATGACCCGACATCCGGCCAGTACCGCAGCCGTCATGCCGGCCGTGGAATCCTCGAAGACCAGACACTGTCCAGGCGCGGCGTTGACCCGGCGTGCAGCCTCCAGGTACATGTCCGGGGCAGGCTTGGGACGGGGCACCTCATCGCCGGCCACGGAATCGATAAAGAAATGATCGCCCACGGCGGCGATGGACGGGTCCGCCAGTTCCCGTTCCGTGTTGGTGGTCACCAGCATGGGTATGGCGCGGGCGTGGAGGGAGGCCAGCAGTTCGGGGATGCCGGGATTGGGGGTGAGGTGGGCATCGAGCAACTGGCCCATCCGGTCGAACAGGTGACGGCGGTAACGGGTGTGATCACCTGCGCGCAGTTCGACGCCTGCGTGCTCGGCACAGATGCGCAGGGTGTTGGGGAAGCTGCCACCGACGGTCAGTTCGCGCAGTTCCGGGGTGAGGCGACGGCCCAGCAGCTCACTGAGCTCGTAGGTGGCGGTGCCCCACAGGGGCTCGGTATCGACGAGGGTGCCGTCCATGTCCCAGAAGATCGCGGTGAGCATGACCGGGAGTCTACCCCCGGGGGGCCCGGGTCCCGGTGCGGTGCCCGGTCCCGGGTCAGTCCAGGTCGGGTAGTTCGGCCAGGGCCTCGTCGTCGGCGCCGGTGGCGGCCGCGGCCGCGTGGATGAGCTCGGCGAGCTCCTCCTTCTCCTCGGGTTCGAGCACCGCCCCCTGGTGCGTCTCGTTGAAGGCGGTGAGTTCGTCGAGGTTGACCTGCACCATCTTCTGCAGAGCGTCGGCGGGCGGATCAGCGGGCAGGTCGTCGAGGTTGTCGAGCAGCTTTTCGAGCAGGGTCCTGAGTTCGGGCAACACCGTGGGGTCGAAGGGCTGATCCCAGTACTCCCTCTCCTCCGGCTTGAGGTAGCTGCCGGTGGCGAAGGAGTGGAGGGTGTCGATGAACTCATCGACGGTCGGCTGGAAAGTGGAGCGAATGGTCATGGGGCCATTGTCGCTGAAAACTAGTGCAGCCGCACGCCCAGCAGACCGTCGAGGGCGGTGCTGACGATCTCGACGGCCGCGGGATCGTTCGCATCGTGCTGTGTCTGCGCCCACGCGTCGATCGCCCGCAGAGCAGCCGGGGTGTCGAGGTCGTCGGCCAGGTGGGTGCGCAGCTGCTGCACCAGGGCCTGTGCCTGCTCCACCGTGCCCGGCGACTCCAGGGCCGCGCGCCAGGTGGCGAGGCGGGTGGTGGCGTCGGCGAGCACCTGACCGGACCAGTCGCGGTCGCTGCGGTAGTGCTCGGCAAAAATGCCGAGGCGCAGGGCTGAGGGGTGGTGGCCTGCGGCGATGAGCTTGGAGACGAAGACAAGGTTGCCCAGGGACTTACTCATCTTCACTCCGTCGAGGCCGATCATGCCGGTGTGGACGTAGTGGCCGGCCATTCGGTCGTGGCCGGTGGCGGCCTCGGCGTGGGCGGCGGAGAATTCGTGGTGGGGGAAGATCAGGTCGGAACCGCCGCCCTGGATGGTGAAGTTGTCTCCCAGGCGGTTGAGGGCGATGGCCGAGCACTCGATGTGCCAGCCGGGGCGGCCCGGTCCGAAGGGGGACTCCCAGGCGGGTTCGCCCGGCCGGTGGGCGCGCCACAGTAGGGCGTCGAGCGGATCGTGTTTGCCGGCGCGGTTCGGGTCCCCGCCACGCTCGGCGAAGAATTTCTCCATGGTGGCGCGATCGTAGTTGGATTCGTAGCCGAACTGCTCGGTGGCGGACACGGAGGCGTAGATGTCGGGGTACTCGGCGTCGTCAACGACGTAGGCGGCCCCGACGTCGAGCAGCTTCTGTACCAGGTCGATGACCTCGTCGACGGACTCGATGGCGCCGATATAGTCACGGGGTGGGATGACTCCCAGGGCCTCCATGTCGGAGCGGAACAGGTCGACCTGACTGTCGCCGAGTTCCCGCCAGTCGACGCCGTCGCGCTCGGCGCGCTCGAAGAGCGGATCGTCGACATCGGTGATGTTCTGCACGTAGTGGACGTCGTGGCCGTTGTCGAGCAGGATCCGGTGGACCAGATCGAAGGTGAGGTAGGTGGCGGCGTGCCCCAGGTGGGTGGAGTCGTAGGGGGTGATTCCACAGACGTAGAGCCCGGCTGTCTCACCGGCCTCAACAGGTCGCACCTCCTGATCCGCGGTGTCGTGGAGGGCGAGCGGGACGGGGGAACCGTCGACGTCGGGAACATCGGGGGAAGGCCAGGACTGCATGGGATCACACTCTATCGGAGGGTCAGTAGGGCTGGAGAACGCCCACGGCCAGGAGCGCCATGACCAGCAGGCCGACGGGGATACGGTAGGCGGCGAACCAGGAGAAGGAGTGGTTGGCGACGAACTTCAGCAGCCACGCGATTGCCGCGTAACCGACGACGAAGGCGAAGCCGGTGCCCACCAGCAGCTGCAGTCCGGAGGCCGCCTGTCCGGCCTGGGGGTCGAAGGCGTCCGGTAGGGAGAACAGGCCCGAGGCCAGCACCGCCGGGATGGCCAGCAGGAAGCTGAAGCGGGTGGCGACCTCCCGGTCCAGGTTGAGGAACAGGCCCGCTGAGATGGTGCCGCCGGAGCGCGACACCCCCGGGATCAGTGCCAGGCACTGGGCGAAACCCATGACGATGGCATCTCGCATGGTCAGTTCATCGGCACCACGGGTCTTCTTGCCGTACTTCTCCGCCAGGATGAACACCAACGAGAACAGGACCAGCACCGTGGCGGTGATCCACAGGTTGCGCAGGCCCTCCCGGATGAGGTCACGTCCGAAGAAACCGAGGAGGGCGATCGGGATGGTGCCGACGATGATCATCCAGCCCATCCGGTAGTTGTAGTCCCGGTGCTCCCGGTTGAACAGGCCCCGGAACCAGGAGGTGAGGATCAGCCAGATCTCCTTGGCGAAGAACAGCAGCACCGCGGCCTCTGTTCCCAGCTGCACCACGGCGGTGAAGGATGCGCCGGCGTCCTGCCCCCAGAACAGCTCGGAGACGATCCGCAGATGCCCGGAGGAGCTGACCGGGAGGAACTCCGTCAGTCCCTGCACGATGGATAGGACGATCACCTGTGTCCAGGTCATCTGCTCCGCGGTAGTCTCGGCGGCCGCGGCCAGCAGCACCGGCTGGTTCAGTTCAATCGCGTGGTTCACGCGAACCACCGTACTACTAGTGTGGACGAGGTGAAGCAACGATTGGTGGGTGTCAGCGGCCTGCGGGTCTCGGAGATCGGCCTGGGTACGGCCACATGGGGCGCGCGCACCGACGCGACCGAGGCCGGATCGATCCTCGACCGGTTCCTCGGGGCGGGAGGAACCCTCATCGACTCCTCCCCCGCCTACGCCCAGGGACGCGCCGAACGGGTCCTCGGGCAGGTCCTCAACGGTGGGGTGGACCGTTCCTCCATCATCCTCACCTCCGCCTCGGGCGTGGATCCGCACTCACCCGTCGGTCGCCGCGTCGACTGCTCCCGCCGCCGCCTCATGCTGCAGCTCGACACCACCCTGGCGAATCTGGGCACCGACCACCTGGATGTGTGGTCGGTGGGCTACTGGGACGAACGTACTCCGCCCGCCGAGGTCGCCGACACCCTTGACTGGGCCGTACGCACCGGTCGCACCCGGTATGCCGGCGTCCGGGGATACGCCGGCTGGCAGCTGGCGGTGACCTCCACCGCGGTCGCCCCGGGCCGCGCGCTCGTCGCCGCGCAGAACGAGTACTCCCTGCTCGTCCGGGACACCGAGGAAGAGCTTCTGCCCGCCGCCCGCCACCTGGGCGTCGGCATGTTCGCCGCCGCCCCCCTCGCCCAGGGCGTACTCACCGGCCGCTACCGCTCCGGCATGCCGCCGGGCGCGCGCACCGAGGCACAGACCTACCTGGGCACCAAGGCCCACACCGTGGTCGAGGCCCTGTCCACCGCCGCCGACGGCCTCGACCTCTCCCCCGCCGTCGTCGCCCTCGCCTGGATCCGGGACCGGCCCGGCGTCTCCTCCGCCATCGTCGGCGCCAGCACCGCCGATCAGCTCACGCAACTGCTCGCCGTGACCGACACCACCCTGCCCCGCGCCATCGGCAAGGCCCTCGACGACGTCTCTCGTTGAGCCCGCTCCCACCGCTGCTAGGCTCATGGTCTGTGAATGTTGCGACCGGACGAGCTCGTTTCCTGGCGGCGATCATCGCCACCTCCGCCCTGGCCCTGACGGCCTGCCAACAGGGCAGTGCCCCGGATCCCGGACCGGAGATGGCCAACGCCACCCCCCAGCCCTCCCCGACCGCGACTGACCCCGACGGCCAGGTCATTGAACTGCCCGCTGCCTGGTCGGAGGTCACCGACATGGAGAGCGCCGGCGAGGTCCTCGCCCTCCGCTCCGGCACCACCCTGGCCGTGGGCACCATCGGGGATTTCGAGGCGGGGCAGGCCCGGGAGCTCGATATCGATGCCGCCTGCGGAGACCTCACCGCCACCGGTGACACCTTCGTCCTGGCCTGCGGAACCCAGGTCCAGCTCATCGACGCCGCCGACGCCGGACAGACCTCCCGTGACGTCTCCGCCGCTGCCCCCGTCACCGCAGCCACCCTGCTCAGCAGCGGTGAACTCATCGTCGGCAATGAGGAGGAGGCCGAGGTCACCGTCTTCCACAGCGACGGTGACACCGACACCATCTCCGTGGCCTCCCCCAGCACCCAGCTGGTCAGCGTGCCCGTCACCGACGGCCCGGACGCGGTCCTGCGCACCAACAACGCCAACACCACCATCCAGGACATCGACTGGAGCAACAGTCGCCAGGGAGGCACGTTGCGGGTCGGCATCGGCGTCGGCCAGGTCGCGCCGGGCACCAACGGCCTGGCCCTGGTCTCTGACGCCTCCGGCAACCAGCTGGCCGTCTACACCACCGACACCGTCGTCCGTCTCCACCAGACCGCCCCAGTGGACGAGAGCCCCTGGGGTGTGGCCTGGGACGAGACCAACGAGCTCGCCTGGATCGCCTCCACCGCGCTGAACACGATCACCGCCCACGACATCTCCACCGGTGTGCCGCTGGAGGCCCACCGCCTCAACTCCGTGGCTGATGCCCGTAACATCGTCTCGCTGCCCGACGGCACCCTGGTGTCCGTCTCCGCCACCGGCGATGGCCTGCAGGTCATCGACCGACCCACCGAACCCTCCCCTAACTGACCCCCTCTCTGAAGGAGCCCCGACCGTGACCCGGAACAGCCTGCGCACCCGCCTGTACCAGACCGCCCTGAAGGCCATGTTCACCCTGCCCGCCGAACGCATCCACGGCATCATCAACGACGGTCTCGGCGTCCTGCAGGCTCTGCCGCCGGTCAACCGCGGTCTGGGCAGGGTCATGGCGGTCACCGACCCGGTCTTGTCCCAGGAGGTGTTCGGCCGGACCGTGCCACGCCCGCTGGGCCTGGCCGCCGGCTTCGACAAGAACGCCACCGCCCCCGACACGTGGACCGCCCTCGGCTTCGGATACTCGGAACTGGGCACGGTCACCGCCTCCCCACAGGCGGGTAACCCCACCCCGCGGCTGTTCCGCCTCAAGGAGGACCGGGCGATCCTCAACCGGATGGGATTCAACAACGCCGGGGCCGCCGAGGTGGCCACGAACCTGCGTCGCCGCCGCTCCGATGACATCATCGGCATCAACATCGGCAAGACCAAGGTGGTGACCGCTGAGCAGGCCGTCGACGACTACCGCCGTTCTGCCTCGCTGTTGGGGGGACTGGCTGACTACCTGGTGGTCAACGTCTCCTCCCCCAACACCCCGGGCCTGCGGGACCTGCAGGCCGTCGAGTCCCTGCGCCCGATCCTGGCTGCGGTGCAGGAGTCGACGAGCACCCCGGTGCTGGTCAAGATCGCCCCGGACCTCTCCGACGAGGACGTCGACGCCGTCGCGGATCTCGCCCTGGAGCTGGGACTGGCGGGCATCGTGGCCACCAACACCACGATCTCCCGGGAAGGCCTGGTCACCCCGGCGTCCGAGGTGGAGGATATGGGTGCTGGTGGAATCTCCGGCCCCCCGGTCGCCGAGCGCTCACTGGAGGTACTCAAGCGCCTGCGGGAGCGGGTGGGTGACCAGCTGGTGCTCATTTCCGTGGGTGGTATCTCCACCCCGCAGCAGGCCTGGGAGCGCATCGCGGCCGGGGCCACCCTGCTGCAGGGCTACACCGGCCTGATCTATGGTGGGCCCGACTGGATCCGGGACATCCACCGGGGCATCGCCACCCAGATCCGGATCCATGGCCTGGAGTCGATCTCCGGGGCCGTGGGCTGCGGTCTGGACTGGGTGGAGGCCTAACAGCCTCCGGGCCACATTGGTCAGCGGGGCAGGAGCGCGCGACGGATGACCAGGGCGCACAGCACCGCCAGCACCATGTACATGGCGAGCCAGAACTGACTCATCACGTACAGGGCGGTGTCGGGCAGGAACCGGCTGAGGACCACCAGCGCCACGGCAACCACCAGGGCGATGACCTGGGTCCGGGAGGCCGCCTGGTCCGTCCGGACGGTGGCGAAGGCGCCGAGGATCACCGCGGCGAGCAGGATCATGAGAAACGCCGGGGTGACCACGAAGGGCGACATCCACCCGTCGCGGAATACCGCGACCACGGTGAAGATGAGGAGCGCGACCGCCAGTGCCATGAAGGCACCGCCGACGCGTAGTGCCGTGGGGACCCGGTAGGCCCGGGGAGGGGGGTTCTGCTGATTCTTGGCCGTCATGAATGAGAAGACTACTTGTTCTCGTACCAGCCCCACAGGATGGCTCGGCCGAGGGAGTGGAAATAGAGGTTGAAGCCGAGCACCGTCGCCGTGGAGTCCGGATCGATGTCGAGCTTCTCGACGTCGACGGCGTGCACCGCGTACAGATAACGGTGCGGCGCGTGCCCCGCCGGCGGGTTGGGGCCGTAGTAGGTCCGCTGGCCGGAATCCCCGGCCAGGGAGACCACCCCGTCGATTCCGCCCAGGGTCTCGTCGGAGCCTGCCCCGGTGGCCAGCTCGGTGACGGAGACCGGGATGTTGAACACGGCCCAGTGCCAGAACCCGGAGGCGGTGGGCGCATCCGGGTCGAAGCAGGTGACAGTCAGTGACCTGGTCCCCTCCGGCAGGTCGGACCAGGACAGGTGCGGGGAGACATTAGCGGGGGCCCGCAACTGCTCCCCCAGCTCATCACCGTCAGAGAAATCGGTGGAGCTCAGCGGGAAGGAGGGGAGATCCTTCAGCGCGGCGTAGGGGTCGGGGCCGGGGAAACGGGGATCATTCGCGTAGTGGCTCATATCTTCTTTTGTACCTGAGATACCGGAGTCCCGTCCGTGTTTCCGGGCCAGGGCGGAATGCGCCGCCGGGCAGCTCTCGGGACAACCGTATAGAAGAGGGTAAAAAATGCCCTGAGCTGCCGATTTGTGCTTCATCTGGGGGTCGGGATACAGTATGCAGGTGCCCAGCCGAGAGGCTGACAGTACTCACACCCTGCCCGGGTGGCGGAATGGCAGACGCGCTAGCTTGAGGTGCTAGTGTCCTATTAAC